>JAFTTA010000114.1 GCA_017467015.1 Bacteroidaceae bacterium
ACATCGCACTCACTTCCATAAACTCGAAGAGCCATTGCGTTCTTCAACGACGAGAGTGAATTTTCTTGCGAACATTGAGTGTTACAATAACCACGATGAGCTATAATTTTTGAATGGTTACTTGTGCTGCAAGAGAGCAACATCATGATGGTCAAACCGAACAAAAAAAGATTTTTCATAATAATTTCATTAAGAAATGGCAGGCTGACGCCTGCCACTCTATGTACCCTCGCTGGGAATCGAACCCAAATCTAAGGTTTAGGAAACCTCCATTCTATCCATTGAACTACAAGGGCGCACCCGCATCAACACAATGTGAAAAGCGTTTCGGGCACGAAGATAGCTTTTCTTTTGCAAATATCGAAATTTTAAAAGCTGTTTCGCAAAAAAAAGAGAGCATTCTGAAGCAGCACACATAGTTATTAAAACACATCGAAAAGGTAGCATTTACACAAACCTATTAAGTATCTGCCCATTGCACATTCAGCAATCAAAAAGATGGCAAAGAACTTGTCATTAAGAATATAAGCGACGTTGAGTTGCCTGAAAAAAATGTAAAGTACGGCAGCACACCCCTACATAATGTCCAGCACAGCAATGACACGTGAAGCTTTACCCCAAGACACACCCTTGAACACAGCCATAAAACATTGGGAAACAGCGGGGTCTTCGGGCACACAATAAAAGATTGCAGTAGCAAAGTTTCACAGGAAACAGTTCATACCCAACATTGATGTTCATAGAAACAAGGTGCTACACAAACATTAATGCAAAGGAGAAAAAACCTAAAAGAATACATAACATCTCTATAAAACAGATAAAATGTTATAAACACTTAAAATATTGGCCATTATGATTAATTATAAACAGAATTATTATAAATTTGCAGCGACAAAATAAGCAAAGCAAAATCACATTTTGTCGCAACCAAAATATGATAAAAAAAGAGCCTTAATGAGACTCATTGCACTAACCACCGCCATACTGATTGCAATTACCGCACATCCCCAAAGCTACCACGAGCTTATAGCCGAAGGTACAAAAAAAATGGAGCTTGGAGACACAGAGACTGCCATAAAAAGCTACAACAAAGCCATAGCCCTTGAACCGGACAACAAAAAGAACGAATTCATATACGCCAACCTTGCATTGGCATATGAAAAATGCAACAACGAGGAAAAGGCAGAAGAGATGTACGACAAGGCCCTATCGTTTAATCCAAAATCGCCAAGGCTATTGCAACAACGTGGCAACATGTTCCTAAGAACAGATAAATGGGACAAAGCATTGGCTGACTATGACAGCATAATTGTCAATGAGCCATTCAACGAAGAAGCCCTCTATTTTCGTGCATATATATACTCCGAGAAAAAAAAATACGAGAAAGCATACGAAGATTACTACCGTATACTGACAGTCAATCCCGAAAATCACAAAACACGTTTTGCGCTCGCTCTTCTTCTACACAAACATAAAAAAAGCGAAGAAGCTTTACTCATATTAGACGTTCTTATTGAGAAAAATCCCGACAATCCCGAATACTATTTAACCTGTTCAGACATTGCAAAAAGCCAAAAAAGAGAAGAACTCGCACTTGTCTATATCGAAGAGGGACTAAGTAAGTGCAACAAGAAGAGAGCCCTCTACACCGAAAAAGCAAGATTATTGATAACAGCTAACAGAAAAGACGAAGCGAGGAGCATACTCAACCAATTAATAAAAGAGGGAGGAAACTCTTATGAAATAAATTCTCTTTACAACAAAACAACCCATTAAAAGTAAATTATACCAACTTTCTACGTGTAAATCGCAAAATATTACAGAATAAAAGCAAATATTTGTTAATTATTTTTTTTGAATATTAACAACTATTTTATACATTTGAGAAAAAATAAAGAAAAACAACTATCATGAACGAACTTGAGAAAACAAAACCCCTCCCTTACAACATTAAGGAGAAGAGCGAAAAACAAGCCGCATATCGCTCACTTATTAGAGCAGAACTTGCCGATGAACTTTTCGACAAAATACAAAACATTATAGTGGTTGAAAAGAGATACAGAGAAACCACATTTTCGGCAAAAGACCTAGCAAAAGAGCTTAAGACCAACACGCGCTACATTTCCGCAGTAATAAATTCACGCTTCAACATGAACTTTTCATGCCTATTGAACGAGTACAGGATAAAAGAAGCCCTACACCGCATGATTGACAAAAGATACACAAACGAAACCATTGAAGAGATAAGTGCTGCCGTAGGCTTCTCCAACAGACAGTCATTCTATGCTGCATTCTACAGAATAATGGGTGAAACGCCAAACAACTACCGCAAAAGACACTTATATAAGAAACAATAAAGAATTATCACAATAAAAAAATAATTATAATTGCCTCTTTCCCGGGGGCAATTATAATTTGCCCAAACGAGAACAAGTAAATATTTATTACCATATTTTTAAGAGATAGAACAAGCCTCAAACAATGAACGAGTATATCCACGACAAGATAAAAGAGATAAAAAAGAGCCTGCGCCTATCAATGAACGGAATAGTTTCAGCACACCAAAGAAGGCAAGGGCTAAACTATAAAATAAATTTCGGCGTTGAAATTCCACGAATAAGAGAGATAGCCAAGAGGTACACGAAAGACATTACCCTAGCACAAGAATTATGGAAAGACAACATACGCGAATGTAAAATTCTCGCAATATACCTATACCCCGAAAACCTATTCGACACAGAGACTGCCGAAAAATGGATCGCCGAATGCCCTTTCACAGAAATAGCCGACCATCTATGCCGCACACTACTTAAGAACTTGCCACAAGCAAAAGAAAAAGCCTTATCGCTGATAACCGACAGCAACGAGATGTCGATTTATTGCGGATATAGCACACTATCGAACTTATTCAGAGAAGGCACATCACTTAACAAAGAAGAGGAATCCATTTATGTAAATGGGATAAAAAAAGTGCTTCTCAGCAACAAAGAGGTCAGCCACCCAATACAAAACTGCGCAAGCATATCCTTGCAAAAATACTCAGAACAAGGAAAAGAGCAAACTGCCAGAATATGCAAAGAGATAAAAAGTTGGAACATAGAAAACAACGAAGCACTTAAGTTGCTTATCGCAAACATCGAAGAAGAATAAGAAGAGAGAGAGTTTTTCAAAAATAAAACACTTTATAATAAAATTAAGCACAATCTTGTACCAATATATATAAAAAAGAAGTAACTTTGTATTGCAATAGAGTTGTACCATGAAAAACTATCTGACCGAAACACCGGCTGCACAAATGTTAGCTGAATACCTCAAAGACAACAAACTGCGCTGCACACCGGAGAGATTCAAGATACTCAACATGATATACTCCATTGAAGGCAGTTTCGACATTGAAACTCTCCAAAAACACATGGAAGAGCGTAAATTCCGAGTAAGCCGGGCAACAGTATACAACACCATTACATTGTTGATAAATGCCAACCTAGTGACTCACCACCAATTTGGGAACAAATCGAGGTACGAGAAATGTCTCAACAACGAAAAGTGCCACTTAATTTGCACCAAATGCGCCAGAATCACTGAAACAATAATACCAAAACTTAAAAGAGACAATAACTTCAGATATAAAAAAATTTCATTTAACCCACTACTCGCTCTACGTCTACGGCGTATGCAGCAAATGCCATCAAGCAGCACGACGCAGACAGAGAAAAAGAAGTAGTAAAAAAACAGAATCATGAAAAAAAATATAGACGTACTTTTGGGTCTTCAATGGGGAGATGAGGGAAAAGGTAAAATAGTAGATGTGCTCACCCCGCAATACGATGTAGTAGCACGTTTTCAAGGCGGTCCCAACGCAGGTCACACACTGGAGTTCGGCGGGAAGAAATTTGTGCTTCGTTCAATACCCTCGGGAATATTCCAAGGTGGACAATTGAACATCATTGGCAACGGAGTGGTGCTCGACCCCTCACTATTTAAGGCAGAAGCCGTAGACCTTGAAAAAGCCGGCTACGACCTAAAGAAAAACCTCTTTATTTCGAAGAAAGCCCATCTTATTCTGCCCACCTGTCGCGTGCTCGATGCCGCATACGAGGCAGCTAAAGGCGACGCAAAAGTGGGAACAACCGGAAAAGGGATCGGCCCCACATACACCGACAAAGTGAGTCGAAACGGATTACGCGTTGGCGACATCCTCGAAGATTTTGAAAACAAATATGCCAAGGCAAAGGCACGTCACGAACAGATTCTTGCCAGCATGAACTACAGCTACGACATCACAGAGATGGAGAAAGAGTGGATGTCAGGCATAGAATACCTCAAAGAATTCCGTTTGATTGACAGCGAGCAGATGATAAACGATCTCATAGCAGAGGGCAAAAGCATACTTTGCGAAGGCGCACAAGGCAGCATGCTCGACATAGATTTCGGCAGCTACCCCTTCGTAACATCATCGAACACCGTATGCGCAGGCGCATGTACCGGTTTAGGAGTAGCCCCCAACAAAATCGGCAACGTCTATGGCATCACCAAAGCATACTGCACACGCGTTGGTGCAGGCCCTTTCCCCACTGAACTATTCGACGCCACCGGCAACGAAATGCGCGACAAAGGACACGAATATGGTGCAGTGACAGGTCGCGAGCGCCGTTGCGGCTGGATAGACCTCGTTGCACTGAAATACACCATCATGATAAACGGTGTGACACACCTCATCCTGATGAAGAGCGACGTGCTTGACGAGTTCCCCACAATAAAAGCCTGCATAGCATACAAGAAAAACGGTGAGACAATCACCCACTTCCCCTACGACATAGAAGGCGTGGAGCCCGTATATACCGAAATTCCCGGTTGGCAATGCGACATGACAAAATTCACCAAAGAAGAGGAACTGCCCGAAGCATTTGTCAACTACATAAAATTCCTTGAGAAAGAACTCGGTGTACCTGTTAAATATGTGTCAATCGGCCCCGACAGAGAGCAGACAATCACACGCAACATTTAACAATTCAACCAAAACCTATATTTTGGCGCGGGAACAGCTTTTTATAGCTGATACTGCGCCAAAAATAAAAACCTTGTAGAAGTTATGTTGTTGTAGATAACAAAACAATAAAGGAAAATGAACACTAGTTACATCATACTGTTTTTAGGCATAGCCATACTTAGCTACATAGTACAGGCAAACCTGCAAAGCAAATTCAAGCAATTCTCAAAAATGCCCCTCGACGGGGGAATTACAGGACGCGATGTGGCTGTAAAAATGCTGCACGACAATGGCATATACGATGTAAAAGTTATAAGCACTTCCGGAACACTCACAGACCACTACAACCCTGCAAACAAAACCGTAAACCTGAGCGAAGGAGTTTATAACTCATGCAGTGTAGCGGCAGCAGCCGTAGCAGCCCACGAGTGCGGCCACGCTGTTCAGCACGCACAGGCATATGCCCCCCTGAAAATGCGTTCGGCACTTGTGCCCTTTGTATCATTCGCATCGTCATGGATGACATGGATATTGCTCATAGGCATCATCACTGTACAAAGTTTTCCGCAAATACTTTTGGCAGGAATAGTGCTGTTTGCATCGACCACACTGTTCAGTTTCATAACATTACCCGTAGAGATAGACGCCAGCAAACGCGCTCTTGTGTGGCTATCGTCGGCAGGCATCACCAACAGCCGTAACCACTCGGCCGCAAGCAGTGCATTGCGCTCGGCAGCATACACATACGTAGTAGCCGCGCTATCATCGCTAGCCACACTCATTTACTACATATTAATATACACAAGAAGCAGAGAATAAGAACATGGCGGCAAAACCATCAATACCAAAGGGAACGAGAGACTTCTCACCTGTTGAGATGTCAAAAAGGAACTACATATTCGACACAATACGCAACGCATTTCACCTATTCGGTTTCCAGCAGATAGAGACTCCTGCGATGGAGAACCTAACCACGCTGATGGGTAAATATGGCGAAGAGGGCGACAAACTGCTTTTCAAAATACAAAACTCGGGCGACTACTTCAATGGCATAACAGACGAAGAACTATTGAGTCGCAACGCACAAAAATTGGCATCAAAATTCTGCGAAAAAGGGCTGAGATACGACCTTACCGTACCTTTCGCACGCTACGTAGTAATGCATCGCAACGACATAGTATTCCCCTTCAAACGCTACCAGATACAACCCGTATGGCGTGCCGACCGTCCGCAAAAAGGACGATACCGTGAATTCTACCAGTGCGACGCCGACGTGATAGGCAGCGACTCACTTATTAACGAAGTAGAGCTAGTACGCCTTATCGACCACGTATTTGGAAAATTGAACATCAGGGTAGCCATAAAAATAAACAACCGCAAGATTCTTGCCGGAATAGCAGAAGTGATAGGCGAACCCGAAAAGATAATTGACATCACCATAGCCATTGACAAGCTCGACAAGATAGGACTCGACGGTGTAATAGCCGAACTGAAAGAGAAAGGCATCTCAGATGCATCAATAGAAAAACTATTGCCTATACTTCAAGCACAAGGCAACAACAAAGAAAAGCTCACCACCATAGCCGAAGTACTCAGAGGAAACACAACAGGAGAGAAAGGTGTGGAAGAGATAAGTTTTATACTCGACACAATTGAAGCCATTAATATTAAGAGTGGAATAGAGCTTGATTTAACCTTGGCACGCGGCTTGAACTACTACACAGGCGCCATATTCGAGGTGAAAGCACTCGACGTAGCCATAGGCAGCATAAGCGGTGGCGGACGATACGATAACCTCACAGGCGTATTTGGCATGGACGGAGTATCGGGCGTGGGAATATCTTTCGGTGCCGACCGCATATACGACGTAATGAATCAACTTAACCTCTACCCGGAAAGTTCAATCATAAACACACAAGTGTTATTTGTAAATTTCGGAGAAAAAGAAGCAACCTACTCATTGAAGGTAATGAGCCAATTGCGTAACAACGGCATATCAGCCGAGCTATACCCCGAGACAGGCAAAATGAAAAAACAGATGGGATACGCCAACAGCCACAATATACCTTTTGTTGCCATCATAGGAGAGACAGAGATGCAGACAGGATTGATTACCGTGAAGAACATGAACAGCGGTGAGCAGCAACAGATAACTGCCGAGGATTTCATAAGCATGGTTAAGAAATAGAACAGAAGCTATTAGCGAAGCAAAAACAATGAAGCGGTTTACTCATTAAAAAGTAAACCGCTTCATTGTTTTAAGTATTTAAAAGAAGTTATTTTTTCTCCTCAGGAAACTCTGTATGGTAAACACCATGATTACCATCGACTTTCCAGAAACCGTCAATCAACTTAAGTTTCACATTTATCTTCAGATAGTTACCAAGTGGCCCCATACCTTCGAGCCCTACGACAGCCTCATCGCCATTGATTTTCTCGGAAACAACCTTATAATCGGCATTAAAGCCTGCAGTACGTTTTTGATAATCCTTTGAAGCCACAGCCATTGCAAAATAGTCACGAAAAACAGTGGAATCAATCTTATTCTGAAAAAATATATTATCATTAACAACCTTCACATCACCCGTAGTCAATCCTTTATAAAGTTTCAGAGCAACCACAGAAGGAGCCTCGGCAGACCTATCCACTTTATTTTCCGTATCAGCACACGAAGTAACCAATGCAGACAATAAGAGAGACAACAATATATTTCCAAAAATCTTCATAAAAGCAATAATTTTCAAACAACGACGCGAAGATAGTACAAAACAAGGAGTAATACAAAATAGTTATAAAAAAAACACATAAAACAATCATACAAATTCATGGCTATTAAACAAAAAACAAGTACCTTTGCAAAAACAAGAACATTAAAGCCAGAGAGAGCAAACGACATATCAGTTTACACCGTTTATGCCATCCTAACCCTCTCTACAAACAATTAATCATCATGGATGTTATAAGCAAACTCATTGCCCGCGCTTGCGAAGAGAAACAGCGCATCGTTCTTCCCGAAGGAACAGAAGAACGCACACTTAAAGCGGCAGACAAAGCCATTGCCGACGGTATTGCAGAACTCATTATTTTGGGTAACAAGGCAGAGATACTTGCACTTGCCGAAAAATTTGGGCTTGCAAATATCAAAAACGCCAACATCATCGATCCCGATGACAACCCCGACTTTGAGAAATACTCAAACCTGCTCTATGAACTGAGAAAATCAAAAGGTCTCACACTCGAAGAGGCACAGAAACTGACACGCAACCCCCTTTACCTCGGTTGCCTCATCATTAAAGCCGGCGACGCCGACGGACAGGTTGCCGGTGCACTCAACACAACAGGAAACGTACTGCGCCCTGCGTTGCAAATCATCAAAACAACCCCCGGCATCACATGCGTATCGGGAGCCATGCTCATGATTACCAAAGCAACAGAATATGGCGACAACGGAGTACTTTTCTTTGCCGATGTAGCCGTTACCCCCAACCCCGATGCAAACCAGCTTTCACAGATTGCTGTCTGCACAGCCGGCACAGCAAAAGCCATCGCAGGCTTTGAAGAGCCTCGCGTTGCAATGCTCAGTTTCTCATCAAAAGGCTCTGCCAAGCACGAACTTGTCGACAAGGTTGCAGAGGCAACAAAACTTGCCAAAGAACTCGACCCCACAATTGCACTCGATGGAGAGCTTCAGGCAGATGCAGCCCTTGTACCCTTTGTAGGCGCAAGCAAAGCACCCGGTTCGGCAGTTGCGGGCAAAGCAAACGTATTGGTATTCCCCGACCTTCAGGCAGGAAACATCGGCTACAAGTTGGTTGAGCGCCTTGGCGGTGCAACAGCCATTGGTCCCATCCTTCAGGGTATTGCACGTCCCGTAAACGACCTCTCACGCGGTTGTTCAATCGACGACGTCTACAAAATGATAGCAATCACAGCCAATCAGGCTATAGCAGCCAAAAACAAATAAACACAACACCCATGAAAATACTTGTATTAAACTGTGGAAGCTCATCCATCAAGTACCAACTTTTTGACATGGAGAGCAAAAACGTACTTGCCAAAGGCGGCATTGAGAAAATCGGTCTCGAAGGCTCATTTTTGAAACTCACACAGCCCAATGGCGAGAAGGTGACACTCACTAAGGATATCCCAGAACACACAACAGGTGTACGCTTCATCATCAGCGTGCTTACCGGCGAAGAATACGGTGTGTTGAAATCCATAAACGAGATTGACGCAGTAGGTCATCGTATGGTACACGGTGGCGAGAAGTTCAGCAGCTCAGTATTACTCACTGATGAGGTAATGAAAGATTTCGAGGCATGCAACGACCTTGCCCCCCTACACAATCCCGCCAACATAAAAGGCGTGAACGCTGTGAAAGAGATTGCCCCCGAAATGCCTCAGGTAGGAGTATTCGACACAGCATTCCACCAAACATTACCCGACTATGCATATATCTACGGTGTTCCTTATGAACTCTACGAGAAGTACGGTGTAAGACGTTACGGTTTCCACGGAACATCTCACAGATACATCACCAAACGCGTAGGTGAAATGCTCGGAGTAGACCCCGCAGAAAAGAAAATCATCACATGTCACATTGGCAACGGAGGTTCAATAGCAGCCGTAAAAGATGGCAAGAGCATCGACACCACTATGGGACTGACACCCCTTGAGGGACTGCTCATGGGTACACGCAGCGGCGACATCGACCCGGGTGCAATACCATTCATCATGGAAAAATTGCAACTAGATGGCAAAGGTCTCTCCGACCTTCTCAACAAAAAATCGGGCGTGATGGGCATCTCCGGCGTATCATCAGACATGCGCGAAGTAGAAGCAGCAGCCAAAGCAGGCAACAAACGTGCCGAGCTTGCCAACACCATCTATTTCTATCGTATCAAGAAATACATCGGTGCATATGCAGCAGCAATGGGTGGCGTTGACGTCATAGCCTTTGCAGGTGGTGTAGGCGAGAATCAGTCACCTTGCCGCGAAGCAGCCCTTGAAGGTCTTGAATTCCTCGGCGTTGAACTCGACAAAGAGGTAAACAACAAGATGCGCGGCGAAGAGGCAATTCTGTCAACAGCAAACTCAAAAGTGAAGGTACTACTCATACCCACCGACGAGGAACTGATGATAGCATCAGACACATACGAAATTGTTTCTGCTAAATAAACAGAAACCATATATAAATGAAATCCTCTTGCGCCAATATGGTGTAAGAGGGTTTCATGCTTTTATCGCAAACCTAAAACCAACCCTACAACATAATGAGAACATTGTTCACCATCATAATTACAATTATGGGGCTACTGACAGCCACATCGCAAGACATCATAGTGAAGAACGATGGTGAAACAATGAATGTCTACGACCTTAAAGTAGGCAAAAAATTCATAACATACCGACTGACACCGGGCGGCACATCGAAAAGGATAGGCAAGGCAAAAGTATTCTCCTACCAAAAGAAGAGAAGCCACAGCACAACCATCAGCGACAAAAAAGCCGCAAAGACGCAGAAAAGCGTGGTCGAACAACCGACCGATACCACTTTCATCCATATTCAAACACCGGTAAAGCCACAAAAAGCAGAAAAGCATATAGGAGAAATTAAACGTGCCACAGCCGACAACAACAACCTACTGATAGAAAAATACAGCAAGGCACATAACAATTACGACGGAAAACAAACGAAGGGTACACCGGCAAAATATGCCGTTGCCATCATGGGCATAACCCCTGAGTCGGTACTCTCGAACGAGGATATTGAGATTGAAATCACAGAATACAGACGCACAAAACGCGCACGTATGCAATACTACATATACATTCGCAACAAGAGCGACAAGACACTATATGTCGACCTTGAAAACAGTTTCAGAATATTCAACAGCGGCACATTTGAGCCCTACTACAAGGGTAAACATATAAGACAAAACAAAAATAGCAACGAGACCTTGAGCATTGAACAGCAAAGCACCATTTATAGTCCGAAGTTTGCGGAATTAAGAAAAAAGAATACGCGCAGCAGCAAATATCGCATAGAGAACAAGAAAAACACCCAACAAAAGGTAGAAGAACAGAAAATAGTTGCCATCCCACCCATGGGAAAGTTGGCATTGCCACCAAAATACTTTGTCGACGACAACGACGAGATAATAAAAAGGTACGACAGCTTCAGCACCACCATCAACAACCTCGGGCGCGAGCTGCATGAGTGGCAGACAACAGAATACAACATTGCAGAAAGCCCCTACAAAAATTCATTCATAGTAACATACTCAACCGAGAAAAAATTTACAACCTACTCCACTCTGAAATTCACTCTCTATGCAAAACAATTGATAGGCATTCCACGTAAAATCTCAAAATTTCGCAGTGAGAAGATAGACGGCTACGACAAATACACCATCTACGGAGAGGCACACATAAAACAAAAGCAGTAACCATGAACAGCACGACACAGACCACTAAAGACCCCATGGGGTACGCCATAAAAGAGTATCACGCCACAGGCAAGGCAGCCAAATTGCGTGTGTTTTCTTCGCAGTTCTACGAAGATGAGATACCCGTTGCCACCCTCTTCCGCACCTTCGATCAAATGCCCCTCCAAGAACAAGAGGCAATAAAACAATGTCGCGGACGAGTGCTCGACGTGGGCGCAGGCTCGGGTTGTCATTCTGTGGAACTTATGAAGCGAGGCATGGAGGTGGTAGCAATAGACATCTCCGCCCCATCGGTAGAGGTCATGAAGGAGCGCGGCATCGACGCACGCATCGTAAACTTCTTCGACAAAACCTTTGACGAAAAATTCGACACCATCCTCATGGCAATGAACGGCATAGGCATCGTTGGAAAAGTAGAACGTCTGAACGAATTCTTCATCAGAGTGAAACAGTTGCTTGCAAGCGACGGACAGCTGCTGCTCGACTCCTCTGACATAAGATATATTTTTGAAGACGAGGATGGTTCGCTAGATATAGACCTTACCGCAGGCTACTATGGCGAACTCGACTACAAGATGCAATATCGCGGTATCAAAGGCGAAAAATTCGACTGGCTATACATAGATTTCGACACACTTAGTTTCTATGCCGAGCAGTGCGGATTGCAATGCGAGAAATGCATCGACGGCGAACACTATGACTACCTTGCACGACTGACAATAAAAAAGTAAACATAAAACAATAAAAACATGAAAACAAAATTATTTTTCTCGACACTTTTAGCAGTCACACTCCTCTGTTCATGCTGCAACAACTGTAAAAAGAGCGACCTATTCAACGGCAAAGACCTCACAGGATGGGTGGGTTACGTTGACCCGGCAAGTGACCTCCCTGCCGATGTAATCTACACCGTAAACGATGGTAAAATATGCATTGCCGGCATACCTTTCGGCTATCTGCGCACCGAGAAGAAATATAGCGACTACACCCTGCACGTAGAGTGGCGCTGGGTGGGCGAAGGCACCAACAGCGGTCTGTTCCAACGCGTACAAGATGGCGACAAGCTGTGGTGCACCGCCATTGAGTGCCAGCTGTGCAGTGGCAAAGCAGGCGACTACGTAATGCTTGGCGGCGCTAAAATAAAGGAAATAGAATGCGTGGGCGAGTACCCCGTGAAAGAACGCATAGGCAACTACGAGAACCCCGTAGGCGAGTGGAACAGCGCCGACATAACCTGTAAAGGCAACACTATAAAGGTGAAAATCAACGGCAAGGAGCAAAACGAATGTACATGCGAATTTACCGATGGATACATTGCACTTCAAAGCGAAGGCGGCCCCATCGAGTTCCGCAATATATATATAACCGAATAGTCTCTCTTCCCTCTGCGAAGTTTAAGATAAAAACAATCCCCATGTGTGGTTTACTGTGTAACCAATACATGGGGATTTTTTTATCTTCCGTGGCAAAATTTGAATTTCTTACCACTGCCGCATGGGCATGGAGAATTAGGGCCAATAATCTCTACAATACCTCCGACTTGTTCTATTTCTTTTTTCAGGCTTATAGCAATGTTGTATTGGACATTTTTAGCGATGTAAGATGGTGTGTAGTCTACTAAATCCTTAGCTTCTTTAAGCCCGATTCCACAAACCTCCTTTACGCATTTTACGAGTTGCAGTTTGGCTGGCCCGGAACTTTTTAAAATTACATAGTAATTGGTGGTAGACGTAGATGTGATATTGGAAATGACAGGACTTTTTTGTGCAACACTTTGCTGTACCTGTTCACGTTTATTTTTTACATCAGCAAGGTTCACTCTATGTAAAGTGTCTCTTTCCAAGCATATCTCTTCTGTTACAATATCTTTGTTGTTTGCACAACTGATGAATTGTACATAGTACTCGCCTCTATTTAATGGTATTTTGTACAATATGTTTGCTTTTGCTGTGCCTTTTTCTTCACAATCTATAAGCACATGGCAATCGGTGTCGGATATTATTTTAAGATACAGTGTATTCTCCTTGTTTGTAGCCAAAGCATT
This sequence comes from Bacteroidaceae bacterium, assembly GCA_017467015.1. Classification (GTDB taxonomy): domain Bacteria; phylum Bacteroidota; class Bacteroidia; order Bacteroidales; family Bacteroidaceae; genus HGM04593. The sequence goes on from JAFTTA010000114.1 coordinate 13,484, forward strand.
GTTATTTGTTGTCCCTGTGCCAGATTTTGGTAATATGCTATGTTTGGTGGCGACTTTATGTTCTTCGCTTGCCAACCATTTGACAATGTCGTTGCAGAGATGTTTCATCTCATTGCCATCGAGGGAATTTATTTGTTGTTTCGTGCCAAACATAAATACAAACCAGTCGGCGAGCTTACTTCCATCGAGGTTTATAAATACGATGCGTTTTTTCTTTGTTTGTGCGAATGATATTTCACGCACTGTCCAATCGTGTTCATAGTCCTTGATTGCAGAATGAGCTTGGGAATACATAAACAGGAATATGCTGCAATTATTTATTGCGTGCATTATCACGTTTATGAATTGAGCATCGCTTTCTATGCCGTCAAGGTCTATCCAACATTGTTTCCCGGTGCTTTTTTCTATATTCTCCTTTATTTTAAATACGCGTTCTTTATCGACTCTTTTGTAGGAGATGAAAATTTCGTATTTTGTATCCATTCGTTCCATTTATATCTGCTTTTATGCTTTTATCGCAACGTTGAATTATCTCTAAGCACCGAGTTCACCACATCAACAAGCATAACCTTAAGCTCGTCGACAAACGTGCGTGCCTCGTACTTGCGACGCTCAATGTCACGTAACTTTTTCTCCCACTGTCCGGTAAGTTCGGCGCTCTTCAGCAGTTCGTTGCGTATGAGTCCCACAAGCTCCACCCCCATAGGTGTAGCGACAATATTCTTTCTCTCATTGCGAATGTAGTTGCGTTTGAAAAGCGTCTTTATTATCTCGGCGCGTGTAGACGGACGACCTATGCCATTCTCTTTCATCAAGTCGCGCAACTCCTCATCGTCGACTGTCTTTCCCGCAGTCTCCATGGCACGGAGCAGTGTTGCCTCGGTGTAATATTTGGGCGGTTGGGTCATTTTCTCGGCAAGGTCGGGCGTGTGCGGACCGCTTTCACCCTTTACAAAGATAGGCATAGCCTCGTTTTTCTCCTCCTTGTCAGGCTCCACAGGTTCTTGAGCAAAGACCACACGCCACCCAGCGTCGGTAATCTGTTTGCCCGTAGCTTTGAACTTCACCCCCCCGCTCTCGCCCAACACAGTGGTGGTGCTGAACTTACATTCGGGATAAAAGATTGCTATAAAATGCGTTGCCACCAGATTGTAGACACGCTTCTCATTCTCCGTAAGTGCTTGCGGCTGCACTCCTGTCGGAATTATGGCATGGTGGTCGGTAACCTTTTTGTTGTCGAACACCTTCTTCGATTTCGCCAATGGCTTGCCCATGAGTGGAGCAATCAAAGGCTGATAATCGCGCATGCCTTTGAGGATATTCTCGCACTTGGGATAGATATCTTCACTTAAATAAGTAGTATCTACACGCGGATATGTGGTAAATTTCTTTTCATAAAGCGATTGTATGGTCTGCAACGTCTCGTCAGACGTCATTCCATATTTTTTGTTGCAATCAACCTGCAACGATGTCAGGTCGTAGAGACGCGGCGGCAGTTCGTTGCCTTTCTTTGCCGAGATATCTGTAACTGCAAATAGCTCACCCGAAATTTTCTGCAATGCCTCCTCAGCCTTTGCCTTCTCCTCGAAACGACCCTCTACAACGCTGAAAGTCACCTCGCGATACTTCGTTTTCAATTCCCAATAGGGTTGGGGTACAAAGTTCTCAATCTCCGCCTGACGTTTGACAATAAGTGCAAGAGTGGGTGTCTGCACACGCCCCACCGACAGCACCTGCTTGTTGCCGGCATACTTCAGTGTGTAAAGACGCGTGGCATTCATGCCCAGAAGCCAATCGCCGATGGCACGACAAAGCCCCGCCTCGTAGAGCGGTTGGTATTCCGACTGGTCCTTCAGCGTAGCAAAGCCCTCTTTTATAGCCTCTTCGGTGAGCGACGACACCCATAAACGCTTCACCGGACACTTTGCCTGAGCCTTCTGCATTATCCAGCGCTGTATGAGTTCTCCCTCTTGCCCGGCATCACCGCAGTTGATGATGCAGTCGGCACCCTCAATGAGTTTTTTTATAATGTTGAATTGTCGTTCCTTGCTGCGCTCACCCATCAGCTTTATGCCAAACTTGGGAGGAATCATAGGCAGACTGCTGAGACTCCAACGCTGCCACATTTCTGTGTAGTCGTTAGGTTCTTTCAGTGTACACAAATGACCGAGCGCCCATGTGACACAGTATCCGTTTCCCTCGAAAAATCCGTCGCGCGGAGCATTTGCGCCTAATACTTTGGCAATGCTCTCGGCAACGGATTTTTTCTCTGCAATACAGACTATCATTCTTCTATATTATTCCTCTCTTCCCAATAACACCTGCATCAGTTCACAAGCAGCCTTTGTGACGCTTGTTCCGGGGCCGAAGATAGCTATGACTCCTGCGCGATAGAGGAAATCGTAGTCTTGTGCGGGGATTACACCACCGGCAAAGACCAATATATCCTCACGACCGAGTTTCTTCAGTTCCTCTATGAGTTGCGGCACAAGTGTCTTGTGACCGGCTGCAAGCGACGACACGCCGATGGCATGAACATCATTCTCGATAGCATCTTTGGCAACCTCAGCAGGTGTCTGGAACAACATGCCCATATCCACGTCGAATCCGCAATCGGCATAACCCGTTGCAACAACCTTTGCGCCACGGTCATGTCCGTCCTGACCCATTTTGGCTATCATCACTCGAGGACGACGTCCCTCAATCTTTGCAAATTCTTCTGTAAGGGCGCAAGCCTTTACAAAGCTCTCGTCCTGTTTACTCTCTGCCGAATACACTCCTGATATTGTTCTGATTACTGCTTTGTATCTGCCTGCAACCTCTTCGCAAGCATCTGATATTTCTCCTAATGTAGCTCTCACACGAGCAGCCTCCACGGCACACTCCAAGAGGTTGCCATCGCCGGTACGCGCACACTCGGTGAGCTTGTCTAGAGCCGCCTTCACCTCTTCTTCGTTACGCGAAGCCTTGTTGCGCTGCAATGCCGCCAGTTGTTGCTGCTGCACAGCAGTGTTGTCAATCTCGAGGATATCGATAGGCTCCTCCTTGTCGAGACAATAGGCATTAGTACCGACAATCATCTGTGAGCCGTTGTCTATGCGTGCCTGAGTACGTGCGGCAGCCTCTTCGATGCGCATCTTAGGAATGCCTGTCTCTATAGCTTTTGCCATGCCGCCAAGTTCCTCGACCTCTTCGATGAGTTTCCAAGCCTTTTCTGCAAGCTCTTTCGTGAGGCTCTCTACATAATATGAGCCGCCCCATGGGTCAATCTCTTTGCATACGTTTGTCTCTTCCTGTATGTATATCTGTGTGTTACGCGCAATACGTGCCGAGAAGTCCGTTGGCAGTGCAATAGCCTCGTCGAGCGCATTGGTGTGCAGCGATTGGGTGTGTCCCATGGCAGCTGCCATGGCCTCCACACAGTTGCGACCAATGTTGTTGTATGGGTCTTGCTCGGTGAGCGACCAACCCGATGTCTGGCAGTGAGTGCGCAGAGCCATCGATTTGGGATTCTTCGGATTAAATTTGGCAATAATTTTCGCCCACAACATGCGAGCAGCACGCATCTTGGCTATCTCCATAAAGGGGTTCATGCCAATACCCCAGAAGAACGACAGACGCGGTGCAAAGGCGTCAATATCAATACCCGCTGCAACTCCGGCACGCACATATTCCAATCCATCGGCAAGAGTGTAGGCAAGCTCAATGTCGGCAGTAGCACCTGCCTCCTGCATATGATAACCCGATATGGAGATAGAGTTGAACTTGGGCATATTTTTCGATGTGTAAGCAAAAATGTCACTTATTATACGCATTGAGAATGCCGGCGGATAGATGTAGGTGTTGCGCACCATGAACTCCTTGAGAATATCGTTCTGAATGGTTCCTGCAAGTTCTTCGAGCTTTGCACCCTGCTCGAGTGCAGTATTAATGTAGAAGGCAAGCACAGGAAGCACAGCACCATTCATGGTCATTGATACAGACATCTTGTTCAAAGGAATTCCGTCGAACAACTGCTTCATATTCTCCATGCAGCAGATGGAAACACCAGCCTTACCCACGTCGCCCACAACGCGCTCGTTATCGGGGTTATATCCGCGATGCGTAGGAAGGTCAAAGGCTACCGAAAGACCTTTCTGACCCGACGCAAGGTTGCGGTGATAGAATGCGTTCGACTCCTCGGCAGTGGAGAAACCCGCATACTGTCTGATGGTCCAAGGTCTGAATGCATACATCATTGAATAGGGTCCGCGAAGGAAAGGTGGAATACCGGCAGCATAGTCCAAATGCTCCATCTCTTTAATATCCTCCGAGGTATATACCTCTTTCACTTTAATCTGCTCGGCAGTGTCAAATGTCTTACACTCAGCGGCATTTGCCACTGCTGCGCCACAAGGTGCGGCAAATATATCTATGTTTTTGAAATTCTTTCTCATGGCTGCTCCTAAAGATTAAGTTTAGCATTTATCTCTTTCAAGGTCTCCAACACATTCACACGTACATGGATGAAATTCTCGATGCCTGCACTCTTCAGCTGCTCGCTGCAAGCAGGTGCTCCTGCCACCACAAACAATGCCTTGCCGGCAAGTTTCTCGTAAGCAGGAATTGCATATTCGGCATACTCATCGTCGCTCGAACAAATCACTACAATGTCGGCACCCGACTCAATGGCAGCATTCACGCCCTCGTCGACGGTAGCAAAGCCAAGATTGTCGATAACCTCGTAGCCGGCAACAGCAAAGAAGTTACCTGAGAACTGAGCACGCGCCTGACGCATGGCAAGGTTTCCTATTGTCAGCATGAAAACCTTTGGACGCTTGCCACTCTCTTCCACACTCATGCGCAATGCCTCGAACTCCTCGGCAAGACGTCGTCCCGAGAGAGTATTCTCGGTTGCCACCTCTTTTTTGCCGCAACAGCAATATTTCTCCAACGGGCGATTGCCATCCGATTGCTCGTTGAAATTGGGATATTGGTTAGTACCCAAAAGTATCTCCTTACGACGGGCAGCAGCAACACGACGGCTGTCACCATCGCCATTAACACACTGTTGCACCTTATTATCGAGCACAGCTTGCAGAAAGCCACCCTCATCCTCTGTAGTGAGGAACAAATTCCACGCCTCAGCAGCAAGCGTTGCTGTGAGAGTCTCAATGAAATAAGAGCCGGCAGCCGGGTCGACAACCCTGTCGAGACGACTCTCATTCTTCAGAATAAGTTGCTGGTTACGTGCTATACGCTCGGCAAAAGCAGTAGGCACCTCGTATACCGCATCAAAAGGAACGATAGTAATAGAGTCGGCACCGGCAAGAGAGGCACTCATAGCCTCTGTCTCACCACGCAATATGTTTACATAAGGGTCATAAAGTGTCATATTAAAGGTGGTGGTGACTGCATGAACAGCCATCTTGCAATCATCGGCACTATTAGGATCATACTCATTGACGATGTTCGCCCACAACATGCGCGCAGCACGTATCTTGGCAATCTCCATGAAAAAGTTTCCGGAAATACCAAAGTTAAACTTTATCTTCTTGGCAGCAGCCGAAGCAGGCACACCCGCCTCAGTGAGAATATTCATATATTCGTTACCCCATGCAAGAGCATAGCCCAGTTCGTGTGTAATGTATGCACCGCTGTTGCCCAAAGCCGCAGCATCCACCACCACACAACGATATTTCGGCAGAGCAGCAGTGAGGTCGACAAGCTTCACCAAGGTATCCTCTGCACCATCTACACGCTTACCCTTAGCAAGCAATTTGCCTATGGGATCATACTCAATGCTGCCACACAATTTGGCGAAGTCGAAGCCACGCTCTTTGAAATATTCTATAAGCAAAGCCGCAAACTCATAGCACTTCTTTAAGCACACCTTAAAGTTCAATTCAACCTTTTCGGCATCTATACCGTCGAGCAATTCGGAGACAAAAGCAGCCGACACCATGCGACCTTTCACCGAAAAGCCCAATGAAGTGCAGCCTTTCTCCAACAAAAACTTAGCCTTCACGTTGGCAGCAACGACATCGTCGGTACTTATCTCCTGACGGATAAGCCAATTGTTATCACTCTTGCAGCCACGTGTAAAAGGAAACTCACCAGGCATTTCACGTTTCACAGATTCAGGAACATCCTCCTTGCGGTAGAAAGGCTGAACATCGAAGCCCTCGGTAGTTCTCCACACAAGTTTCTTCTGGAAATCAGCACCCTTGAGGTCTTCTGTAATCTTTCCCAGCCATTCCTCTGTTGTTGTCGGTGGAAACTCCGAAAACAATTTTTGCTTTACTTCTGCCATAAAAATAGGGATTAGTATTATTTATGTTTGTATTATTTTTCTTAATCTGTTAATAACTTATTGCAGCAACGCATTATAAGCATCACTCCTTTTATCGCAAAGATAGTAACAAACGAGCGAGAAATATGAAGTTTACTTCATTATTTTTCAAAGCAAGTGAAAGTATCTTCGCGTTTATTGCAAAGATAACAATTTGTTAGTAATAAAAACCTTTTTTGTGAAAAATCTTCATCACAGCAACCTTTATAAATCCAGCTATCTTTTTAATATAAAGGAGAGTAAAAAGCCACAATCAATAGAGTAAAATTTTGAAAAATAAAAGAAATAACAATTCTTTTTCTGTTCAAAATTTTACTATTTTTATACTAATGAAAAAGGATTTAGAACTATTTCGCATATTGAAATCGACTATTAAGAGAGAGAGATTTCTACCATGAAAAGGCCACTTACGCTTTAATACATAGTTGCCAACAAAAGATTGTCTAAAGGAAAGTACAAACACAATGCTACGAACTGCAATAGGTGCTTCTCTAAAAAGAAAAGAGGGTGACCCAATTTTACTTTTGGGTCACCCTCATGCTTTGTATATATAACCTTCGAGACAGCCTCTGGTATCTATGGCTGTTCTCCAAGTTCCACCACCTCAAGGTCTTTAAAATCCCTGCCGTCGATGGTGAACTTCACCAATGTTCTCACTTGATGCCATCCTTGCTTGCCGGCAGCACCGGGGTTTATGTGCAGACAACCCACAATGCCATCGTACTGTACTTTAAGAATGTGTGAATGACCACTGATGAAGAGCGATGGGCGTTCGCTGTAGACAGCACGACGTATTGAAGCATCGTATTTGCCGGGATAGCCACCAATGTGCTTCATCAGCACGCTACATTCTTCTATGCGGAAACGCAGTGTCTCGCTGTAACGCTGCCGCAACAATCCACCGTCGATGTTGCCACAGACGGCACGAAAGGAGCGAAACGACTCAAACTTATCGGCAACCTCAATGCTACCGATGTCGCCGGCATGCCACACCTCGTCGCAGTCGGAGAAATGTTCAATGTATCTGTCGTCCCACACTCCGTGTGTGTCCGACAGCAGCCCAATGCGCTTCATTGCCTGCTCTCTATGAAACGCAGAATAACTTCGACGCAACCCTCGACACCTATGCGCGAGGAGTTTAGGCAGAGGTCGTAGCTCTCGGCGACACCCCACCCCGAGTTTGCGTAATAGTCGTGGTAGGCTCGGCGTTTCTTGTCGCCTTTTTCGGCTATCTCGGCTGCTTTGCGCTCGTCCACACCATCGTGTTTCATGATGCGACGCACTCTGTCGGGCATGTCGGCAGTGATGAAGATGCTGTGCATGCATGGGTGGTCGCGCAGCACATATTCGGCACAGCGTCCTATGATGATACACGACTCCTTTTGGGCAATGTGGCGCATGGCATCGCTTTGCAGTTCAAAGAGACGATCGCCGTCGATGCAACTGCCTAAGCCCAGCGGATAGGAACTCATGACACCCTTCAATGCAAATATTCCGCGCATAAAGGGGTTACTCTCTTTCTCGTCGGCATTTTCAAAAATTTCGGCATCCAAGCCTGTCTCCTGAGCCGCCATCTCCAATAGTTTTTTGTCGTACACAGGCACTCCGAGGCGTTGGGCAAGCAGTTTGGCCACTTCGCGTCCGCCACTACCTAACTGTCGACCTATGGATATTATGAATTTCTTTTCCATGATGCTTTTATTTTATTATTTGACAAATGTGGGGGTGTTCCACTCTTTGAACTGTCCGCGCAGCAATATTATTGCTAATATTCCTGATATGAGGTCGGCGATGGGTATGCTGAGCCACACGCCATTTTCGCCTATGTATTGCGGCAGGATGAGCAACAGCGGAATGAGGAACAACACCTGTCGCGTGAGTGACAAAAAAATTGATTTGTTGACACGACCTATGCTCTGGAAAAAGTTGGTGGCAACCATCTGCACACCGGCAAGCACAAGGAACATTGCTGAAATGCGCATACCTTTCGATGCGTTGGCAATGAGCGTAGCGTCAGTTGTGAAGGCGCGGGAGATAAGTTCGGGGATGCCTTCGCACAACGCAAAGCCCACGAAGGTGACTGCTGCCGCCCACATCATTGTCTGCTTCAGCGTCTCTTTCACACGGTCGTAGCGACGTGCGCCGAAATTGTAACCAACAATGGGCTGCATGCCCTGTGTGACACCGAGCACCACCATCACAAAGATAAAAATCACGCGATTGGCTATGCCATACGATGCTATTGCCATGTCACCATTGTCGCCATACATTCTGAGCCCTTTGTTTATGATGATGACCACTATGCATGCTGCAGCATTTATGAGGAAAGGTGACAAACCAATACCTAAAATTCCTTTCACAAAGCGTGCACGCAGAGCATATATGCCCTTGCGCAGATGCATCAGTTCGTTTGGATTGCTCAGCAACCTTATCTGCCATGCGAGGGTAACCACCTGCGAGAGCATTGTGGCAAGCGCCGCACCGCGTATGCCCCAGCCGAGGGCATAGATAAAAAGTGGAGCGAGAAGGAGATTGCACACAACGGTGATTATTGTTGCGTACATGGACTCTTTTGGATGCCCCGATGCTCTGAGGGCTGCGTTTATGCCCAGATAGAGGTGCGTAATGAGGTTGCCATAAAGCACTATCTCCATAAAGTCACGTGCATAGGGCAATGTGGCCTCGCTTGCTCCGAAAAAGAAGAGGATGTCATCGAGGAAGAGCAACGACACGCCACCAAAGGTAAGTCCCACTATCACATTGAGGGTGACAAGATTGCCAAGGATGGTACATGCCGAGTCGTAGTCGCGCTGCCCCAGTTTCACCGAAATAAGCGTGGCACCACCCACGCCAATCATGGCACCGAAGGCTGCGGAGAGGTTCATGAACGGGAATGTGGTGGCAAGACCCGAAATAGCCAAAGCGCCCACTCCCTGACCAATGAAGATGCTATCTATCATGTGATAGAGCGATGAGGCGGTCTGCGCAATGATGGCAGGGATAGCATATAGCATCAGCAGTTTGGAGATTTTCTCGGTTCCAAGTTCGGTGGGTACGCCTTTTGTTGAAATTTTACTCATATATTTGTTATTATTTCTATCTGTTGCAATACATTCGGTGCAAAGAGTATACACTATGTGTGAGCAGACAAAGAATATACAATTTTCGCAAACTTGAATTGCAAAGATACCAATTTCATTGAAAAGTGTTATCTTCGCAAAAGAAAAAACAAACGAGAAACAAAAGCAAAATACAAAAAATGTCAAGAGAGAGTGTGTTGCTCGGCATGAGCGGAGGCATTGACAGCACAGCTGCGTGCGAGATGTTGCAGGCACAAGGCTACAAGGTTGTAGGACTTACCCTGCTCACATGTGATGCATCGCAAAAAGCGGCAGCCGAGGCTGCCACACTTGCCACACGCTTCGGCATAGAGCATCATGTGGCCGATGTGCGCAATAGTTTCAAGGAACAGGTTATCACCCCTTTCATTGAGTCATACCTTGCCGGCTGTACCCCCAATCCATGTATAGACTGCAACCCCACGGTAAAGTTCAAACAACTTGAAGAGTGGGCCGACCGTTTGGATTGCCGATACATTGCCACAGGGCACTACGTTCGCACCGAACAAGTGGGTGATAAAGTGTATGTGCGTGCCGGCGCCGACGCAAAAAAAGACCAAAGCTATTTTCTGTGGCGTCTGACGCAACAACAATTGCGACGTGCCATATTCCCGTTGGGCACATGGACTAAAGAGCAGGTGCGCGAACACCTCGAACGGTTTGGACTGACAGAGAAGGCAAAGGAGGGCGAGAGCATGGAAATATGCTTCTTCACCGGCGACTACCGCGACTTTCTGCGCAACAACATACCCAACGCAGAGGAGGTGATAAAGCCCGGAGCATTCATAGACAGCGAGGGGCGCAAACTGGGCACCCATCAAGGCTTTCCGCTCTACACGATAGGTCAGCGCAAAGGGCTGAACATTGCATTGGGACATCCGGCATATGTGCTGAAGACCAACCCGCAGAAAAACACTGTGATGCTGGGCGATGCTTCGCAGCTATTGGCAAAATACATGATTACCGAGCAGCCCTTATGGGTGAGCGATGCCCCTGCCGAGGGGTTGACAGTGCGCATAAGATACCGCAGCCGCCCTGTTGCCTGCCGAGTGCTGCGCACCCTGCCCGACGGAAACACGTTGGTGCGCTTCGACGAGCCCGTGTCGGCAATTACACCGGGACAGTCGGCTGTTTTCTACAAAGAC
>JAFTTA010000115.1 GCA_017467015.1 Bacteroidaceae bacterium
CGCACCGACACGCTTATTTACACAAACGGCGTGTTCGATGAGGCACGAGTGCCTATTGTACAACTGCACTATTCACGCTATGACACGATTTTCCCTTTTGCAAGTGGGGATAGATGATAAAATAAAACTGATACAAAAAGTAAAGAGTTCGGTGCATGCACCGAACTCTTTACTTTTTGTACTTATGTTAATCTGTCAAACGGACAATATTATTATAATTTCACTTTCACGACTTTGTTGTTCACGCGTACAATGTAAACACATTTGTCGAGCACTATTTCACTGCCATCGTAAGCGTCAATATTCTTGACAAGTGAACCGTTTGCCTTGTAAATAGCTACCGGTTTGCCTTCGCAACCTTCTAATGATAATCCGGCAGCCGATATTTTAACAGCAATCTCATTTTCCACGACGTTGTCGATGCCTGTGACATCGTACTCGACGATGTTCTTGAATTCCTTCCAATTGTCGGCTGACTGGTAGGCTGCCAATGCGCCATCGGGTACGCGGACTATTACGCTGGCATATTGTGAGTCGGCAAAACTACCGTTGTTGAGGATCGGGGGTGTTGTGCCGGTCATGTTGACGTTTGCAAGTGCACTGCAGCCAATGAATGCACTCATATCTACCATTGTAACGCTCGCGGGAATTTCTACACCGGTAAGGGCTGTACAGCCGCTGAAGGCGCTTTCGCCGATGCTTGTGACGCTGTATGTAAGACCTTCGTTTGTAACCGACTCGGGAATTACAATTGTACCGCTATATCCATCGGCATATTCTACGCCATTTTTCGAGGTGTCGCTGCTTTTGTATGTGACTTCGACGGTCTGTAATGAGTCAGAGGTCACTCGGTAATTAATGTTATTAACTTCAAAGACATCACCGACCTTCAAGCCATATTCGACGATGTTTACAAAATTTTTCCAGATATTTGTTGTTTGATAGGTGGTCAGTGAACCACGGGGTACGTAGAGGGTGGTGCTGTTATAATCGCTCACCAATCTAATTCTTCCGGAACCTAATTTCGCCGGAGTGGGGCTCGCTACATATATACTTGTGAGGCTGTCGCATTTATAAAATGCATAATTACCAATACTATCGACACTGCTTGGGAGTTTAATGCTTGTAAGACCGGTGCAACTCTCGAAGGCACTTTTGCCTATGGTGGTGACACCGTTACCGATTGTTGCGTTTGAAAGAGCTGTGCATTTATAGAACACACTCTCACCTATGGTTGTAACGCTGTTAGGGAGGTCTATACTTGTAAGATTTGTACAATACTCGTATTTACAACCAGTTATTACTCAATATTTTGCGAGTAATAAGTCAGAAATATGGTCATAACCTTTAAGGGTGCATTCTAAAAGGTGAAGATTTAACATTTTTATTGTTTCTTAACGCTATAAGTGTATCAATAAAGGGTGTTTCTTCTCTTTTCTGTGCTATATGCAGTTTGATATTTCCACCATTCCACGTTTGTTGTAGCTCATTTGTTGAGCCGTTTATAAAGTTATGGAGTTTCCATTTCTCGTATAATCTCCCGCATATTTAATTTATTAGTTTTTATTGTTGTAAATAACAGGAATACTGACAACTTAACTCATAAAGTATTTCATTATAAACGCTATAATGCTCCATCGCTTTGTAACTACAACAAGCGATTTTTTCTTAGTTATCGCCTTCTTTATCTGTTCTACAACCTTAGACACAGGCATTACCCAGAATAATCCCTCACCTTTTGCCATCGCAGTATTAACTAAGCCTGGTCTTATTTCGGTTACGGAGATACCATCCTTCTTGGATTTTTTGCGAAGTGCTTGCGAATAGTTTATTTGATACGCTTTTGTTGCTGAATATGCCGGTGCATTTGGTTCACCAACTAATCCACCTATAGATGTGATGGTAACTATATGCCCAAAG
>JAFTTA010000008.1 GCA_017467015.1 Bacteroidaceae bacterium
AGGACATTGACTATGAACTTCTTTTCCAACGTAAGAACCCAAGCTGGCTCTATTCTGTTGATAATGGTGCTACCACCATTTGGGAGCGTTGGAACAGTTATATGATTGAGAAGGGTATGGGGCCGCGTGGTATGAACAGTTTCAACCATTATGCCTATGGCTGTGTGTGTGAGTGGATATGGGAGAGTGTGGCCGGTATCTCATGCGACCCTGCGGCTCCCGGCTTCAAGCACATAATAATGAAGCCTCTGCCCGATAAACGTTTGGGATATGTGAAGGCTGAGTATAATTCGGCAGCGGGTCTTATAAAGAGCGCATGGAGATACGAGGGCGACACATGGGTTTGGGAATTTACAATCCCCGAGGGTGCCACTGCCTCTGTGACGTTTCCCGGCGAGAGCAACGCTAAAGAGTATGTCGCAGGAAGTTACACTTTGAGAAAATAATATTATATAATAGAAGGCTGTTATGGATAAATTTGTGCCACATAGCATAGGTGACTCCGACCATTATGTGGGCGAGGTGCTGGGCGATGTAAAAGCCGGCTTTCCCTCACCTGCCGAGGATATACGCGAGAGGCTCGACCTCACCAAACTGTTGGTGAGACACAAGGCGTCGACCTTCTTCTTTCGCGTAAATGGTGTGTCGATGGTTGATGCAGATATGGACGAGGGTGATATTATCATTGTCGATCGTGCCATAGAGCCTTATAACAACTGCAAGGCTGTATGCTTCATCGATGGTGAATATACTGTGAAGCGTGTGGAGGTAGGCGATAGTAAGATAAGGTTGATGCCTGCCAATGAGCAGAATACTGCGTATAAGCCTATTGAGATAACCGGTGAGAATAATTTTCTTATCTGGGGCGTGGTCACTTGGGTAATTAAAAAGATGTGACGATGTTTGCGCTTGCCGACTGCAACAATTTTTTTGCATCGTGTGAACGGGTGTTCCGCCCCGACTTGCGTGGTAAACCCGTCATTGTCCTCTCGAGCAATGACGGGTGTGTCGTTGCAAGAAGCAACGAAGCCAAGGCTCTGGGAATTAAGATGGGAGTACCTTTTTTCAAGGTGCGCGGTGTGGTGGATAAGCATGGTATTGCGGTCTTTTCGGGAAATATGGCGCTCTATGGCGATATGTCGCAACGGGTGCGGTGGGTGTTAGAGGAGTTTGCCCCATCCATTGAGGTATATTCTATCGATGAAGCTTTTCTCGACTTCAGAGGGTTGCATAATGTGGATTTTGATTCTTATGCAAAGGAGATTTCTGCCACTTGTTACAAGATGACCTCTATCCCGGTGTCGGTGGGTGTGGCACCTACAAAGACATTGGCTAAAATTGCCTCCAAACTATGTAAGCAGTATCCCAAACTGCGTGGTGGTTGTTATATGTATCGTCCCGAGGATATCGAAAAAGTATTGCGGAAATTTCCCATCGAGGATGTGTGGGGGATAGGGCGTCGAACAGTGCCGAAACTGAAGGCAATGGGCGTGGATTGTGCGTACGACTTTACACGCCTGAGTGAAGGTGTCGTGCACTCTCTTTTCGGAATAACGGGTGTGAGAACATGGAAAGAACTGCAGGGCGTGCCTTGCATAGAGTTTGAGGATGGCTTCGATGCCAAGCAGTCTATTTGTGTGTCGCGTAGCTTCTCTTCGGAAATTTACGATGTTACCGAATTGCAGGAACAGATTGCTAATTTTGCTTCATCGGTAGCCGAGAAGTTGCGTGCGCAGGGTTCGGCTGCTGCCGAGATTGTGGTATTTGCCTATACAAACAGATTCAGAGAGGATGTTCCTCAGAGCCATGCAAACAGCCTTGTTCATTTTGACTCTCCTTGCTCGGAGCAGAGAACCATTGTTGCTCGGGCAGTAGATGCCACTGAGGGTTTGTTTAAAAGGGGCTGTGGCTATAAGAAGGCTGGTGTTATTGCTACAAAAATTGTTGCAGAAAGCTGTGTCGTACGTTCGCTGTTTGAGGATAGAGAGGCTATTGAGCGTGAACGCAAGATTACATCTGCTCTTGATTCGATTAATTCCACATTCGGCAAAGGTACGGTGAAATTGGCGGTGCAGGGTAGTGGAAGGATTAAGTCTTCGAGTGAGAATCAATCGCCTCACTATACTACTTTGTGGAGTGATATCCCGTGTGTGACGGTGAAATAGTTGTTGTTATAATTATTGAGGATAAACTCATCTCAATTAAAGAGATATTAAAACAGCTTCTTATATTGCGAAGAAACAATCCTAATAAAAGAACTACACTGTTTTTCCGTAAACCTTGCGATAAATGTCGCTCTTTACCTTTTCGAATTTATTTTCAATGTCCATTCCGCACGACATCAGCTGCATGGGCAGCTCGTTGCTATCACTGCGATAAGCAGGTTGCATATAATCCATCTCGCACAATGTCAATCCGCAGCGTTGGTAAAAAGCTATGCGTCGGCGTGTGGTGTCGTTGGTGGGTATCTCTACTTCGAGCACAATGCTTGGATGCTCTTTTTTCAGCTGTTTGATGCTCATCGCTCCGTACCCTTTGTTACGGAGCGATGGTTGCGTGGCAAAATGCTCGATGTAGATATATCCGTCGAAAGCCCAAAAGCTTAGCAACCCGATAGGGGTGTTGTCGGCAAGGAGTATGTTATAGTGAAAGGCGGGGTTGCTTTCCACGTTTTTGCGTTGCTCCTCCAATGCGCGATATTCGTCGGTGGGGAATGATGCAGTGAGCAGTGCTTCGCTCATTTTGTACTCCTTGCTTTCGGTGTCTGTTATTCTTTTGATGCTTATCATTGTGCAGATGAACGTTTCCTTAATAGTTCTCTTTTCTTATCTCGAAATAGCTCTGTGAATATTTGCATACGGGGCAGATGCCTGGTGCTTTTTTGCTGACTACTAGATGTCCGCAGATGCGACACTCCCACATCACCTGTTCGCCTTTCTGGAACACTTGCTGCATCTCTACGTTGTTGAGCAGTTTACGGTAGCGCTCTTCGTGTGATTTCTCGATGGCTGCTACGCGGCGGAAACTTGCTGCAAGCTCTTTGAAACCCTCTTCTTCGGCGTCTTTGGCAAAGCGCTCGTACATATTTGTCCACTCATAGTTCTCGCCTTCGGCTGCGTGCAACAGGTTGGCTGCTGTGTCGCCTATGCCGCCAAGTTCGTTGAACCAAAGACGGGCATGCTCTTGTTCGTTGCGTGCCGTTTGCAGGAAGATGGCTGCCAGCTGTTCGTAGCCTTCGCGTGCTGCAACCTCGGCAAAATAGGTGTATTTGTTACGTGCCTGGCTTTCTCCGGCAAATCCTTCCATAAGGTTTTTCTCGGTCTTTGTGCCGGCATATTTGTTTATCTTGCTTATCTCCTCTGTTATCTCTTCAAAAAAAGAGGCGTCTTTTTTACATACGGGGCATACAAAACCCTGTTCGATTTCTCCTTCGTGGGTGTATCCACAAATTTTACAACGGTTCTTTTTCATGATAATGTCTATTAGTGAAATGGATGTTTAAACAGTTTCTTAACAAAATGTAGGCTGTTGAGTTCAATTTATTTGCTGTTTTTGGCGAATTGCAACTGATAGTAGAGTTTCATCAGCAATTCACGTGCCAGCATCATCTTTGTGATGGAGTCGTTGTTGGCGGCCTCGGGCGAGAGTGTCTGTTTCTCGTTGTAGCTGAAGTAGAGCGAGTCGGCCAACTCGGTGTCGAGCAGGTTGCTGCCTATGTTCAGATAGCGTGTGCCTCCTTTCAGAGCTGTTGCTGCAAGGGTGGGCAGTAGGTCGAAATGCGAGCCGTAGCGCTGTTGTATTCTCTTTATAGTGATGCTGTCGGGGCGATACTGTTGTGGCAGATATAGGTAGAGGGGCACCGAGTGGCGGTGACGTGCATCGACGTGTCCGTTGCTGTAGTCGAGTATGGTGCGCACATTGTGGTCGCCGGTGACGGCTACGATTGTGTTTTTTGCCAATGGGCTCTTTTTAAACTTGTCGAGGAAGGTGCCTAATGATTTGTTGGCATATTGTATGCCTTTGCCATATTTTGTGAGTACCTCGTTGTCGCCTGTGAGCATGGGCGATTTGTACCAAAGGTCGGTTAGCGGAGGAAGGTCCATATTATCGGGGAAGGTGAATGGTGGGTGGTTGGTTGTCGTCAGCACGAGTATGAATTGCGGCTTGTTGCTGTGGCTGCTCATGCGGTCGAACAGGTAACTGTAGAGATACTCGTCGTAGACGCCAATGACGCTTGTGGTGCTTCCTTCTACTTTGTGCAGCAGTTCCTGCTTGCCTATGATTGTGTCGAAGTGTTGGTGTGTGAGCCCTTCGAGAACATTTTCCCA
>JAFTTA010000116.1 GCA_017467015.1 Bacteroidaceae bacterium
AAACTCGCTCCATGTGGCACCATAATCCAAAGAACGCCATATACGGCTTATGGTATCTGAAGATTCTGCTGCCAACATTTCACCTTTGGAGAGATAAACGATATCTGAAATTTTAAATGGCGGACGAATTTCGCTCCATGTAGCCGCATTATCACCGGAGACAACCATCACATCTTTATTGTACAAACAGATAAAACTGCCGCAATGCACTGAATTTGTTATCTCGAATTTATTCGTATTGTATATTTCGCGCCACTTTTCGCAAACTCCTTGATCATTGCTCATGATGACCCGATTATTACCGAGGCTGTCAGTGTAACAAAGGACTATCTCATAACACATTCCCGATGCTGCTATGAAATTCACAGGCTTGTCGAAAACCTTTATCCATGAGGAATAAGTTCCTCTGAATTTGGGATGCATGTAGACACCTGCGTGGTCGCCGGAAACTCTCAAATAGACACGAGTCGTTTCATCAGAGTATGGATAACGGGTTTCATCGCCACTCTGCATCTCAATCTGCTCAATGCTACTTTTGCTTCCTGAAGTGATAAACGAAGGGGTAACATCAGTAATTTTATCTTTCTCTATTAGCAGAAGTAAATTACTGTCACCATCGTTGTCTGTTACTGCTGTATAAATATTGTAGTCATTGCAGACTACATCTTTTAGTTTATATTCCGTAGAATAGAAAACATAGGTTGGTTGGTTTCGACCTGTCTGAGCAGGAAACGGATGATACACATTCTCATATCCTGAACCAATTGTATATACACCTCCGTCTGTGGGAACATACATATATGGGAATTGAGGATGTGTAACGTGAATCTCACGACGATAGCCGTCTGCCAATGAGGTGGCACATACAAAAACACATATTGCGCTGAGCAAGAATGAGAATATATATCGTTTCATAGGCTACTGATTTTATTGGTTAGTAACAGCTACATTTAGAGTAAGTTGCTACAAATATAAACATTATAGAAAAAAAATAAATGAACAAGTAACTTTTTTCAATGAAAAACAACAAAAAATGTCAAATAATCTTGAAATTTTTCTGCAACATCGAACAACAATGCAACGAAGAGGGTAAAAAAAAAGATTGTGCAGCGAAATGCTGCACAATCTTTTACTGTTGAGCAAGATACTATGATTTTTTCTCGCTGCTCTTGCACGAGCCTGAAGGTTTACACTCTTTTTTCTGAGTTTCTGTTTTGCAACCTTTCATCTCTTCACTTTTTTTTCTCTTCTTTTGTTGTCATAAGGCTGTTTTTTTAGTTTAACATTGTAAAGAGCTATTACTCTTACTGCCTTATATAACATCCTTGCAAAACAGTTGTTTGCTGTGTAACCCTAATTAGCAACCTTTTATGGTTTTTACAAGAGCGTGGCTCATGCCTTTACGAGTTTTCCATCTTTGAGTACAACGCGATAGGTAGCGCCTTTCTTGGTGGGGAATGAGAGGGTGGAAGCACCATATCGCAGCGTGCAACGGGCACCGCTCTTCGAGGTCACGACAGCCTCGGTGAGTTTGCCGCCTTGCCATGCAACATTGACATCGAAACCTCCTTTGGCACAGAGCCCCGACACACTACCCTCGCCCCATGCGTCGGGCAGGGCTGGCAACAGATGTATGAAGCCCATGTGGCTCTGCATAAGCATTTCGGTGACGCCGGCTGTTCCGCCGAAGTTTCCATCTATCTGGAAGGGGGCGTGTGTGTCCCACAGATTGTCAAGGGTACCGTTTTTCAGCAAGTTTCCAAAGAGGGTGTAGGCATGGTTGCCATCGTGCAGACGTGCCCACTGGTTGAGTTTCCAACCCATGCTCCAGCCTGTTGCGCCGTCGCCGCGATGTACAAGCACCACTTTAGATGCCTCGGCAAGTTCGGGGGTGGTAACGGGCGAGACGGTGCGTCCCGGATGCAGACAGAAGAGGTGATTGACGTGACGATGGTGGTCGTTGGGGTCGTCGATATCCTCGCTCCACTCCATCAGCTGACCGTAGCGACCAACCGTGTAGGGTGCCAGTTTGGCAAGCACCTGCGACCACTCTTTGCGCAGCTTGCTGTCGACGCCCAGCACCTTGCTCGCCTCTATCGCATCGAGAAGAATCTCGCGCACAACAGCATGAACAAAGGTTGCACCTTTGTCGATGGGACCATGCTCGGGCGATGTGGAGGGGGCAGCTGTGTAGCTACCGTCGCTGCGACGCCACAGATAGTCCATGGCAAAGAGGGCACTGCTCTTGATTATCTCATAGCCCGTCTCTTTCAGGAATTTCTTGTCGCGTGTGTAGTCGTAATAGTCCCACACATGTGTTGCGAGCCACGGACCTGCCATGGGGTTGAAGTTCCACGACATGTCGCGACTGTTGAGCGGTGCTGTGAAGCCGAAAATATTGGAAGAGATGCTTGCTGTCCATCCACGTGCACCGAAATAGGATTTTGCGGTGACGGCACCGGGCTTCAGCAATGTGCGTATGAAGTCTATAAGCGGTTGTGCACACTCGTCGAGGTTGGTGGCATGCACAGGCCAATAGTTCATTTGCAGGTTGATGTTGTTGTGGTAGTCTACTCGCCATGGACCATCGACATTGTTGTGCCACATTCCTTGCAAGTTGGCAGGGAGGTTACCGGGACGCGAGCTGGCTATGAGCAGATAGCGTCCGAACTGGTAGTAGAGTTTTTCGAGCCCGTTGTCGGCTTTACCCTTGCGGTAACTTGCAAGACGCGCAGGAGTGGGCAGGTCGTTAACTCCGGGATATTCGAGTGTCATGGGAGCATTGGGGTTAAGCTCCAGCTTCACTCGGTTGAAGAGCGCCGCGTAGTCGGCATAATGTTCGGCGTAAAGGTCGTTGTAACCCTTTGCCACGGCATTTTTCATCCATGCGGCAGTTGTTGCATCGGGGTCGACACCTACATACGCCTTCGGATCGCTGAAGTCGGGGTCGAAGTTTATCTTGTAGTCGGTGTCGGCTGTAACATAAAAGACAACCTCGTCGGCTCCTGTGATATATATCTTTCCATCTTTCACTGTAGTTGTACCGCCTTTTGCCACGCTTGCGATGCGCACTGTGTAGCGCATGCCGTTGTTATCGAGTGTTGCACGATAGACAAGCCCGTTGTTGCCGTCAGCCTCTATTTTGCCTTCGGAGACAGGGTTTGGCGAGTAGCTGAAGACAAGGTTTTGTTTGCCGGGCTTGTCGGCGCTGTACTGCATTGCCATAACATTGGCAGGATAGGATGTAAAGTATTTACGTGTGAATGTGGTTTCGTCTTTCACATATTGCACCACAGCCAGAGCCGAGTCGATGGATAGGGCACGCACATAATCACCCATGCCCACAAGGCTGTGACCTGTCTCTATATAAAATTCACCCATGGTAGTGAAATTTCCGAAGCGGAAGGGCTTTTCGCCATAATACTCGTAGTGTACTGGGCTGTCGAAATTTTCGCACGTAAGACGGGCAGCCGTCTCATTATCGCCCTGCTCAAACGCCTTGCGTATCTGCGGCAAGAGATGTGCAGAGTTTTTGTTTACGTTCCAATAATAATCTGCGCCTTTGGCTGTATTGGGACCTCCGCGCCACAAGGTCTTTTCGTTGAAGGTTATTCGCTCAGCCTCAACCGAGCCCATAATGTTAGCTCCGATACTGCCGTTGCCAATGGGCAGAGATTTCGACTCCCACTCGGCATCGTAATTGTAGTTTACAGCGCCTGCTCGTTCGGGCTTGCCTTTGCCTTTCCACAGATCGGGACGCCCACCGTACCACACGGAACGTCCATTGAGGGTTGTGGGTTTGTCGAACCACACTGTCAGACCATGTGTATAATCTTGTGCCTGCATAGCTATGGCAAGCATCAGTGTAATAAGGATAATTGCACTCTTTTTCATATTATCTAATTATTTGTCGTGATTATTTGTCACCGTTTTGCACAAAGATATGATATTTCCCCCTTTTTACCAAGTATATCCAAACGAGCGAGATAAAAAGCTTGCTTTTATTTCAAAGCGAGTGAAGGATATCTTCGCGAAACAAAGCAAAGATAAACAGCAAGAACCTCCCCAAAAACGGAGAGGTTCTTGACATACAGAGGTTTATCAAAATTATTTCACTTCACGAATTATAACCTTTTTCTTGTTAACAATGTAGACGCCGGGCTGCGTAATTTTCTCAACCTTACGACCGGTGAGGTCGTAGATAATCTGCACGCCGACTTCGTCGGCATCAACATCTTCGATGCCTGATGCAACATCGTAGTAAAGAGCAAAGTTCATAGCAGAATTTGTGCTACCGGGCAGCGACTTGACGTTCATGGCAAAAGGCGCCAGACTGCCTGCCTGTGTCTCCTTACCATATTTATCGATGCCGCTTTGTACATAGGTACTTATTTTGTATGTTGTGCCTACATATGAGATAAGCAGATAATCGGTAATCATATCCTCTTTAGTAGTCACAGGCAACTGCACATTGGAAGCTGTGGCTGTGACCGCCCCGCCATCTGCTACCACAAACATGGGGGTGTTAACAGCAAACGGAGTGTAGGCAAGTGTGAGCCTGTTTGCACCATCAACGTTGCCAAATGATGCAGGAGCAGCTGTTGTGAGTTTATTCTCTGGGGTAAATGGAAGTACCAAAGGACGTATTGCATCGCCATCGACATTCGCGTCGGTATATACAACACTTGCCGCCATAAATGTCTCCGGAATGTAGTAAGGTGCATCAGGGTTCATTTCAAACAGTGCACAGTTACCATCCTTATTTATAACATTCTTGCCTATGTTGCCACTGAGCGCAGTGTAGTAGACAATGTTGTTGGAAACTGTTATTGACTCTTGACATTTTTCAATCCAGACAGCAGCGTCGGGCTCGGCTTTGAGATCGACATAAGTGGCATTTGTCTTGTTTGCTACAAAAAGCGTATTCTCTGCTGCATACTTCTTACCATATATTTTGCGTCCATAGATGTCGCCTGAGGTGGCAGCCAATAGAGCATTGTCGCTAACGGTTGCTTTTACAAGTCTGTAGTAGTTTGCCTTGGCATTCATTTTGGGATATGTTCCCGTGCCGAAGATAAATTTTCCGGCATTGCCGATGGTGAAGCCAAGCTGCATGGTATCGAGTTGCAAGGTATAGGGTAATGCCTCGCTGCCACCCATAGCCTCGACATTGGATGTGCCTTTGAGGGCGCAAGATGTGCCACCATTGAAGATGTAATATTCGTTGTTATTGCCCGTGGGGATGAATGCCCAAAGCATATAATCGTCTTTTTCTTCATCGGATGCGACCTCAACCTGCTTGAGATAACTTATATATCTTTTCGCTGTATGTTCCACTGAGAGGTATTCATCAGATGCACAATTCTGTATGTAGTACCATGTGATGCCGTTTGTAATGTTGCCGGGATATACAGGGATGACATTGTATGTAACCTTTACCGCATTTATTGCCTTTTCGACAGCCTTGGCTGCAATGCCATAGTCCTCGGTGATACCGTTTGAACGTATCTCTTTCGCCAATGCATTTTCGGCAATGAGAGTTTTTGCAAGTTCTACCACATTGTCTGCTCTCACAAGTATGTTGGCATTGAGTGTGTAGTCGCCGGTCGCCAGCTTTGTAGTATCAAAGAGTTCGGCAATCACCACGTCGGCTTTTGCTATCATGGAGTCGAGCAGATTGGTGTCATAAGCATTCTGATTATTCTCGGACACTTTTATTATCCACCAACTATTCTGCGATTTGTATTCCTGACCGTAAATGGTATCGTCGTACTTGCGAGCCACGCAACCGCCATGAACATTGTCGAGTTCAATGTATATGTATCCATTCTCAAGAGATACTACACGGAACTGCGCCGCCTCGGCTTGATTGGTGGTGACAGTGCCCGGGTTGTTTTTGGGCATTGTTGCAATGTAGACACCGTCTTTGGTCTTCATATAATAGAGACTGTCGTCGTTGGTGACAAATGACCATTTTTTACTGTTTTGTGCATTACCGCCTTTGGTGGTGCGCAATACTGTCGATGTAGCCTCGAGTGTGTATGTTGAATTGGTCTTCGGCGATAGTGAATAGTAATTTCTGGGTTGCAGTTTTATTACTGAGTTCGCGGTGTAGACCTTACTCAAAGCATTGTCGAGAAGTGTTACATACTCGCCATAGGTGTGTACACTCTGATCGCCTTTGCTCACTGCCAATTGTGCAGAGTCTTTCACAGCCTTCAGGTGGGCGAGTTTGTTGGCATAGTAGTAGCCTATACGTGTACCATAACTGTCGGAGTATTTCATGTAGTAGTCGGTGACACTCAGAGCATATTTGAGCGATGCCAGCTCGGCAGCTGTGCCGTTGAGGGCAAAAGGTTTAAGTTCTACTTCGTCGCCATCACCTTCAGCTGCAACAATCTTGATGCCGGGGTCGGCTGCAAGTGCCTCGGGAATGGTAAAGCGAAGTGTGTTTGACATGGCTTTGTATTCGCCCTTGCCGTTATAGACTTTGAAGCCAACAGCTCCTGTTCCAGGCTCTATGATGATGGTCTTACCCACTTTGGTGTATGAGTATCCTGTTGCCTCGGGAACTGCGCCGGGAGCATAGTCGGAGAATTGCCCGACATCGCCACACATGCCAAGAGGGATGTCGCTCTGGAAACGATTGCCTTCGTAGCCGTCGGTACGAGGCGTTGCCTTTATGCGGTCCTCAATAAACTCAATAGCAGGAGCCTTGCGGCTGTATGAAGCCATCTTTGCCAATGTACTGTTTATCATATCCTGTGTGACGGTGAGGTCTTTCCATGCAGCCTCTTTATCTGTGAGTTGGTTGATGGGACGGAAGAAACCCCACACTTTGAAATACTCGGTGAGGTCCATATTTGCAGCCTCGCAACATTTTTCGGCAAAGTGCAGGATGTCTTTATTACCCTGAACGTGTGTGGGTGATGTGTCGATGCCGTCCTCGCGAAGCAGAGCAAAAAGTTTGGGATAGAACTCGGTGTCGTTACCTGCCATGTGGAAGTAGAGGTAAAGCTGCCACCACATTCTCATACGGCTCTCGCCCAGCATGCTTGTCCATGGTTTGCTCTGTGCGAAATCGCGGCTGAGGGTAGCGATGGTGTCACCGCGTGACATATATTTACCCATCTTGTACATTGTTAGATTGGCAAAGAGGTTACAACTGAGCTCGGTGGTACCAATTACCTGTATCGAGCCCTGATGTGTGTGACCAAGTTCGTGGCCGGGGCCCCATACGTTGTCGTGGTTGTTCTGAACATATTCGTAGGGAAGCAGTTTGTAGAGGTAGCGCACGCCGTATTGTGTTCGGTAGGCTGTGGATGCCTGATAGGTGTGGTCGTCGTCGAGCGAGATGGCACAATGGAGGTTGTTGAATTTCACACCGTAAATACCTTTGTCCCAACCGAGAAGTTCGTGATCCCAACGGAGCATGTTGTCCCACCAGTTTATTGCATGGAGGATGCTGTCTTTACAACAGTTGTCGGCGGCTATCCACTTTTTCTCCATATGGTAGAGTACGCGCTCGCCTTTCACCTGTATGACATGGTGTGTGGCAAGGTTCTGCGTGATGTCGCGCCAATCGGCATCGGTGTGCACGCCTTTTTCAAAAAAGCCGTTTACCGTACCATTCTCTATGTGTATTTTTAGGTTGGGGTAGTCGGCAAGCACCTTGCCACTATTGTGTGTATTCACGTCGTAGCGAACAAAGATTGTTGATTTGTCGTAGCTGACGGGGATGATGTTGAGACCAAGTTTCAGCGTGTCGACAATGCCACTGGTGTTGGTGTTCAGAATTTCGTTGATGCCTAAGAAAGCGCCATCTTTTATCTCACCTTCTACGAAGATATAGAGCATTTCGTTAGCAGCGCCATATATACCGGTGGGGTTGCTGAGATATGAGTACTCGTTTGCTTGAAGCAGTTTGTGCCACTCGTCGGGGTTGGCATATGCCTTGTACTCGCGCACACGAAACTCTTTCTCGCGCTTGCCCCATGTGTTGTTCTTTATCTTCAGAGCCATATTTTGAATAACATCGGGCATCTCCTTGAGAACTGCAAGCAGGTCGGCATCGCTCATCGCGGCATATTCGCTTTTCAGCTCGCTACATGAACGGTCGGTGAAGATTTTGGCAAGTTCGGCATTATATTGGTCGACATTTTTTATAATATCGTTCTGTGCGCGGAACTTTGCCTCTTGCTCGGCAAGAAATTCTATGCTCACACCGGCATCCTCAAACACCCACTCAGTGGCACTTGTTGAACCGGCTGTGGTTGACGAATACCACAGAACCACTTTGTTAAAGGGGTCGGAGTGCATACCGCGCGACTCGGTGGCAGTGCAAAGAAGGTTATAGAAGCCCGGGTTCTTATTGTTCTCATTGATAAAGAATTCCTTGGGCGTATCATCCATTCTGAAGTAGCCCGATAGCTGCGAGATGTGTTGCACATATTGTCCGGTGAGACCGTTCTTTATGTAAAAACTTTTGTCGCCGGCACTCTCAAGCACCCACATTTGCTCATAGGCGTTGTCTGCCTTAGCCATAGTCTGGATGATATTCTCCTTGTAGTTGGCCGACATACAATGATAGCTTTTACCGGGTGTAAGAATCCTATATGCCTTACCCGGTTGGGGAATCAAATATTGCCCCCATGCGATGCTGCAACACAATAGTGTCACAAACGTCATAAACAGATGTTTTTTCAACATAATATTATATTTTTTTGATATTATTCTGCTAATATAAAATTTGGTTGAAAGATAAGCATTTATACTTAATTAAAAAAATTTTATAACACAAAATGCGTTATCACAAGAAGAGTTATCAAAAGAAGTATAAAAACAAAAACCCCTCGACGTTGGTTTCTTGGAAAATAGAAAAGGTTCTTTATCATAAAAAGATTTAATGTCTGACTAAAAATGTTTAACAGGAAACTATACGACCATCTTTTGCGTTATCTTTGTAAAAAGATGCATAAAGAATAGGATACATATTCGCTATTTATTGCAAAGATAAAGAAATTTACCTGTAAACAATCATTATGATAAATTTTATAAAACGCTACCCCTTTTCTTTGGTGGTTCTAGGTCTCATATTGTACCTTTCTTTTTTCAAGCCCCCACAGGAAAAAGTTATTGATATAAGGGACATTGACAAACTTGCTCATTTTTGCATGTATGCCGGATTTTGCTCGGTGGTGTGGCTGGAATATTTCCTTTCGCACGAAGGTGTGAGCCGAGCAAGGGTAATAATGTTGGCTGTCATTGCGCCCATTGTGTTCAGCGGCATCATTGAGGTGATGCAGGGCACACTTACCGAGTATCGCGGCATGGATTGGTACGACCTACTGTTCAACACCTTAGGTGTGTTGTTTGCTTTGTTTTTCGCCAAATACTTTTTGAGACAGTTAGTTATAAAATATAAAGAGACAAAGCAGAGGCATTAAAAGGCAGGGGGTCGATAGATTATAGCACTAAAAAATATCTTGAAACAAAAAAAGGTTGAAAGGAGACCTCTCAACCACTATATACCAACATTCACGACGAACAACATCTATAAAAGTTCGCTCATTTGTTCCAATATTTATATGGGAAACGTGTGAGATGCGAATTGTAATATTTCCTATCGCCAGTCACCTCTGCGCCTAAGAATGCTGGTTTCTCAAACGACTCATTTTCGTCGTCAAGTTCTATTTCTGCCACAACAAGCCCTTGATTATCACCATAGAATTCGTCTACTTCGTAGACATGTTTGCCACATTTCACCAGATAGCGACGTTTGTCTATCAGAGCATCGCCACAGAGCAACAGCAACTCTTCGGCTTCGGGCAGAGGTATCTCTTTTTCCCATTCGTAACGGCTTAGACCACCGTCAAGCGAAGGGCCTTTTATTGTAAGATATCCTTTGTCGCCTCGTATTCTCACACGTACCGAATTGCCATTCTGACGACAGAGATAACCTTGGCTTATTCTGTCGGAGCGAAAAGCCTCGGAGCGATAACTCTCGTTGAGTACCAAGAATTTGCGTTCAATTTCAAGTGCCATGATGGTATACTGTTTATGCTTCCTCGGCAAATTCCATAAGATATGCCTTGATAAATCCGTCAATCTTGCCATCCATAACACCGCCTACATCGGATGTCTGGTGTCCGGTGCGATGGTCTTTTACACGACGGTCGTCGAAGACGTAGCTGCGTATCTGTGAACCCCACTCGATTTTCTTTTTGCCTGCTTCGATTTTGTCTTTCTCGCGCTGACGTTTTTTCAGTTCCTTATCGTACAACTGCGATTTGAGCAGAGCAAGAGCCTTCTCTTTATTTTTGGGCTGGTCGCGTGTCTCGGTATTTTCAATCAAGATCTCCTCTTCTTCGCCTGTGTCGGGGTCTTTGTATTGATAGCGCAGACGTACACCCGACTCAACCTTGTTCACATTCTGACCACCGGCGCCACCACTTCGGAAGAGGTCCCATGACAATAGTGCCGGATTGATTACTATCTCTATTGTGTCGTCGACCAGAGGTGTCACAAAGACCGAAGCGAAAGAAGTCATGCGTTTGCCTTGAGCATTGTAAGGTGACACGCGAACAAGACGATGCACACCATTCTCGCCTTTCAGGTATCCGTAGGCAAAGGGACCATCAATCTGTATTGTGGCTGTTTTAATGCCTGCCTCGTCGCCCTCTTGCAGGTTGATTGTTGACAATTTATATTTGTTTGCCTCGCCCCAACGCATATACATGCGCATGAGCATTTCTGCCCAGTCCTGACTCTCTGTACCACCGGCACCTGAGTTTATTTTCAACACGCAACTCATAGAGTCAGCCTCTTGACGAAGCATATTTTTCAGTTCAAGTTCTTCCACAGCAGCAAATGCCCTTGCATAAGCATCGTCGACCTCTTCTTCGGTGACAGCCTCTTCGCGAAACATTTCCATGGCAAGCTCTACCTCTTCGGCAAGGTTATTCACGGCTTTGTAACCATCAATCCACCCTTGCAATGTTTTCACCTTTTTCATTTGTGCCTCGGCAGCCTTGGCATCGTCCCAAAACCCCGGAGCCTGTGTACGCAGTTGCTCCTCTTCTACTTGAATAATTTTTTCATCAATAGCAAGATACTGCTTCAGCGCAGCTGTTCGCTCTTTTATATCCTTTAATTGATCGGCTGTTATCATGTTTTTCAATCTTTTCTGCAAAGATACTATCTTTTGACAAAATAGACAACAGCGCACATCGGCGGCTTGCACTATCTTTAAATAAAATACTACCGCTCGGCAATAAAAATAACCGAGCTTATTTTGTATTGCTCTCGCTTAATCGTATCTTTGCATTGGATTTTTGAAAAAGGATGAAAGAGATAGGAAAAATATTGCTGTTCATGACATTTGCATTGCTACTCGCTACCCCATCATTCGGGGAGGGCGAACAGCACAATAACGATGCAGTAATTAAATCCTATGCAGGTAGTATATCAGCCATTGAATTTCCCAAGATATACGAAGGGTACATTCCCGATGGGATAACATTGCCCACACAGACATTGGTACGCAGCAATGGCGGCAGCAGCTCTTTTCGTACCATTATTTTTGCACGACAAACTCTGACTAAAATTCAAGTAACCGCTTCACGACCTTCAAACAGGCTCTACGATGTTTCAGCGCCGTTCTATTGCAGTCCACCGTGCCAATATTATGTTTTTGCGCTGAGACGACTCATTATTTAGCACATAATTGTTACTCACGCCAACAAAAGGTTACCATCGCGCCGATGGTAACTATATCAACATGCAATAATAAACAACAACAATTATGTCAACACAAACAATTCAAATTTCAGCAATAACAATAGATAATCAGAGAGTTATAAAGACAGTAGACACAAAAAACATTGCAATTGCGGCTGCAATACTAATAGCTTCAGTTATAACAATTGCAGTATCGTCAGCAATAAAATTCGAGTCGGAGACCGTGACAATGGCGCTTCTGACAGCGGGAGGTATTTTTCTGGTGCTATCTATATACATGATGCTGAACAAGAGCAAAAAAATAATTTACAAACCTACAAGAAGTAAAGTGAAACACTATGCTTTTCACTTCGCACCTACACAACGTCGAGAAGCAGAGAAATGGACATCGGAAGGTTTCAAAACTCCTGCACCCATATTCGAGAAAAAAGAAGACGGCAACATCCGATTCGACATACTAATTTCGAACGACTGCAAATTTGCAGCAGTGCAGCTCTCTACGTACGAGAACTTCTGCTACAATGCTTATGCACCGGTTTTCTATCTCTACAATGATGAGGTAAAAAACATCTCTACATTGATTGAATAATTAATATATAACTTTTCACTGCCAATAGCCGCGGCTATTGGCAGTACTCGCTTTGAAAATAACAAGCAAATAAAGTTGGGGGGGGCGCTTGCTTTCACAATAACACAAAATAACCAAGCTTATTTTGTATTGCTCCTACCCAATCGTATCTTTAAATAAAATACTACCGCTCGGCAATAAAAATAACCGAGCTTATTTTGTATTGCTCTTACACAATCGTATCTTTAAATAAAATACTACCGCTCGGCAATAAAAATAATCGAGCTTATTTTGTATTGCTCTCGCTTAATCGTATCTTTGCAAATTACAACAAGAAAATAAATTATAGAATTTATACATATATTTTTATGAAAATCGCTTTGATTGGTTACGGCAAGATGGGCAAGGAGATTGAACGCATAGCCGTAGAGAGAGAACACGAAATAGTTTCAATTGTCGACATTAACAACAGTGAAGACATTGAAAGCGAAGCATTTAAAAGTGCAGATGTAGCTATAGAGTTCACTGCCCCCGGTGTAGCATATAACAATTGCAAACGTGCCATGAGCGCCGGTGTGAAGGTTGTTAGCGGAAGTACCGGATGGATGCAGGAGCATGGCGAAGAGATGAAGCAGATGTGTGAGAACGAGGGAAAGACACTATTCTGGTCGAGCAATTTCAGCCTTGGAGTGGCTATTTTCTCGGCTGTAAACCGCTATCTGGCAAGAATAATGAACCGCTATCCCGCATATAGTGTTGAAATGTGCGAAACACATCACATTCACAAACTCGACGCCCCCAGTGGCACTGCCATAACTTTGGCAGAGGGTATTTTGGACGAAATCGGAAGAAAGGATAAATGGGTTATGGGCGACCTTACCAACCCCGACGGCAGCCTTACAAAAGGTGCTGACGCCGCAGCCGATGAACTTAAAATAAATGCTATACGCCGTGGCGAAGTACCGGGGATACACACAATATGCTACGACTCGGCAGCAGACTCCATAACCATCACCCACGATGCAAAGAACAGAAGCGGATTTGCACTGGGCGCTGTCCTTGCCGCAGAATTTGTGAAAGAGAACAACGGATTTTTAGGAATGAAAGACCTTTTCAATTTCTAAGAAGCCGATTAAATTCATATCAAATTTTAATGGGAGTTCAAACAACTTCTAAGCATATATTATGAGAAAGCCCACAAAAAAAGATTGGATAAAACTTTCCATAGCACTGACGCTTTACCTCATCTTCCTCGTCTGGGTAAAAAGTTGGCTGGGACTGATTGCTGTACCTTTTATCGTCGATAATTACATAACAAAATATATCCCATGGGGATGGTGGAAGAAATCGAAAAATGCCACTCTGCGACAGGTGATGAGCTGGGTAGACGCCATTGTCTTTGCATTGGTAGCAGTCTATTTTGTCAATCTCTATTTCTTTCAGAATTATGTAATCCCCACTTCCTCACTCGAAAAATCGTTGTTAGTGGGCGACTATCTGTTTGTGAGCAAAATGAGCTATGGCCCTCGCAAGCCACAAACCCCTCTAAGCATGCCTCTGACACAGCACACCATGCCCGTAACCGGCACAAAAAGCTATCTCGACTGCATTCAGTGGCCCTATGAGCGCGTAACAGGATTTGGAAATATTGAACTGAACGACATTGTAGTGTTCAACTACCCTGCGGGCGACACAGTCACCACCAATCCCGACATAATCGACTATTATGCAGAGTGCTATCTTTTGGGTGAGAGCCGCTATCCCAACAAGCCGCAGATGGACAGTCTGACAGCCGAACGCAGACGCGCCGTTTACGATCTCTACTACGCTGCCGGCAGAGACTACATAGAGCAACACCCCGAGCAATATGGCGAGAAAATGTGGCGACCTGTTGACCGTCGCGAGAACTATGTGAAACGCTGCGTGGCACTACCCGGCGACACATTTGAAATACGCGACAAGCTCGTTTACATCAATGGAAAGCAGAGCAAGCAACCCGAGAATGTGCAGTTCAACTATTGGGTGAAGTTCAAAAAAGCAATGCCCGAGAGACTGCGTCGCGAACTGGAAATAAGCAAGGATGACATCTCACGTCGTTATGCAGACGGCACCACACTGCTACCCCTCACAGCCAACAGCTACGAGAAACTGAAAAAACTCACCAATCTTGTAGAGTTCATCGAGCCGCTCAACAACGACATGACACAAGCCATATACCCCTTAAACGGACACACAGGATGGACTGCCGACAACTACGGCCCCGTATGGATACCCAAAAAGGGCGAGAGCGTAAAGTTGACACTCGACAACCTGCCCATATACGAACGCCCAATAGCTGTGTACGAAGGCAACAAACTGCAAGTGAAAGATGGAAAAATCTTCATCAACGACAAAGAGAGCGACAGCTACACATTCAAGATGGACTACTATTGGATGATGGGCGACAACCGCCACAACAGTGCCGACTCGCGATACTGGGGTTTTGTGCCAGAAGACCACATAGTGGGCAAGCCTATTCTCATTTGGATGTCGCTTGACAAAGACCGCGGATGGTTCGATGGAAAAATCCGTTGGAATCGTCTGTTCCGTTGTGTTGATAACTACAAATAACATTTATGGATATTCTGTGCCACCCGATGTACCTTGCGCCGGTGTCGCTGTATGCACATCTATATGCGGGCAACAGGCTGCTGATGGAGTGCGAAACACCATTCACAAAGCAGACCTACCGCAACCGCACGGTGATAGCAGCCGAGAACGGTGCCTTGTCGCTGACCATTCCTGTGGTTCACGACAAGGGCAGCAAACAGCCTCTGCGCGATGTGAGAATAAGCGACCACGGCAATTGGCGACACCTACATTGGAACGCACTTACAAGTGCATACAAAAAAAGCCCTTTCTTCGACTACTATGCCGACGATTTTCGTCCATTCTATGAAAAGAAGATAGAGTACCTTGTCGACTTCAACATGCAGTTGCACTCCACCGTCTGCTCACTTCTAGGACTCGAAAGAGAGACTCTATTTTTTACCGGCGAAGCAAGCACGAACACAACCGACCTGCGCCGCATGGCAGACCCTGCCAATGGCACACCCGACGGCTACACACCATTGAAATATTATCAGGTATTTGAGAGGCGCAACGGTTTTTTGCCCGACTTAAGCATAGCCGACCTTTTGTTCAACATGGGACCTGAAGGGCTTATAGTATTGAGAGATTCATGGAAAAAGCAATAAAAACCCTCGGCATATTCTTATTATGTGCAATGGTGGCAAACACCAAAGCACAGACCACTTCGCACATGATGGACGAGGTAGTAATTACAGGAACAAACAACGCAACCGGGCGCGACCTACTACCCTACACAGTCACCACAGTCACCAACAAAGAGATTGAAGCAAGCGGTAAGTCGCAACTGTTGTCGGCACTCTCGGGCAGAGTACCGGGGTTGTTCGTTACCGAACGCAACATTTTGGGATTCGGCGTTAGCAACGGCGGAGCAGGAGGAATAAAAATACGTGGCATAGGAGGCTCACCCACCAACGCAGTGCTGATGATGGTAGATGGGCAACCCTCATACGCAGGAATATTCTCGCACCACGTAGCCGACTTCTACGAAACGGAGCACGTAGACCACGTGGAGGTGTTGCGAGGCCCCGGCTCGGTTCTCTATGGCTCTAACGCCATGGGAGGAGTAATAAATGTCATCACCAAAGAGGCTGAGCAACAAGGCATACACACCACGGCAAAGAGCGAGTATGGCTCATACAACACATGGTGCTCGTCGTTGACCTCAATGGCACGATACGGAAAATTTTCGGCAATGCTGTCGGCAGCCTACGACCGCACCGACGGCATACAGAACAATTTCGATTTCAGCCAAAAAAGCATATACGCAAAAACGGGGTACGACATTGACAAAAGATGGAAACTGCGAGCCGATTACTCACTGATGGAGACAATAGGCAACGACCCCGTTTACGCCAAACTATCGAACCCCGATGCAACATACATTTACCACCAGAACATAATCAGAGGCGAAGCATCGGCATCGCTCGCCAACAGACACACAGCAACCAACGGCAATTTGCGCATATATTACAACTATGGCAACCACTATGTCGACGACCCTAACCATTTCAACAGCCTCGACGACCGCTTCGGCATAATAGCCTACCAAAACATAAGTTTGTGGCAAGGGGCAAACACCACTGTCGGTTTCGACTTCGACACATACACAGGTAAAATACCCGTTTCAGGTGGCAAAGAGCACACCGAAGGCTCATTGAGCACCATCGAAAGAAAAAGCATAACAGAATATTCGCCCTATCTCACATTCTCGCAAAGCATAAACGATGGTTTTGTGACACTGAACGGAGGGCTACGCATGGCAAACAGCGACCGCTTCGGCACACAATGGGTGCCACAATGCGGAATAATCGTGAGGCCTGCCGACGGATGGAGCATAAAGGCTTCATTGGCAAAAGGTTACCGCAACCCATCGTTCCGCGAGCTATATCTCTATCGCACGGCAAACGACAAACTCAGCCCCGAAAAAATGATGAACTACGAAGCAAGCATCAGTAAACGCTTTGCGCAGTTGCTATCGGTGAGCCTCACCGCTTTCTATAGCCACGGCGACAACCTTATACAGACCGTGGACATGAAAAACATTAACACAGGCAGCTTCACCAACAAAGGCATAGAGGCGTCCGTAACAGCGCAACCCGCCGAGCGACTGACGCTGAACGCATCGTACAGCTATCTGCACACCACGCTCGACAACCTGACAGCCGCCCCCAGGCAGCAATATTACCTTGCTGCATCGTGGCAACCCATCGAAAGGCTGTCGTTAGAGGCATCGGCAAGAGGCGTAGAGGGACTGTATGTATCCGAAGAGAACAAAGAGGAGAACTACATGCTTATAGGTGCAAAAATATCATACACAGCACTGCGCGGCAGCAACGACACAAGATTATTGGAACTTTTCACCACACTCGACAACATCACAGACTGCAACTACACCATCAACAACGGCTATAAAATGCCGGGATTTACCATCAGTGGTGGTGCAAAAGTAAGTTTCTGATGTCGGAAGAGAGTCTTTTGCGCAACAGAAAATGTTTAAATTATTGGATATTCCACGGATATAACATATCTTTGCGGTAATCGCAAAATAAACGACAATATTAACCAAATATCAACTAATATGAAAAAATGTATGTGGGTGCATCTGTTGGCACTCGTAATCTGCTTGGGTATCTCTGTTGAGGCAAGCGCACAGAAACATGAGTTTGCAAACTACAAACGCTTTGCAAAAGCAAACTCTGAACTTCCCAAAATCACAAAGAAGAGCAAACGCGTTGTGTTCATGGGTAACTCAATCACCGAAGGCTGGCCCTCGCACCGCCCCGAGTTCTTCAAAGAGAATCCCGAGTATGTTGGTCGCGGCATCAGCGGACAGACATCTTACCAGTTCCTTCTCCGTTTCAGAGAAGACGTTGTGAAGCTCAACCCTAAAGTAGTGGTAATCAACGCCGGCACAAACGACGTAGCCGAGAACACAGGACCCTACAACGAAGAGTTCACATTCGGTAACATTGTTTCAATGGTAAACATTGCAAAAGCCAACAAAATTAAAGTAATCCTCACATCAGTGTTGCC
Organism: Bacteroidaceae bacterium; assembly: GCA_017467015.1. Taxonomy (GTDB): domain Bacteria; phylum Bacteroidota; class Bacteroidia; order Bacteroidales; family Bacteroidaceae; genus HGM04593. The sequence continues at coordinate 17,972 of JAFTTA010000116.1, forward strand.
CGCCAAAGGCTTTGGCTGGAGACGCGACATCAAAGACGCTCCCGAGAAGATTATGGCACTCAACGCACGCATCAAAGAGTATGCAAAAGCCAACAAAATTCCTTATGTAGACTACTACAGCGCACTTGTTGACACAGATGGTCGTTCACTGCCCGCAAAATACTCTCGCGACGGTGTTCACCCTCTGCCCGACGGATACAAAGTGATGGAGGCTCTCATACAACCCGTTATAAAGAAACTTCTCTAATACTTAAAAATATAACACATAACAAAGGCTTGCCACGGCAAGCCTTTGTTTGTTTAACTACATTCGCACAAGGATTTCTATTGATCGACGGCGTCGACTATTGGCGGCTTGCACTATCTTTAAATAAGATAGGCGGCGCAGTTGACTACGTCGACTATTGGCGGCGCTCGCAGTGAAACAAACAAGTGAACTTGTGTTTCGCTCGCTTGCACAATAGTTCGGGA
>JAFTTA010000117.1 GCA_017467015.1 Bacteroidaceae bacterium
TACAAGCCCAACCTTGCATTCTACGAGGCACAAGGACTTAAAGGATGGATAAGTTTCGAAAAGACAGTGGAATACCTGCGCAAAAACTACCCCGAGCAGTTCATCATTGCCGACGCAAAGCGTGGTGACATAGGCAACACATCGTCACTCTATGCACGTTCGTTCTTCGAAGAACTGAAGGTTGACGCCCTCACCGTAGCCCCATACATGGGAAAAGACAGTGTATCGCCTTTCCTCGAATACGAAGGCTACTGGACAATAGTGCTCGCACTCACCTCGAACCCCGGTTCGCACGATTTCCAGTTGACAGAAGACAACGAAGGCGAAAAACTCTACGAAAAAGTGCTGAAAACATCACAGCAATGGGGCAACGACGAGAATATGATGTATGTAGTGGGCGCCACACAAGGCAAAGCCTTCGAAAACATACGTCGCATAGTACCCAACCATTTCCTCCTTGTACCCGGAGTGGGAGCGCAGGGCGGATCACTTGAAGAGGTGTGCAAATATGGCATGAACAGCGATTGCGGATTGTTGGTAAATGCCAGCCGTGCCATAATTTTTGCTGACAGCAGCGAAAATTACGCAGCAGTGGCAGGAGAAAAAGCACGCGACTACCAGCAACAGATGGAAAAAGAATTATCAATACACAAGATAATATAAAAAAAATGCACAAAATGCGAATTTAGTCAAAAACAAGGCAATATTTGATTTTTATTCACTATCTTCGCAAGAGAAACACCAGAAGCGACAAGCAACAATCATTCCCGGCAAGTCATAAAAGAGACTGTCGCAAGCAAATAAGCCGCTTCCAACCATAAAAGAATTATGAAATTTACAGCCAAACAGATAGCAAGTTTCATTCAAGGCGAAATAGTCGGAAATGAGAATGCTGAAGTATATACATTTGCAAAGATAGAAGAAGGTACCCCCGGCGCCCTCTCTTTCCTTGCCAACCCCAAATATGCCGAATACATATACACCACAGGCTCCTCAGTAGTACTTGTAAACAAAGACTTTGAGCCACAAAAAGCGATAAGTGCCACACTCATAAAAGTGGACAATGCATACGAAAGCCTTGCAAAGCTCATGATGTTATACGAATCCATGAAACCCAAAAAACAGGGCATAAGTTCGTTGGCATCAATAGCGACGAGTGCGAAGATAGGCGAAAATGTATATATTGCCCCCTTCGTGGTAGTAGGTGAAAATTGCGAAATCGGCGATGGTTGCATGCTCTATGACGGAGTATCGGTGGGCGACGGAGTAAAAATAGGCAACAACTGCATACTCTACGCACACGTAACCGTTTACCACGACTGTCGCGTAGGCAACAACTGCATACTACACAGCGGTAGCGTAATCGGTGCCGACGGCTTCGGATTTGCCCCCACAGCCGAGGGATATAACAAAATACCTCAAACAGGCATTACCATACTCGAAGACAATGTAGAGATAGGCGCAAACACATGCGTAGACCGTGCCACCATGGGCGCTACCATTGTACACGCAGGAGTCAAACTCGACAACCTTGTACAGATAGCACACAACGACGAAGTTGGCAGCCACACAGTGATGGCAGCACAAGTAGGCGTTGCCGGAACAACAAAAATCGGCGAGTGGTGCATTTTCGGCGGACAAGCAGGAATATCAGGACACTGCACCATAGGTGACCGCACTACGGTGGGTCCTCAATGTGGCACAATAGGCAGTCTGAAAAGTGGCCAGACGGTACTCGGCTCACCAGCCATGGACGCCAAAGAATATATTAAAGCAGCTGCATACCTCAAAAAGCTCTCGGAGATGAATAAAACCATCAAACAGTTAAGCAAAGAGGTAGAAGCACTAAAAAACAAAGAATAACGACAAAAAACCATAAAGATGAGCAACAAGCAACAAACACTAAACGGAAGTTTCTCTCTATTCGGCAAAGGATTACACACCGGACTTAACCTTACAGTGACATTCAATCCCGCACCCGAAAACTACGGTTACAAAATACAGCGCATTGACCTGCCCGGCGAACCCATAATAGACGCCATTGCAGAAAATGTGACAGAAACTACCCGCGGAACCGTACTCACCAAAGGAGAGGCCCGTGTAAGTACAGTGGAGCATGCAATGGCTGCTCTCTTCGCATTGGGTATTGATAACTGTCTGATGCAGGTGAACGGTCCCGAATTCCCCATTCTCGATGGTAGTGCAAAATACTACGTTGAGAATATCGAACGTGTAGGCATAAAAGAGCAGAACGCCGAAAGAGACACATTCATCATAAAATCAAAGATAGAGATAAAGGACGAAAAGACCGGAAACTCCATCATCGTGCTCCCCGACGAGAAATTCAGTCTGAACGTGCTCGTACACTACGACTCGGACATCCTCTTCAACCAGTATGCAACCCTGGAAAGCATGACAGACTTCAAAGACGAAATAGCATCGAGCCGCACATTCGTCTTTGTACGTGAACTGGAGCCGCTTCTCTCGGCAGGTCTCATAAAAGGCGGCGACCTCGACAACGCCATCGTCATCTACGAACGCCAGTTACCCCAAGACAAATACGACCGTTTGGCAGACATCATGGGTGTACCCCACATGGATGCCACCAAACTCGGTTACCTAAACCACAAGCCACTCGTATGGAACAACGAGCCGGCACGTCACAAACTACTCGACATCATCGGCGACCTCGCCCTCATTGGCAAGCCCATACAAGGACGCATCGTTGCCACATGTCCCGGTCACGGCATAAACAACAAATTTGCCCGTGCAATGCGCAAAATCATCCGTCAGCACGAAATACAGGCACCCATCTACGTGCCCGATCGCGAGCCGGTGATGGACGTCAACCGCATACGTCAGTTGTTGCCCCACCGTTTCCCCATGCTGTTGGTTGATAAAGTGACAGAGCTTGGTTCCAACCACATTGTCGGCATCAAGAATGTAACCATAAACGAACCCTTCTTCAATGGTCACTTCCCCGATGAGCCTGTAATGCCCGGAGTACTCATCATTGAAGCGCTCTCACAGTGCGGCGGATTGTTGGTGATGAACATGCTCGACGAGCCTGAGAAATACTCAACATACTTCCTGAAGATAGACAAGATAGCCTTCCACAAGAAAGTGGTTCCCGGCGACACCCTCATCTTCAAAGTAGAGCAGATAGCACCCCTGCGCCACGGCATATCAGTTATGAAAGGATATGTATTCGTTGGTGAGCGTCTTGCAGCCGAAGCACAATTCACAGGACAAATTATAAAAAACAAGCAATAACGCGTTATAAAAGAACAATTATTACTTACCTAAATAACTACGACAAAATGATTAGCCCATTAGCATATATTGACCCCGAAGCAAAAATTGGCGAAAACTGCGAAATCGGAGCATTCGCCTACATCGACAAAAACGTCGTTATCGGTGACAACAACACAATTATGCCCCACGCAGTGCTTCTCAGCGGCACACGCATGGGCAACGGCAACAGAATATTCCACGGTGCCATCATTGGTGGCATACCTCAAGACCTGAAATTCCGTGGCGAAGAGACAACAGCCGAAATAGGCGACAACAATACCATTCGCGAAAATGTTACTATAAACCGCGGAACTGCAGCGAAAGGCAAAACCGTAGTTGGCAGCAACAACCTGCTGATGGAAGGTTGCCATGTGGCACACGACAGCGCGGTCGGCAGCGGATGCATCATCGGCAACTCCACAAAAATTGCCGGCGAAGTAGTCATTGACGACAACGCCATACTCAGCGCCAATGTACTTGTGCACCAGTTCTGCCACATAGCAGGCTACGGAATGATACAAGGCGGATGCCGTCTGAACAAAGACATCCCCCCCTACATTATCGTAGGTCGCGAGCCCTCGCGCTACAGTGGTCTCAACATAGTAGGATTGCGTCGTCGTGGTTTCTCCAATGAAGTGATAAACAACATACACAACGCATATCGTCTGCTCTACAACAGCGGCTACAACGTAAGCGATGCCGTGAAACACATAAAAGAGGAGATACCCTCGTGCCCCGAAGTAGACAACATCATCAACTTCATCGAGAACATCTCCACACGTGGTATAATAGGATAAGAAAAGATAAAGACATGATATACAAGTTCAGACTTCTATCAGACGAAGTGGAAGATTTTCGCAGAGACATAGAAATTGACTCCGACGCAACATTCCACGACCTTCATAAAGCCATCCTCGCATCCACAGGATACAATGATGACCAAATGACCTCATTCTTCATTTGCGACGACAGATGGGAGAAAGAAACAGAGATTACCCTTGAGGACATGGGAAGCCGCTCCGACGAGGACAGTTGGATTATGCGTGACACAATCATTGGCGACATGGTAGAAGAGGAAAAGCAACATCTGCTTTACGTCTTTGACCCACTTGCAGACCGAGTTTTCTTCATGGAACTCAGCAAAATAAAATATGGCGAAAACCTCGAAGAGGCAAAATGCACAAAGATCATAGGTGAAGCCCCTGTGCAACTGCTTGATTTCGACGAGATAATGAAGAAAAGCAACACAATCGCCACAAACGACACAGATGACATTGACGACGACTTCTATGGAAGCGACGGATACAACGACGACGAATTGGACATAGACGGCTTCGACATAAACGACATTGCCGATCCCAATTCATTCGGATATTAAGATTACATAATATGAACAACCTTGTTGTCATCATAGGTCCCACAGCAGTCGGCAAGACTAAGGTAAGCTTAGCTCTTGCCGACCGTTTTAATTGCCCAATAATATCAGCCGACTCCAGACAGATGTATAAAGGGCTGGAGATAGGAACGGCTATGCCCACAAAAGAGGAACAGGAACATTGCAAACACTATTTTGTGGCACAGCTCGACATAGACGACTATTACAGTGCAGCACGATACGAACAAGAGGTGATGCAACTGCTGGAGAAAGAATTTCCCAGCCATCCCACAATGCTACTCACAGGAGGCTCCATGCTCTACATAGATTCGGTATGCAACGGCATAGACGACATACCCACGGTAGACGATGAGACAAGAAACTTCATAAAAGAAAAATACGCCATCGAAGGTCTCGAAAGGCTATGCGACGAATTGCGCCTTCTCGACCCTGAATACTACAACGAAGTAGACCGCAAGAACCCCAAAAGAGTGATGCACGCGCTGGAGATATGTTACATGACAGGACGCACATACACCTCGTTCCGCACACGCGACCATGCAAAGAAAAAACGCCCTTTCAACATCATAAAGATAGGGTTGCGAAGAGAGAGAGAAGAGCTCTACCAACGCATAAACGAGCGAGTAGACCAAATGATGCTCGACGGACTACTGCAAGAAGCAGAACGTTTCTACCCCATGCGCGAAAAAAATTCACTCAACACAGTAGGCTACAAAGAACTATTCAAATACATTGCGGGAGATTGGGAACTGCCATTTGCAATAGAAAAGATTAAACAAAACACACGCATATATTCGCGCAAACAAACCACATGGTATCGAAAAGACGAAGAGATATCGTGGTTCCACCCCGACGAGATTGAAAACATAGTAAAACATATCGAATACAGAATAAACAACTATAACCATCAAAAACCATGAAACGCAAAATTCTAATGCTGACATTGGCATTCATAACAACCATCGGCGCAATCGCACAACGTCACGGCGGCAAAGTCATCGAAGAGAGTATGAAAAGTGAAATCTTAGGCAAAGAGAAAAATTTTTGCGTCTATCTGCCTAAGAGCTACGATAATGAAACCACACGCAGCTACCCTGTTCTCTATCTGCTACATGGTCTGACAAACAACTACAAGTCGTGGCGCGACCTCGGCAACATAGGCCCCATTGCCAACCAGATAATAAATGCCGGCAATGCCAACGAAATGATAATAATAATGCCCGACGCAGGCACCGACTACGACGGATATTTCAACTGTGGCGACAAATGGCGCTACGAAGACTTCTTCTTCAACGAGTTTATGCCCACCGTAGAGAAAAAATACCGCATTAAAAACGACAAGGAGCACCGCGCCATAGCTGGACTATCCATGGGCGGTGGCGGCACACTTGCCTACGCCATGCACCACCCCGAACTATTCTCAAGCGCCTACGCCATGAGCGCCTTGATGGGACTGAGTTCAAATAAAGAGTCCATACACAGTCGCAACGATCGCGGCGAGACATTTACAAAAAGCGTCATAGAAAACCACTGCACTGAATATCTCGAAAAAGCCGATGACAACAAGAAGAAAGAGCTACGCACAGTACGCTGGTTCCTCGACTGCGGCGACGACGATTTCCTCTTAATGCAAAACATGGAATTTATAAAAACCATGAAGATGGCACGCATACCCCATCAGTTCCGCGTGCGCGACGGCATACACGACTGGTGCTACTGGCAGGAATCGCTATTCATGGCACTGCCCTTTATATCAA
>JAFTTA010000118.1 GCA_017467015.1 Bacteroidaceae bacterium
TCAGTGACAAGGTGTGTCGTAAACTACACTTGCGTAATCTGCGTACCGGTATAAACTTTACAGATATTTTGCGTTTATCATCAGTGAAGATAGAACGTGGAACCGACTATCTCTATAGCCAAGGACTCGAGTTCTATTTGAATGTAACACTCTAAGAATTTGATGATTATGAATAAAATAAAATATATGATACTATGTTTGTGCACCGCTTTGGGCTTCACATTTACATCGTGTGACGATTTTCTTGATATCACACCCGAAGGACAGGTGAAACGCGAACAGCTATTGAAAACCGAACAGGGTGTAGAGGACGCTCTATATGGCGTTTACTCTCAACTACGTTCTACATCGCTCTATGGTCAGGAACTTTCGTTTTCTGCTCTCGAGATAATGTCGCAAACTCTATGGTGCTATGGTAATATGAGTTCTGCGGTAGGTATCACCGCTCTTGGTAATTACGATTATAGTTATTCAACAGTAGAGGGGTTGTTTGAATCGGTGTGGACCGAAATGTATGCAAACATATCAAATGTGAACAGCATCATAAATTCGCCACTTGTGGAAGGTGCCACATCGTATCCATATACAATATATAGAGGCGAGGCGCTTGCTTTACGTGCCTTTATGCATTTCGACCTTGTACGTCTTTTTGCAGAGCAATACACAGTGAACCCCAATGCCGATGGCATTCCATACGCAACGGAGTTTTCATTAAATACACCCGATTTCGAGTCGCTGGCAAAAAACTATGAACATATTCTTGCCGACCTTATCGAAGCCGAGCAATTACTTGATAACGAAGATGAATACGAAGGTACAAGCACCTTTATGCTCGACCGTCAGATACACCTTAATAAATATGCAGTGAAAGCGCTCCTTGCACGCGTACATCTTACTATGGGTAATAAAGAGGCGGCGCTTGCATATGCTCAAGATGTTATCGATTCACGTAAATACATATTAAAAGAGAAAACCGAAGTGCAAAACGACCTTGCCGGTGTGCTCTCACGCAAAGAGACGCTCTGGGGAGTATATCATTCCGGTTTTTATACAAATGTGAATGCGAAATTACAGCAGATGACATCATATTACTCGCTCGATTTGCGCAACGACTATATGACATTGTATGAAACCGATGCCTCTGGCCTCGATTTCCGTATTACGGCATATTTTACAGCTGTGGATCAGGGTGGCACACCAAAGTATCGTTTAAGTAAACTCACCAATATATATGAGTTGAATAATATGGCCGGCAGTCGTCCTTCGGAACTTATATTGGGTATAAATATGATACGTATCCCCGAGATGTATTATATTGCTGCCGAAGCATTGTTAGACGTAAACCCCGAACTTGCACTTGAATATTACAATCAAGTACGTATTCATCGTGGTTTGGACCCTTTAACAGCCAACGACGCACTCACATTAGAACGTATTAATGACGAGCGATACAAGGAATACATTGGAGAGGGACAGACTTTTTTCAATATGAAACGTTTGAACCTTCCAATACTATCTCATGACGGTGAAACCGTTTTTGAACCAAGCAAAGAGGTCTACGTTGTACCTATTCCCGATATTGAGAAAGAGAACCGTAACTAATATTAAACTCGCAATACATTATGAAAATAATAAATATTCGTAAATATGCCTCTGTTGCACTACTATTAGTGCTTGCAACATCATTGTTTACTTCGTGCGATGAGGAGTATTTGGTTTTCGACACCGAGAACCCGGGTATATACTTTACTAAAGATACTCTGGAATACTCTTTTAGCGTAACTCCAGTAGAGATAAAGAGATATACTTATAATGTTCCGGTGAGAATAATGGCAGGCATAAGTGAAAATGTTCGCCCCATTGGTTATGTAGTGAACCCCGATTCAACAACTGCTGTAGAGGGGGTGCATTACGAATTTGGCGAGGCTGTTATTCTGCCCGATTCAATCAATGGCTATATACCGGTTACATTTATACGTGAGAACCTCGAAGGTACCTATTCAACAGGTTATACACGCTACAAACTATGCTTGCAGCTTGTCGATAACGGGTATTTTGCACCAACACTCGACTCTTTGAGCCAAGTGCGCATTCTTCGCTTTGACAATGCTATAGAGCAACCCTCATGGTATACTGCTCACGGAACTAAAAAATGGCCTACAGCGTTTGGTTCATGGCACCCCTTCACATTTATTAAAATCATAGAGTATTTTCACGCATTAGAGGATATTTTGCCCGAGACATATGCTAAAATAGCGAAATCTTTTGGAGAAAACCTCGAAAATATACCCTATGGAGATTTTAACGCATATAGTGTTATTTTTAGAAAATACATCATCTTACCTTTATATAACTTTACCAACGACCCGGCAAATAGAGATTTGATACTCTCAGAGTATCCCGATTATCCTTTTGATGTTCCCAATCCCTATGATGCCGACGATGATCCATTGAATTAATAATGCAAAATAAATGACTATGAAAATATTTAATATTCTAACAAGTCTATTTGTTGCTGCGGTGTTGGTCTCTTGCTTCGATGATGAAACATCTATAGCCGACCTTTCAACTCTTTCCGAAATAACTATAAAGGAGGGTAGCATACAAACTGTATATAATATACAAAAGAACGAGACACTTACTATATCTCCCGTGCTTTTACAAAGCAATACCGAAAAACCTTTGAGCTACACTTGGGAGGTTGACTTGAAGACATATTCTAATGAAAAAGATTTTGTGTTCCATGGTGAAAAACTCGGTACGTACAATTGTCGTTTTATTGTAGAAAACGAAGATGGCAAGACATTCTTCCCATTTAAATTATATGTAAATTCTCCATACGAAGAGGGTATAACTGTACTCAGTGCCGACAACGATGGCCGCCCTATGCTGTCGTTTATGCAGACACCGGCCAATTCCGGTGAAGTAGGGGCTTTTACAACCGAGGAGTTGCTAACATTAAACAACGATGATATATACTTTGCCAATAATCCAAGCGACTTGCTACATTCAGGTGCTACCCTGTTTATGGTTTGCAAGGGTGGTGGCGAAAGCAACGACAAGCCTGCAATATACTACTTGAACGAAAAGACATTCGTAGTGGAGAATATGTTCACAGTTCCTGAGTATGAAGGCTTTAAACCTACAAAAATACTTTTGCCATCTACTTACGAGGGTTATGTGTTGCCTTTCTTCATGCTATCAGAAGATGGAAAAGTCTATAGCTTCTCAGTTTCGGAGGCGGCAGTGGAACCATCGACAAAATTAGCATATACATATTCACAAGCTACACATTTCGACGATGGAAGTTATTATTACGATATGCTGTTGTGGGACAAAGATGCTAATGCTCTTGCACTGTTGTATGGAGGTTATGGCCCCTTTTATATGAGTGCAGAGCGACATCTATCGCGTACAAATCCCGATTTTGCTACTCTAAACTATTTTGCTAATAGAAATTTTGTAACGATGGTTTCGGTAAGGTCAACAAAAGAGCAGCAAAGACTCGACGGATATGAGGTTATAATAATTACCAGTAGCGGTGCAATGAACCACAGAGTTGTTCTGCAGAGCGATTTGTGGGGAACCAATGACACTGGTGGATATATAACGCTTGATAACGGTGGTTTCTCAATGATAGGCTTTGGAGCTCTTCCCATTAGTGAAGAAACACCCTGCATAGCAAGCAA
>JAFTTA010000119.1 GCA_017467015.1 Bacteroidaceae bacterium
CTACAATCTGCGACGTGCTTTCGGACTGATGCTCACGGAACACCGTAACTCAATATATGCATACAATTTCTATCGTCTGATACAACGCGCCGAAAACATCACCATGCTCTTCAATAATTCGGCAGACGGTGCAGGACAAGGTGAACGCTCACGATATATGCTACAGATGCTCGCCGAACGCAACAATCATATAAAGGAGATACATCTGAAAGCCCGTCAACAAACAACTACATATACCTCTGTCGAAGTAAGAAAAAGCAGCGAGATAATAGAGAAATTACGGCAACTATTCGACACAAACATCAATAACAAAGCTGTTATATTATCGCCAAGCGGCATAAACCGCTACCTCGATTGCCCTATGAAATTCTTTTATTACTATGTTGCCAACCTTAAACCACAGTTAGAGGTTGAAAGCACAATAAAAGCCGTGGATTTCGGAAACATATTCCACAAAGCGGCAGAATTGTTCTACGAACACATAGTGAGGGATGGCACAGCAAACATAGTACGTTCGCAATTGGAGCCATACGCAAAAAACAGTGCATTGCTATACACATTCGTGGACAGAGCCTTCAAAGAATGTTTCTTCACAAATGCCACCGATGAAAAACCGGAATATGACGGACTACAATATATCAACCGCGAGGTGCTACATCGTTTCCTTGTGCGATTGGTTAAAATGGATATGGAACACACTCCATTTACATATCTAGGCAGTGAGCAAGCAACAAGTTTCACCATGACAGCCACAACAGCCAAAGGCGAGAAGGTCGCTCTGCGCATAGGCGGGCGCGTCGACCGTATGGAACAGAAAGGTGATACTTTGGAAATAATAGATTACAAGACAGGTGGCGAGCCCTCATCACCCGAATCTATAAACAGCCTTTTTGCAAAAACAGGCAAACGAAGCGGATATATTTTTCAAGCAATGCTCTACTCCGCTTCAATGATAGCTTCTGGTAAAGCCACACGCATATCACCATCGCTTTTGTATATCCACAAACAATCCGAGGGCAAACGCGAAAATTTTGTAGTTAAAATAAACAAGCAACCGGTTGTCGATGTTAATGAATATTACGATAGTTTCATTGCTTCACTGCAAGAGACATTAGACGAAATATTTAACATAAACATACCATTCTCGCGCACTGAAGAAAAGAGCCGATGTGCTTACTGCGATTACAAGTCGCTATGTGGAGAAGATTGACATAACATTTCCCTAAAAAACATTCCCCAATAATTATCTCTTCCGGAGAAACTATTGGGGAATATATATTATAAATTATCTATTTCAGATGCTATTCAACCCCTCTTGTGTCAGGGTAGTGAAATTATTTTCACTTAGCACCTTAATGCACTTATCAAGGTCGGTGGGACGAATGATTACACTTGCGGTAGCACCTTGAGCAAAAGCATACATGTACTCAATGGAAATATTTGCCTTGGTGATGGCTGCGAGTGCCACCTCAAGGGCACCCGGAACATCGGGGCATTGTATGCAGATAACATCGGTAAGACTCGCTGCGAAGCTCTTCTCGCGCAACATTGCACAGGCTTTTTCGGGGTCGGAAACAATAAGATGCAATACTCCAAATTCGGCATTTTCCGATACTGTAAACGCCTTCATATTTATTCCCGCCTCACTGAGAATCTTTGCAACCTGACTGAAGCGTCCCAAACGATTCTCAAGAAATACAGATAACTGTTTTATTAACATATTCCTAAGTATTGAAGGTGAAACTAATTATTCAAATTTACGGTGGTCGATGGCATGTTTCGCCTTACCCATACTGCGCTCAATAGTATTGGGCTCAACAATCTTGATGTTAGGTGAAATACCAACGACGCTCTGCACACGTGCTGTGATGCGTTTCTTCAACGCAGAAAGTTCGGTGATTCTGTCGGTATAGTACTCGGGATGCACCTCGACCTGAATGTCGAATGTATCAGTGTTGTTCACACGGTCGACCTCAATCATATAATAGGGCTCACACTCGGGGAATTCGAGTATAATACTCTCGATTGTAGAGGGGAATACATTTACACCGCGGATGATGAGCATATCGTCGCTGCGTCCGAGAATCTTACTCATTCTCACTGCTGTACGTCCACACTCGCAAGTTTCGTAGTGCAAAGTTGTAAGGTCACGTGTGCGGTAACGTATCATAGGCATACCCCATTTTGTAAGGTTGGTGAATACAAGCTCGCCCTTCTCGCCGGGAGGCAGAGGCTGCAATGTCTCCGGATCAATAATTTCGGGATAGAAATGATCTTCCCAAAGGTGTGTACCATTCTGGTATTCACACTCACAACCCACACCAGGGCCACACATTTCAGTTAGTCCGTAGATGTCGTATGCTTTAATATTGAGTTTCTCTTCAATTTCATGACGCATGGAATCTGTCCAAGGCTCGGCACCAAAAACACCGGTTTTCAACTTAAAGTCTTTAATGTCGAGACCGCTCTTTTTAATTGTATCGGCAATATACAATGCATATGAAGGAGTACATGCCAACACTGTGCTGCCAAAGTCGTGCATAAGGGTAATCTGCTTTTCAGTGTTGCCACTGCTTGTGGGTACTATGGAAGCACCGATGAGTGTACCACCATCATGAGCGCCCAAGCCACCAGTAAAAAGTCCGTAACCATAAGAAACCTGCATAATGTCTTCTTTGGTAACTCCCGCTGCCATCAATGAACGCGCAGTAACCTCGCTCCACATTTCAAGGTCCTCCTTGGTATAACCTGCAACTATAGGTTTACCTGTTGTTCCCGATGAGGCATGCAAGCGAACAATCTGTTCCATGGGCACACAGAAGAGCCCAAAAGGATAGTTATCACGCAAATCCTGCTTGGTGGTAAAAGGAAGTTTAGAAATATCGTCAATGCTACGTATGTCCTGAGGCTTCACGCCACACTCATCCATGCGTTTACGATAGTAAGTCGAGTCGTTATATACATGCTCGACCATTTTTACAAGGCGTTCACTTTGCAGGCGGCGCATCTCCTCCCTGCCCATACATTCAGCCTTTTTGTTCCAATACATTGTCATTGTTTCTTAAGTTTATGTCCGTTTGACTTTAATAGTTTTAAATTACTTGATCGGGTGCAAAGTAAATATATTTTTTCATATAGAAAAACAGTGTGCGACATAAAAATGTCGCACACTGTTTAATTTTTATAACAAATACTATTTTTTCTCTTTTTCCTCTACATCATCTGCCCCCGTCAGCACCGGCAAACAAATGTTATATTTCACAGCCAGCACACGCACCACAAATACGGATATACCACACATTGTTTGTGACAGGAATACATCCATACCCATCCTGTCGCACATACAATAAACCAAAGCACCTATCACACATGCCATAGCATATATCTCCTTACGAAAGAAGAGCGGTTCTTCGTTAATGAATATGTCGCGCATGACACCACCCGCCGAACCTGTGAGCGTCGCCATAACCACTGCCACCCAAATGGGATAGTCGAGTGCCAGACTCTTCTCCACACCCACCACTACGAATAGCGCCAAACCTATGGTGTCGTTTATAAAGTATGTATTGTTAAGTTGGATAAGATAATTGCCAAAAAGTTTAACCCAAAAGAGCGCAAGTGCTGAACAGACTAGATACATGGAGTTTGTCATCCAAAATGGTGTGACATCCAACAACACATCGCGAATGGTACCACCGCCGATGGCTGTAACCACACCCACCACGTAAGCACCGAACCAGTCAAATCGTTTTGCCGATGCCAGACGTATACCGCTGATAGCAAAAGCAAATGTTCCTGCGAACTCCATTATCTCTACAACTGAAGGGATTGTCATAAATTGTGTGTGCTAATTAAAATTCGGTTGCAAAGGTAAACGATTTTCGTTTAAATTAACTACTTTTGTGAAATTGTTATTAATAAATATTGAAATATTATGAAAAAGACAACCATTTTCGTCATGGCGGTTCTGTTCACTTTTGCATTTGCAGCGTGTGACAATAATGCCTCTTCATTTCGCGAAATGAAAAATATATGCGAAGATATTGAAAAGAATTTCGAGAAATACACAGAACAGGATTTTGAGAAACTTACAGCTCGTTTTTCCGAATTGGAAAAGGAAATGGAAACAAGAGAACTTACCGACAGCGAGAAAAAAGAGCTTGCCAAATTGAAAGGCCGTTACTACGGTGCATTTACCAAAGGAGCCATAGAGTCAACCAAAAAGGAGATAAAGAAGATTTCCGAGGAGTTTGGCAGTGTTGTAGAAGGATTTATAGAAGGAATTAAATAACCCTTTTTATTAAATAACAAAAAATTGCGTGGCAAGAAAATGTTTCTTGCCACGCAATTTTTACATTGATTTATCATCTATTATTTACCGTCTATTTTGACATTATTGCAGTTCTCCATTCTCACATAATCCTTCTTGTTTGCCATATTGTTTTCAACAAGAATATTTTCGGCATCTTTCAAAAGAACAGCCACAGCCTTGTCGGTGTCGAAGACGTTGTTGCGGATAACAATATTCTTGTTCAGATGAGGAGGCAATTCGCGTGCCTCTGTGCTGAGTGTTATGCACGAAGGAACATCGGCGCCAGCGGCATATCCACATCCAGTGATGTAGTTCTCTTCAACAAGAATATTTTCGGCAGGACCACTCTCACGCCATCCAAGCTCTGCACCTAATTTTATAGCTGTAATGGTGCTGTTAAGAATACAGTTCTTCGCAATGATTACATCGCGGCTCTTGATGAGGAACGAGCGTGCAAGATGGCTGTGAACCGAGTTGTTATAGATGCGCACCTTGGGGAAACGGCTGTAGTTCCACATATAGCAGTTCTCGAACTTCTCGGGTTCTATTGCCTTGTCGAGACCGATGACAACTTTCCAATCCACAGATGAAGTATCTACGCTCTGCACTGTGTAACGTCCTTGTTCTGACATATTTTTGTTGTCGATGGCAATCATTGTATCACCAATCTGGGGATAGTCGAGCGAAAGGGCATGAAGGTCGGCACCCTCAATTCTTATCTCTATCTTGTTGTCTGCCTCGGGATACATGCGATAGTAGTATCCGTGGATATTTGTACAGTCGTCGCCTTGTCCTTTAAACTTCGAGTTCTGAATGGTTATTGTTCCCAAACATGA
>JAFTTA010000120.1 GCA_017467015.1 Bacteroidaceae bacterium
AATAAGCAATCTTTTTCCACTACTTACTAAGGTGTCAATGATTGCGCATTAAATACCGTTGGAATAAAACTTTAAAAGTATAAAATAAACATATGGCGTATGTACCTTTAAGATACATACGCCATATGTTTATTATGATTATTTGCCTATATTATGCCAACCACTTTACAAATGCAAAGTCTTGGCGGTGAGGCAATTCCTCGTGCTTGGGATAGATGCGGTAGCATACTTTGAATGAGCCGGCATTGTTTACAGAATAGTCAATGTTGAAAGTGAAGAGGTTGCCTTCTTTCTTAACCATTGCAAAAGGCTCTACTGAGTAGATAACATCGTTACCGTTGTTGTCAGTTGTGAGAGTAACAAGCTCTACGCCTACTGCGTCGTTAAGACCCTTCTCATCGATTACCATTGAGATAGAATAGTTCTTACCTACCTCCATGTTGCCGTTTACAACATTTTCGTCTTTATCGATAGAAACAACCTCAATTTCGTTCCATCTTGCAGCAACCTGCTCTTTCCATGAAGCGAGTGTGCGAGCTGCCTTAGCATCGTCTTCCATCAAGTGGTGGAAACGTTTAGCCTGCTTGTTGTAGAATTTGCTGTAGTAATCGTCAAGCTGACGTTTCATTGTGAAGTGAGGTGCAACCTGTGCGATTGAG
Source organism: Bacteroidaceae bacterium (assembly GCA_017467015.1). Classification (GTDB taxonomy): domain Bacteria; phylum Bacteroidota; class Bacteroidia; order Bacteroidales; family Bacteroidaceae; genus HGM04593. The sequence continues at coordinate 660 of JAFTTA010000120.1, forward strand.
TTCTTGATGTATTTAACCCATTCGTCAGAGTACTCCTTACCACCTCTGTTGTCGTGGTAGAGGGGAAGAATTTCATTCTCGAGGAGTGCGTAGATGGTAGCTGCGTCGAGCTGGTCCAGATACTCCTGGTTCTGGTATGTGCGCTGCTCATTGAGTGCCCAACCTGCACCGGGTTTGTAACCCTCGCACCACCATCCGTCGAGTACAGAGAGGTTGAGTACACCGTTCATGAGAGCCTTTTCGCCTGATGTACCTGATGCCTCCAAAGGACGTGTAGGAGTATTCATCCAGATATCAACACCTGATACGAGCATCTTTGCAAGATCCATGTCGTAGTTCTCGAGGAAGATGATTTTGCCAAGGAACTGAGGCATCTTAGAGATTTCCATAATCTTCTTAATCAAGCCCTGACCTGCACCATCGTGGGGGTGAGCCTTACCGGTGAAGAGGAACTGGATGGGGCGCTCTTCGTTGTTGACAATCTTTGCAAGACGGTCAAGGTCTGTAAAGAGAAGGTGTGCACGTTTGTATGTTGCAAAGCGGCGTCCGAAACCGATGAGCAGTGCGTTGGGGTTAATCTTGTCGAGGAGGTTAACAATACGCATGGGGTCGCCCTGATTCTTCAACCATCTTTCTTTGAATGATTGACGTATGTGGTTAATCAGTTTGCCCTTAAGCTCTTTTCTGATAGCCCAAATCTCTTCGTTGGGCACATTGTAGATAGCCTCCCAAATGCTTGCATTTGACTGGTCGCCACGGAAACTGGAATCGAAGTATTTCTCGTAGAGAGCATCCCATTCGGGTGCTACCCATGTGGGGAAGTGTACTCCGTTTGTAACATAACCTACGTGGTTCTCCTCTGCGAAGTAGCCCTTCCAGATGCCTGCGAACATATATTTTGATACCTTTCCGTGAAGGCGGCTAACGCCGTTGATTTCCTGACATGTGTTGCAAGCAAATGTTGACATACAGAAACGCTCTGATTTGTCTTTTGCATTGATGCGGCCCATACCCATAAGCTCGTCCCATGTGATGTTGAGCTTTGCGGGGTAGTTTCTCATATATTTGCTGAAGAGAGCCTCGTCGAAGTAGTCGTGACCTGCGGGAACGGGTGTGTGTACTGTGTAGAGTGAACTTGAACGTACAATCTCAAGTGCCTCTTCGAATGTGTAACCATCTTTGATGTACTGTGTCAGACGGTGGAGGTTGCAGAGAGCTGCGTGACCCTCGTTACAGTGGTAGATGTCTTTCTTAATGCCAAGTTTTTCGAGCATAATCATACCGCCGATACCAAGAAGAATCTCCTGCTTCAAGCGGTTTTCCCAGTCGCCACCATAGAGTTTGTGAGTGATGGGGCGATCGTACTCGCTGTTCTGCTCAAAGTCTGTATCCAAAAGATACAAGGGCACACGACCTACGTTTACACGCCATACATTTGCCTGTACGTGGAAGTCGTTGAAAGGAACGTCGATGACCATAGGCACACCGTTTTCGTCCAGTATGCGCTCAAGAGGCAGAGTGTTGAAGTTCTGAGCCTCGTAGTTTGCAATCTGTGAACCATCGATAGAGAGTGCCTGTGTGAAGTATCCATATCTGTAGAGGAAACCTACAGCGCACATGTCAACATTTGAGTCTGATGCCTCTTTCAAATAGTCACCGGCAAGAACGCCAAGACCACCTGAATATATTTTAAGCACGTGTGAAAGACCGTACTCCATGCAGAAGTATGCAACTGAAGGTCGGTTTGCATCGGGCTTAACGTTCATGTATTTCTCGAAACGTGAGTACACGCTATCCAATGCAACAAGTACATTCTTATCTTTTGACAAATCCTCAAGTCTTTCATAACCCAATTTTTCGAGCAAAAGAACGGGGTTTTTGCCACACTCCAAGTAAAGTTTCTCATCGAGCATTGCAAAAAGGTCTTTTGCGTCTTGATTCCATGCCCACCACATGTTGTGGGCAATGGTGTTGAGCTTCTTAAGAGACTCAGGTATTTGAGATTTTACATTAATCGTCTTCCAATTAGGAACATTCGCATTACTGATTTCAATCATATCGTTTTACTTTAATTATAATTTTTTCTTTCTTCGGCTTTTCTCAACGCAAAGTCATAAGCGTCGAAATAGTTAAGTATAAAGCACTTCCACAATGCTTTGTCTGCAATTTTTGCAGCTTTTTTCCTTGTTGCGTCGACATCGCCTTGATTTTGAAGTGCAAATTTACAAATTGTTTTTGTAATTACAGCAGACATTTCAAAATAATTGCTGTCGTTGCGTTTAATAACCTCTACTCCATCACTTAGTTCGCCTTGTCTGCCGAGTATTGAGTTTACCCAGAGACCGAAGCCGGCGAGGTTTGTGGTGATGGTGGGAATGTGGAAAGCTACGCTTTCGAGTGGTGTGTAACCCCAAGGCTCATAGTATGAGGGATATACGCTCAGATCGTTACCTATGAGTAGGTCGTAGTAGCTTAGGTTGAAGATGCCGTCGCTGCCATTCAGATAGCATGGTGCATATATTACCTTCACGCGGCTGCCATTTACGTTGTCGAGGCCCAATGAGCGTATTGCACAAACAATGGCATCTTCATTCATGTTGTGTAGCTTGTGTGTGATGAAGGGATTTTCCAGGGGAGTGCTCCACTCTGCTCCGTTGTCGGCAAGACGCTCTATGAGGTCTTCGCGTGCTGTGTCCATCCAAGCAGGCACATCGATGAATGCAATGATATCGCGATCGAGCTTCTCAGCATCGCGCAATCCGCGTACTGACTGTAGGAAGAGATCGATACCTTTGTTACGCATCTCCATGCGTCCGCCAAGACCTATAAGCAGTGCGTTGTCAGCTATTTTTGTGCCGGTCAATGCCTCTGCCACTCGTATTCTGAGTTTGCGTGCTGCTTGACGTTTTTTGGTAAAGTTTGCGCCGGAGGGAACAAAATCTTTCTCGAATCCGTTTTCAAGTACAACGTCAATCTTACGTTCAATAAGTTGTTCGCATTCACGTGCTGTAAGGTCGCTTACTGTTGTGAAACAGTCTACATTGTGTGCTGTCTGTTTCTCTACGGAATGTTTAGATTGTACGTTCAGTTCGGCTGCCATCTGGTCGCCGTTGTAACCTTCGAAATAATCGTAAAGGGGTTTGCCGTTTGATGCAATGGAGCGACCGATACTTGTTGCATGAGTTGTAAAAATAGTACCTGCTTGTGGTAGGTTCTTCTTTACGTACAGAGCCGCATAGCCTGTCTGCCATTCATGAGCCTGTACAACAACTTTGTTCTCCTTATTTAAATAGTAATTGTAGAAACTTTCAATAAGACGTCCTGCGGCATAACCAAACATCATTGAGTCGTCGTAATCGCCGTAGCCGTGTAGTGAGTCGACTTGAAAATCATTCCAAAGTTCGGAGTATAGTTTCTCTTTATTCTCGAAATATGGTGTAAAGTCCACAAGTATAACTTTGGGGCGTCCGGGAATTTCCCAATATCCGCATCTGACATTCACACCTTCTTCGGCTGCTTTCTTTACCCAGCCTTTCCACAGTCTTTTATCCTCTTTGAAAAGGGGATTCTCGCGCTCTTTCCACAAGTCGGGACCTATGTATATGGCTTCGATACCCTCTTCATTTGCCAAGGTACGTGCTTTTGTAGATACCACTGTATATATGCCACCCACCTTGTTGCAGACC
>JAFTTA010000121.1 GCA_017467015.1 Bacteroidaceae bacterium
ACCTCACAACAGACATCGCCTTTGACTGCAGAAATGGTATATGCTCATTTGAAAGTTTCTCCACAAAATGGCGAAAAGATATTACCTTTCCTTGAGCGTGCGCTTACTGTAGATACGGCTTCTTCTGCTGTGAAAGATTATTACCTCTCGGCATTGTTGCTTGATAGGCGTCTCGAGGAGTTTGTCGACACATTGTCTGCTTTCTACAACGTAGATGATAAGGCATCGCTACCCACACACTACAAAGAGGCATTATGGATTTATGGAAAGATCTCTGGCGACTCAACTATGCAACTGAAAGATACTGCTATGGCGAGAAAATATTCCGAGTTGCTTGCATTGGAGCGTGAGCATAAAGATATTCTGGTTCGCTCTAATTATGTGCGGCGTTTCTTCGGACAGACCTATGGGTGGTATTATCTCTATGAAGACAATTGAAATAATACTGATACAGAGTGTTTAATTTGACAATGATGGCGACTGAAAATATTTTCAGTCGCCATCATTGTCAATCTTTGTTTTTCATTTACGTTTGACATTCTTTTTAGGGTAGTTCTTTTTTGCATACTTCTTATACCAATGATATATGGGCCATGGGCAAGCTTCGGGGTCGGTTAGGAATGTGTATTTACCGTCCTTAGGTGCTTTGTCTCTGAAGGCTGCAAGGTGTTCGGGTGATGTAAACAGTAACCAACTGACATTGCCGGCTTCGTCTGTGATTTTTTTAAAGTTGGCACCGAAGTTGTCGTCTCCAGCTACGCCTGTGCGTGCTTTTCCCCACGATGCATTGTACTTCTTCTCAGCCCAATCCATTTCAGTAATCATTATTGGGGCAAAATCTGCCACGGGTTGAACATCTTTCTGCCACCCTTTAGAGAAAGCCTCATAGCCGTGACCGCTGCCAAACCATCCGGGGTATATGTGTACAGCATAGCCAATGTTGTCTCCTTTAATAGGGTGGAGGGCATACCCCGAATATTTCGATTGGTAACCCAGTCCGGGTATCCACAAAATGTTGTTGCAGCCTTGTGCGCGAATGGTATCTGCAATCTTTTGAAAATATCTGTTCAGCTGTTTGAAATCCGTTTCTCCATAATTGCCATCGCTGCCTAAAATAAGGATAGGCTCATTGGCAAGCTCAAACATAATGTTCGGGTGGTTCTTTAGTTTTTTATGTTGTGCCACGTGTTGCCACACTTTTATCAGATACTTTTGGTAGTCGTCGCCAACGGCTATTTTGTGTGGGCATACTCCCGGTGGCCGCATCACTACGTACATTCCTTTGGTGACTGCATATTCTGCCATGGGTATAAATACTTCGTCGAGATATTTAGTGAAACGGGAAAAATCGAATGCCGAGATATCGTTTTCGCCCTTTACGCTTTTTCCGGGAGTGTTTGACCAGTATGGGTCCATGTGCATACGCACGAAACTCATTTTCCACCCTGCTTCCATTATGCGGTCGATTATGCCTTTGTTGTATGCGAGGCATCCCTTAACGTCGTAGTTGTTCCATTGCGTGCCGCGTTCGTTGAACCAGGGACTGAATGTTTGTGCATAGCCGTGTAGTTTCACAATATTGCCGCCGGGGTCTTTCAGCTGGTTGCCATCAACGTGCAGAGGTGGCATCTTCATACCCTCCCATGCAAAGGTTGCACTGCTAGCAAACAGAAATGTCGCTAATAGCATCTTGCTTATTATCTTCTTTGCTTTCATTGTATGTCAATGTTGATTGTCTTGTTGCTTTACAATATTGTTTTTGTTACCGGCAAATAACAATTCCTGTGAATATTCTTCGGCTCCATAAACTGTTATTTGGGGTTGTGCTATTATAGTTGAAGGCAACCAATTGGTTGCCTTCAATCTGTTCGTGAGATTATTTCCTACGTTATATTATTAGTGCTTGTGGTTGCAACCTTCGCCGTGTGTGTGATTGTGGGCTGCTGCATGATTACTTTCTTTAACCTTTTTCAAGTATTCCATGCTCATAGCTGCGCACTCCATGGGAGATTTACCCATGCTGGGCTGGTCCTGCTCGATGATGAGCCATTTGCTGCCTGCTGCCTCAGCTGCCTTTACAAGGTCGGGTACATTCTGTACACCACAACCCAAAGGACGGAATTCAAATGCTGTATTCGATTTCTTCTCATCTTCGTTCAGGCCAATGAGTGCATAGGGGTCACCAACCTGCTCACCCTCTACATAGTAATCTTTGAGGTGAACAACGGGTGCGCGTCCTGCATATTTCTGAAGGTAAGCAACGGGGTCCTGACCTGCATATTTTACCCAACATTCGTCAAGCTCGGTCTGCAAAAGGTCGGCAGGTACAGAACTGTATAGGAAGTCGAGACCAAACTCGCCATTTTCCACTTTCTTAAACTCAAAATCGTGGTTGTGGTAAAGCAATACCAAACCAGCTTCTTTTGCTTTAGTTCCGATGGTGCGAATTTCTTCAATCATCTGCATGAACAATTCGCCACCGGGACGACGCTCCTCGGTTACATAGGGAACAACGATGTATTTGCAACCAATAGCCTTGTAGTCGGCAATCACTTTGTCAACGTCGGCAAGCATGTCTGCCAAGGGTACGTGTGCCGAAATAGGGTTCAGACCAATCTCTGCACACATTGCTTTAACTTGTTCAGGAGTGTTGCCGAAAAGCCCTGCAAACTCTACGCCGTCGTAACCCATCTCTTTCACTTTCTGAAGTGTGCCCTTAAAATCTTTTGCCATGTCATCACGTACACTGTAAAGTTGCAAGCCAACAGGCAATCCACACTCTTTAACCTCGCACTGTGCCTCAGCTTCAGCGTTCTTTTGGGTGTTATTCCCACTGCAAGCAACTATTGCAGCCAATGCTACCATAAGAATAATTAAGATTGAATTTGTCTTCATATAACAAGAATTTAATAAAAATAGTAATTATATGACAAAAGTATTAATATTAATGCTTATTCACAATATTTCTTTAAAACTATTTTCTCTATATAGCGTTATTTTGAATGATTTTCATGTGTAAAAAAACGTAAAAAAACTTCTCGTTTTTGGAGTGATAGCGGGAAATGTGCTATCTTCGCATCTGTAAATGCGGCAGTAGCTCAGTTGGTAGAGCATTGGCTTCCCAAGCCAAGGGTCGCGGGTTCGAGCCCCGTTTGCCGCTCACGTCGGGATATAAGTGGGCGACCGTGTGACTCCTGTTTTATACTTTATTTGAATTAAATTATGGGCAGAAATAAATTTTCAGAGCACGAAATAGGTGTAATACGCAAATTGCTGCGCAGTAAAATGTCGGGCAATCGTGGGCAGCAGAAAATGGTGCGACATACGTTGCGCACTGTTTTTGGTTTTAATATTTCCGATTTTAACATCCCCGGAAAGGCTTTCGGACCCGAAGAACTCGATGAGTGCGTACGTCGCAAACGTATTCAGATACTTGATGATGCTACCATAGAGGCAATGAAAATTCGCTTCGAAGAGAAAAAACAGCACGAAGAGGCTATGCGTCAAGCAGAAGCTATTGCCGAAGGTGAGGTGGTTGACTGGCAAGAGGTTCTGAAGCAGTGGAACGACTATTATTCATCGCACAACGAGGGATGATTTTTTCAGTTAGTCGGCTATGCTCATTGGCAAAATATTTTATTTTGGAAATTTAAATAATCTCATATTTTGTATTGCGTGCGAATTGTATTATCTTTGCCGAAGAATATGCAGTTTCATGAGATATCCGCGTAGGTTGGGGCATCTTTCCCATGCGTATTTCTTAAGAATGCAATAATTATGACACATATTTTTTAAATTAATAAACATGGTAAGTTACAAAGAATTAGGTCTTGTAAACACACGTGATATGTTTGCAAGAGCAATGAAAGGCGGTTACGCCATCCCTGCTTTCAACTTCAACAACATGGAGCAGTTGCAGGCTATCGTTATGGCAGCAGTTGAGACAAAGTCACCTGTTATCCTTCAGGTTTCAAGCGGTGCTCGTAAGTATGCTAACCAGACACTTCTTCGCTACATGGCTGAGGGTGCAGTTGAGTATGCAAAAGAGCTCGGTTGCGCACGTCCCGAGATTGTTCTTCACCTCGACCACGGTAACTCATTCGAGTTGTGCAAATCATGCATCGACATGGGCTTCTCTTCTGTTATGATTGACGGTTCACACCTTCCCTACGACGAGAACGTAGCTCTTACAAAGAAAGTTGTTGAGTATGCACACCAGTATGACGTAACAGTTGAGGGTGAGCTTGGTATCCTTGCAGGTGTTGAGGATGAGGTTGTTGCTGAGCACCACACATATACACGTCCCGAGGAGGTTGTTGACTTCGTTACAAAGACAGGTTGCGACAGCTTGGCTATCTCAATTGGTACTTCACACGGTGCCAACAAGTTCAAACCCGAGCAGTGCACACGCAACGAGAAGGGCGTACTCGTTCCTCCTCCCTTGGCATTCGACGTACTCGAGGGTTGTATGAAAGAGCTTCCCGGCTTCCCCATCGTTCTTCACGGTTCTTCTTCAGTTCCTCAGGAAGAGGTTGAGACAATCAACAAATACGGTGGCGCATTGAAAGATGCT
>JAFTTA010000122.1 GCA_017467015.1 Bacteroidaceae bacterium
GCTCGGCATCGCATGTCGTGTACATGCCATCCTGGGAATAGAATATACCAGCAGAATCTTTCTTTGCCTTACCGCCCATTATAAAACCGTCGCCCTGCTGGGTGTAGACATTGTTTATATACCCCTTCTTGCTTTTGAAGTTATACCGAATCTGGTCCGACTCATAGGGGGTTCCACTATCAGTGAACACCGGCAGACCCACGGACATGCCGGCAGTATCGATGCTGCCCGTCGCATGCACCACACTGCTGTCCATGTTCATCTTGATGACATTTGCAGTAAGTTCAATCTTGTCATAACGGACCTTGCCCGCACCATAGAGATAGGCATTTCCATTGCGTGACCACACCATAGAATCGGTACATTCGTAGAAAACCGGAGCATCGATGGCATCTTTCTGTTCCTTCTTGCCCTTGAGAGAATCGGCTTGCAGGGCTGTGCTGTCGGCCGAGATAATGAGTCGCGGCATGCGACGCCCCGTCAATGGCCCGGCATGCGCATTTGAAGCCGACGGCAACGCCAAAGCAACGACCGCCAACAGCAATGTTACGAAATATATCTTGTAAAAATCAAGTCTCATCAGCAAATGCTTTCAAAAGCAAATGACAAAATATATACAACAAGCGAAGTATACATTGTCTATCCCTGCACGTTCTACAGCGAGTGCAGTATATCTTCGCACTTTAGTGCAAAGATATCAACAAACGAGCGAGAAACATGAAGTTTACTTCAATGTTTTTCACAGCGAGTGCAGTATATCTTCGCACTAGTGCAAAGATACTAAATTTAAAGTACTATTCTTTAATTTACTGGCAAAATTGCATGCGCAACAGCCACATTTATGCAAAAAAGGAAAATCAGAGGAACATTTCAGCCCATTTTTCAACCTTTTTCACAGAATCCTCCGATATCTTCCGCATGCTCTCCACTACCTGTTCGAATGTCCTGGGCTCGTGCAGGAACTTTGTCTTCGAGAAGAACTTGTCAGCAAAACATATCAGTTGCTCCTCAAGCGTCTCGGGGACAAAATCCTTTACCGGGAGATTCCACCCGTTCCGCTCGATAACCTCCTTGGTAAGTCCGGTTCCCGTATGCCTCTCACACACCCTCGCATGGCGCTCAAGGCCAATTGAGCGCAACAGTTCGGCACCGAGATAGCCATGACAAAGATATTCCTCTGACCCACAACAATATATACGAGGCGCATCGGTAAGAAAGATACCGATATCATGCAGCATCGCAGCCTCATAAATGAAAGCCTCATCGAGTTCAAGTTCGGGATGTTTCCTCGCCAGTCCAAGGGCAAAATCCGCAACCGCCCAGGCATGCGTCATGTAAATATTTTTCAGCTCATTTTCACAAGGGTAGTACCTGTCAATTATCTCCTTTACATTCATCGTGGAAATATTTGTTCATGTTCTTTGTAGCGAAGATACTATTTTTAAGGTTCTGCGCAAAAGCCCACACCGAAGAAAAAACGCCTTTTGCCTACAAAATGGACATTTTAACTATAATAAACAAAAACAAATAGCCATTTATAAAACTTTTATATATTTTTGCAAATAGAGATATTTTTAAAAATGACAGAGAGAATTGCCGACAAAGCCCTACAGCTTCCCCCGATAACACTCGAAGAGATGTCGGGAATCAAGCTCATGAACAGGACCGACACAAAGTTTGTGGCCACCCTTGACCAGCTTGTCGCGTTCCTCACAGCCGTCAAAGGAAAATATTTCATTCAGCAGATTGGCGACAAACGCATCGCCGAGTATCACACCACCTATTTCGACACAGATGACTACGAGATGTACCGCATGCATCACGCAGGCCGTTGTGTCAGGGAAAAGATAAGGGTGCGCACATATCTTGACAACAATGACACTTTCCTCGAAGTAAAGAACAAGAACAACCACGGGCGCACAAAGAAAAAACGCATTATAGTGGGTGGAGTACACACATTGCATTCCGAAAAGGAGAATGTAGTTCCTTTTCTGAGCAAGGTTGCATGGTACAGGCTCGAAGAGGTCTCGCCGGTCATCGAGAACTGGTTCAACCGCATAACGCTGGTCAACTACGGCAAGACAGAACGTCTTACCATTGACTTTAACCTCAGATTCCACCACCTGAAGAGCGACGGGCGACACGAACTGAAGAGAGTAGCTATCATCGAGCTCAAACGTGACGGCAATGTCCCCTCCCCTGCGCTTGACCTTCTGCGCGAGACACGTATCAAGCGTTCCGGTTTCAGCAAGTATTGTATAGGCAGTGCGCTCACTCACAGCGGACTGAAGCGCAACAATTTCAAGGAGAGACTGATAATGATAAACAAAATGGAAAACAAACGATAAAAAAACAATAATGATGAGACTTCTAACTACCCTATTGCTATTCTGCATGTCATTCTCACTGCATGCACAGGATGTAACCACCGCAAACGAGCAGGCACAAGAAGC
>JAFTTA010000123.1 GCA_017467015.1 Bacteroidaceae bacterium
CCATTCACTAAACGAAATTGTATTTTTGCTTCTTCTCCATCTATCGAGTTGTCATAAACATAAAGGCGGTCAACGATAGAAGAGATAGCTTTGCAGTTCTCTATTGACTTGTAATATCTTGATATGATTTTAGTAATAGGAACATCGTGTCCACCTTTCATCACTCTGTCGGCAATCCTTGCCGCATTGATTGTAGGACTTGCTGTTGAAATAAAAAATAGTCGAATAAAAAAACCGCTTTTCTTGGCTCTTGCAATGAAATCTACTTTGTCTATGGCAGACATCACTGTCTCAAAGACAAAACTTGTTCCTTCTTTTAAGCATTTTTCTCGCCATTCCGCACAATAATTAGCTGCACTAAGAACCGCTTCACGAGAGTTCCAATCACCAAACATATTGTTGGCAACTTCATCGGGGTTGATGTAAGTTGTCCCTTCTGCCCATTCGTGATGCAGGAAACGTTTTGTCACGGAAGTTTTGCCCGACCCGTTAGGACCGGCTATGATAATCAATTCTGGTTTATGACCTTCCTTAACCATAGATAATGCTGTTTATACGTTCTTCCCATTGCCCTTTGTGAGCTGCAATGTTACGACGCATTTGTTCAAAATAAGCATCTGCTGCTCTTTTGCTGCTTTCACGAGCTTCTTGAGCAACTTCTTTCATTACTTGTTCCAGCATTTCGTCAGTAGGTTCTTGACCGGTGCCAAATCTGTATGACTTCATTTCCTTCTCTGACATAATGGTTTCCTTTAGCTATTTATTTCGCAAATATAGCAATTTTCTTTCGCTTCTATATAGTTTTAATGGTTATTTATCTTTAATATAATTATGCAATTAGTATAGGTTGAACAGTGTTTGAAAATAGGGTCTGAAGTTGTCTTTCTCATTGTCATTAGTTGCCGAAGCATTACACTAACAAGGTAGGTGTGTTGATAAAAACCTGTATTTCCCTCCTTGTGTAGAATAATATACGGTTTCATACTTCACAAATAAATTTAAAAAAGAGTTTAATATTTCGTTATCAGGTAGTTTTGCATTATCTTCGCGTGGATTTTGCCGAGGAGGTTATTAACAAAACACCCCACTTATCAACAATTTGAGCAATTTGTGGCAAAAACAGGTGCAAGAGTAGGTAAATTTATCTTTTCTTTGCATGGATAAAAAAGATGAATATGGGTAAAATTATAGCTATAGCCAATCAAAAAGGTGGTGTCGGAAAGACCACAACCTCGATGAACCTTGCTACATCTCTTGCTCTGCTCGATAAGAAAGTGTTGCTTGTTGATGCCGACCCGCAAGCCAATGCATCGTCGGGTTTGGGTGTCGATGTGCGCTCGGTCAAATGCTCGATATATGAGTGCTTGATAAGCAACAAGACTATCGAAGATGCGCGTTTCGATAGTCCTGTGCCGGGAATGTAAATCGTTCCGTCGCACATCAACCTTGTAGGTGCCGAGCTCGAGTTGCTCAACCTGCCCCAGCGTGAGCGCCGCATGAAGGCGTTGTGTGAGCCTATACGCGATGAGTATGATTACATCATCATCGACTGTTCGCCCTCGTTGGGACTTATTACGGTGAACGCTCTTACGGCTGCCGACTCGGTGATAATACCGGTGCAGGCAGAGTATTTTGCGCTCGAGGGTATCAGCAAGTTGGTGAATACCATCAGGATGATTAAGGCAAAACTCAATACGGGTCTTGAGATAGAGGGCTTCTTGCTCACAATGTACGATTCGCGATTGAGACTTGCCAACCAGATATATGAGGAGTTGAAAGGCTACTTTGGCAGTATGGTGTTTGATACGGTGATACAACGCAACATACGCTTTAGCGA
>JAFTTA010000124.1 GCA_017467015.1 Bacteroidaceae bacterium
TCATACGGTGTATCAGCATCAGAATGGGGTTTTGTAAAAGTGGAAGTTACCGACAGCGTAATAGAGGCTGCACGTGCAAAATACCAGACATACAAAAACATCATGAACAACAATGTCGAGTATTACAAAGGTTACATGCAATACTTCGCCGATGCAGCCTGCACCACCCTCAAGCCTGAATATGCATCACTCAGCGACGATGAACTGCGCACATCCATGAGCGCATACGGCGAGGAGCTTACCGACATTGCCATTAAAATCAAGAACAACAGTTGGAAAGAGTATGAAAAATGGTTCAGAGTACACACATACGAGCCATACTCCGATGTCGACGAATGGGCAAAACGCCTGCAAATGACAACTTACTCATACCTGAGCAACCCCACCGGAATATATGCAAACGCGTGCGACTTGCTCTATGTGTTTGTAGGCAATGATATACCCGAAAATGCAACATTGCAGATAGACCGTGTTTACATGAATGCCGTTTCCGGAGTGCGCAGCGAACTTAAGAAGGGTATGAACATAGTTCCCGTAGGTCGCGATAACTCAATGCTTTATATACTCTATACAGCAGACACGACCGGCGACAAACTTCTTGCCGACTACGACTCGCTAGACATACACATAGAGGGCGGAATACTCAACGGCTACTGGGACAGAGACTACCACACCGACGCCGATTGGGTGAAAATAACAAAAAAACTTGCCACCTATAAATATATACAGGTGAAAGGGCACAAAGTGATGCTCAACATGGACAAGGCAACACTCACCGCCTCGAACTGCGTTCCCGAGAAGATTACAGAGTGCATCGGCTGGTGGGACACCATGACCGAATGGCAGCACGAACTCATGGGCTTTAAGCTAGACGGCACACTTGAACGCTTCAACAACCTGCACGTTGCACGCACTCGCGACGATGCAAACACAATGTCGTCGGGAGCATACAACACCAACTACCCACCCCACACGCTCGCAAGCATCATGTCGTATGAAAATATGATGAACGGCTGCAACTTCTGGGGACCTGCCCACGAGCTTGGTCATGCCAACCAAAAGGCCATATGTATGATTGGTACAACGGAAATAAGCAACAACCTCTTCTCAAACATGGTACTGTACAAGTTTGGAAGGTACATGTCGCGCGGAGGTATCATCTCGGAGACCTCAACAAACTACGAAAACAAAGTACCTTTCACCGGGCAGTTGAATGTGAACATCATGCACACTACCAGAATGTTCTGGCAGCTCTATTTCTACTATCATGTAATTGGTAACAACCCCGAGTTTTTCCCCCATCTGTTCATTGAATTACGCAAAGACCCCTTAAAGAAGAGTACATCGTCGCTCAACTATGGCAAAGACGACTTGCTGAAATTTGTAGAGAAATGTTGCGAAGTGGCACAAGAAGACCTGACAACATTCTTCGACGCATGGGGATTTTTTGTACCAATGAACAGATTGGAAATCAACGACTACGGCAGCTATACAATAACATCGACACAGGCGATGATAGATGCCACAAAAGAGAAGATTTCTAAGTACACAAAGAAATGTGGAGCATTGGAGTTCCTCGAAGACCGCATTGCACACTATCCACGAACCGACGGCATCGAAGGTAACCGTCTTGCCATAGACTACAAAGTGGGCGAAGCAGGCGACCTTGGACAGTTCACAGCCTTCCTCCCCGACTCCATCGACACCAAAGCAGCCGGATACATATATTCAAAATTCGGCAAAAAGGTAACATTCACCAAAGGCAGTGGTGCTGTGGGTTTCCGTTTCTACAGCACAGAGGACAGCCTGCTCACCTTCTGCAACACATTTGAGTACATGCTTCCCGCGAACATAGCATCGCGCGAACTGAAAATAATGGCAGTGTCGGCAGACGGAAGCGAAAGCGAAGTTACATCTGTGTACAACGGTAGCGAGGAGGAGCAATTAGAGGCACTAAACAGCGCACTGACACTTGCACAGCAATACA
>JAFTTA010000125.1 GCA_017467015.1 Bacteroidaceae bacterium
CAAGGACCAGCTTGTACTCACAGGAGAGCTAAACGAGATTGGCGAACCCCTTGCAGCCAACATTCCCGACAGCTACCGCGCAGGAATAGAGCTGATGGCCGGCATAACACTGCCCTGCGGATTCCGTTGGGATGCCAACGCCACCTTCAGCCACAACCGCATAAAGGAGTTTACCGAGGTACTCTACGACGATGACACATACGAGCGCTGGGAAATCAACCATGGCGAAACACGCCTCTCCTTCTCGCCCGAAGTCATTGTAAACAACACATTCGCCTACAGGTGGCACGGGCTTGAGGCGTCATTGCAGTCGCAGTACGTCGGTAAGCAGTACATGAGCAACTGCAATCAGGAGGAGCACCGTCTCGATGCATACTTCGTGAGCAACCTGCGCCTGGCATACACGTTCAACTTGCCACACATAAAGGGCATAACCGTCGGTGCGACTGTGTACAACATATTCGATGAGGAGTATGAGAGCAACGGCTATGCCGGCAGCGGCTACTATACCGACAGCGACGGTAACCGTCAGCGTTACAACTACGCAGGATACGCAGCCCAGGCAGGGATAAACGTCTTGGGACACGTGAGTATTGAATTATAACGGCCCCTTAGTGCCCTTTTTGCCCTTAGAGCCCTTAGAGCCTTTAGAACCCTTAGAACCCTTTAAAACAAAAACCTTATGCTTGAAATTTTGGGAGTAATTATCGGCATAATATACCTGTGGCTGGAATACCGCGCAAGCATATATCTGTGGATAACCGGCATAATAATGCCCGCGATATATATATTCGTGTATTACCAGGCAGGGCTCTATGCCGACTTCGGAATAAACATCTACTATCTTGTCATAGCGCTTTACGGCTGGTTCGTGTGGAAGACAGGCTTCACACTCTTGGGAAAGAGGGAAACCACAGAGCGTGAGCTGCCCATCAGCCATATGTCCGAAGGCAACTGGGCAAAGATAGCCGTTGTATATATCGCGACCCAACTGTTCATAGCATGGCTGCTGATAAACTACACCGACAGCACCGTACCCTGGGCCGACTCGTTTACCACAGCGCTGAGCATTGTAGGAATGTGGATGCTCGCACGCAAGTACATCGAGCAGTGGTGGGTGTGGTGCATCGTCGATGTAGCCAGTAGTGCACTATACGTGTACAAAGAGTTATATTTTACCGCTGCACTCTATGCCGTTTACGCCATAATCTCTATCTTTGGCTATTACAAATGGAAAAAGATGATGCACAATGAGCAATAACATGGAATATCCTTTTGAAGCAGTGGTTGTTGCCGGAGGCGACTACCCCACGTCGGAGCGAGCCTTACAGGTGCTCCACAACGCACCTTTCGTTGTATGCTGCGACGGTGCCGCCGACCGCTACATAGCCACAGGGCATGTACCCGATGCCATTGTAGGCGACGGCGACTCGATAAGCGCATACAACCGCACCAAATACGCGTCGCGTCTGCACATTGTGGCGGAACAGGAAACCAACGACCAGACGAAAGCGGTGAATTTCCTGCTCGGAAAAGAGATGCGCAACATAGCCATCGTAGGCGCTACCGGCCGTCGCGAGGACCATACCATTGGCAACATCAGCCTGCTCATAGAGTACGCCCGTGCCGGAGCGCAGGTGCGCTCCTTTACCGACCATGGAGTATTCATCCCCTGCAACGGCGATACCACGCTCAAATGCCGCAAAGGACAGCAGGTATCAATCTTCTCCATCACAGCAAAGAACCTGAGTGCCGAAGGCCTGCTCTACCCCATCTA
Source organism: Bacteroidaceae bacterium (assembly GCA_017467015.1). Lineage (GTDB taxonomy): Bacteria > Bacteroidota > Bacteroidia > Bacteroidales > Bacteroidaceae > HGM04593. The sequence goes on from JAFTTA010000125.1 coordinate 1,778, forward strand.
TGACTTCAACAACTGGTGGCAAGGCACACTCAACGAATGTACCGGCGAAGAGTTTACCATACATGCAGAAGGAGAGTATCTGCTGTTTGTCAATTTTTAAACATTATTAACGTGAGTTCGATATAAGTTCAACCGAATCGCGAATCTGTCATCCCGACAGAGCGCAGCGACGAGGGATCTCAAAAATATCGCGAAATAAGAGATTCTTCACATTCGTTCAGACGTGTTGTTGAGGGCTTGCCCGAAAA
>JAFTTA010000126.1 GCA_017467015.1 Bacteroidaceae bacterium
TACCGGCAAACGCGAACAGCTGCAACGTGAACAGGGTTTGCGTACACAAAAGATGCTCACCCTCGACGAAGTGGGACGCCGCATAGCCCTCGGAAACTTCCAAACACTCAATATCATTGTCAAGGGCGACGTAGACGGCTCAATAGAGGCACTCAGCGACTCACTCATAAAACTCTCAACCGAGACAATACAAGTGAACGTCATCCACAAAGCCGTTGGTCAGATATCAGAGTCCGACGTCAGTCTAGCAGCAGCATCAGATGCCATCATCGTAGGTTTCCAGGTGCGTCCTTCAGTGACAGCCCGCAAACTAGCCGAGCAAGATGGTGTCGACATACGCCTCTACTCCATCATCTACGATGCTATAGAAGAGGTGAAAGCCGCAATGGAAGGTATGCTTGCCCCCGTACTCAAAGAAGAAGTAACAGCCACCATAGAAGTACGCGAAACATTCCACATCAGCAAGGTAGGAACAGTTGCCGGATGTCTTGTACGCGAAGGCAAGGTAAAACGTACCGACCGTGCACGCCTCATCCGTGATGGAATTGTGATATTCACCGGAGGTCTTGCAGCCCTCAAACGCTTCAAAGACGATGTCAAAGAAGTTAACGTCAACTACGAGTGCGGAATCAGCCTCAATGGTAACGACGACATCAAGGTGGGCGACATTATAGAGACCTTTGTTGAAATAGAAGTTAAACAAAAACTTTAAACAAAGTTGAATTTAACATAACAAATGAGCACATTAGATATTATCTTTACAGTCGTGTTGGGCATCGGTTTCATCGTCGGCTGGTACAAAGGAATTATCACTCAACTTTCACTTGGAGCAGGTATAATCATAGGCCTGCTCCAAGCTATCTTATTTTATCAGGCTGCCGGAACAACTATTCAACGCTTTACCGAATGGAACTCCACACTATGCAACATCATCGGTTTTATGTTGATATTCATCGTAGTGATGGCAATCTTCAAACTTATAGGCATGGTGCTAAAATGGCTGTTCAGTCTGGTGCTATTGGGATTTGCCGACAGAGCATTAGGTGGTCTTTTCACAGGATTCATTACCACACTATTGTTCATAGGCGCAGTCTCCACGATAAATATGATAGATGAAGAAAATGCGCTGTTCGGAAAAACATCGCAAGAAAATTCGATGTTATATAAACCCATGCGCAAACTCTCAATAACGTTTCTCGAAGAGGTGAAAAAAGAGGTACATGAAAAAAAAGAGTAACAATATATTCAAAAAAATTGCCGATAAAGCATACGAATATGGCTTTATCAGCAATGTAAACACAGAAATAATAGATAAAGGACTCAACGAAGATGTCATAAGACTCATTTCATCGAAGAAAAACGAGCCCGATTGGCTGCTTGAGTTCCGTCTTCAATCATATCGGCATTGGCAGACATTAGAGATGCCCAACTGGGCACATCTGAACATTCCGCCCATCGACTACCAATCGATATCATACTATGCCGACCCACTTAAAAAGAAGAAAAAAAACGAAAACAAAGAGATAGACCCCGAACTGATGAAGACGTTCGACAAGTTGGGCATCCCCCTCGAAGAACGCCTTGCACTGAGCAACACAGCCGTAGATGCCGTGTTCGATTCGGTATCGGTGAAAACCACCTTCAAAGAAGAGCTTCGCGAGAAGGGAATAATCTTCTGTTCAATGGGCGAAGCCGTTCAGGAATACCCCGATCTTGTGCGCAAATACCTCGGCACAGTAGTCAACTACCGCGACAACTTCTTTGCTGCACTCAACTCGGCAGTTTTCAGCGACGGCTCATTCGTATACATTCCCAAAGGAGTACGTTGTCCTATGGAGCTATCGACATATTTCCGCATAAACGCGGCGCAGACCGGACAGTTTGAGCGCACGCTGATAGTAGCCGACGACGACAGCTACGTATCATATCTCGAAGGATGCACAGCACCCATGCGCGACGAGAACCAGCTTCACGCCGCCATTGTGGAAATAGTAGTCTGCAACAATGCCGAAGTAAAATACAGCACCGTGCAAAACTGGTACCCCGGAGACGCACAAGGACGTGGCGGCATATACAACTTTGTGACCAAACGCGGCGAATGTCGCGGTGTCAACAGCAAACTATCGTGGACACAGGTGGAGACTGGCTCGGCTATAACATGGAAATACCCAAGCTGCGTGCTTCGTGGCGACAACTCACAAGGCGAATTCTACTCCGTAGCAGTGACAAACAATTTCCAACAAGCCGATACCGGCACAAAAATGATACACATAGGAAAAAACTGTCGCAGTACCATCATCAGCAAAGGAATATCAGCAGGGCAGAGCCAGAACTCATATCGTGGATTGGTACGAGTGGCAAAAAATGCCCACAATGCACGCAACTACAGCCAATGCGACTCATTGCTGCTTGGCAGCAAATGCGGTGCACACACATTCCCCTACATGGACATACACAACGACAGTGCCATCATAGAGCACGAGGCAACAACCTCTAAAATATCAGAAGAACAACTATTCTACTGCAACCAACGAGGCATAGACACCGAAGAGGCAATAGGGCTCATCGTCAACGGCTATGCCAAAGAGGTGCTCAACAAACTCCCGATGGAATTTGCCATAGAAGCTCAGAAACTTCTCAGAGTATCGCTTGAAGGCTCGGTAGGATAAGAAAACATAGATAAAAATGGAGAATCTTATAGAAATAAAAAACCTTCATGCCACACTAGCTGGCATAGAGATATTAAAAGGAATAAACCTTACAGTGAAACCCGGCGAGGTACACGCCATCA
>JAFTTA010000127.1 GCA_017467015.1 Bacteroidaceae bacterium
AAAATAGGATGCCACAAGCCGCCTACACCTTGAAGCCATAGTTGTTGGGAATTACCCACATTCCAAAGTTTACGACCTTGTAATTCACTTATTTCTGTTACACGAAGCAAACCATTGCCATTCCAATCGCTTATCGTTGTTGCATCACCAACTTGCCACGATTCATCGAATACAAGAGTATAACGCCCTTTCTCAGGATAATATCTCACACACTTTTTACCATTCCATCGAATATAATTATCTTCATCATTATTGTATCTAAGTATTGTATATAGGTTACCATCGATTACAGTGTCTCCAATAGCGTCGTAATAAAGAATTTGGTCGCCATAAAGAGGATAAACCATAGGATTGTATCTGCGCATTATATATCTGCGACCTATGGGAATTACATAATTCTGCGCAACAACCATTTCTGACGGCATTGCCATCAACAACAAAAAAATGAAATATTTAAGTGCTTTCATAGGAGTGACTTTTATTGATTTATTACTCCGTTAACTATTCTCATTTTTGCACCTTGCTATCGCAGCAACACCTTCTTTTTCACCACCTTGCCACCGGCTTTAACCACAAGAATGTGTGTGCCTTTGCTATCGGTGGGCAGGAATATTTCGCTGCCATTGCCCTGTTGCTGCGCCACGGTGACTCCGTTGCTATTGTAGAGGGTTGCCGACCAATCGGTGGCAGTGCCTAAATCCACGGAAAGACCGCCGGCGGTGGGGCTGATGGTGAGGTTGTCAGTGAGAATATCATCAATATTCGTTGGAGCCGATTTCTTATCTTCGTACAACAACCTTCCATTGCGATAGAAACGATACAAATAGGGGCAAGGGTCTACACTTGGAGCTATTTCGATATTAGACATCCACAATGCCGGCCCCCAATAATCGACACATCCTATGCCGCGAACAATTGTCATATCATCGCCATAATACACATCGGCATTTGTGCCGTCTGCCAACATTACTTGCGAGAGTTTACTATTGTCAAATGTTATATTCTCTATGCTGATATCTCCACTATTGAAATTGCTCTCCGAAAGGCGCATGCAGCCTTTGTTCCACATTGAAAAATCGAACAACAACCCTTCGGCAGAGAGGCCTTGATTATAATTCTGCAAATCAAATGTACGAACATATATCACGCTATCCGAAGTCTCACGTATCACCGCTGTCAGCAAAGGTTTTTTACCGGAATAGGTCAAATAGATTTTTCTATATGAAACACCATCGACAACTGTATCACCTGAGATTTCAAACTCGGCATAACTCATATATTCGTTTCCATCATACATCTTACCGGTTATTATCCATCGGGTAGCATTACCATATAGTTCCTCTGATTTCAGCGGAATGATGAGAAACGTTAACAGAAAATACAACATCAACCTTTTCATATCCATAAATATATTTAATCTTTGCAACAAAGATAAAGCATAAAAAAAAATAAACAAATAAACAAACAAGTATTTTTTTCTTACGAGAAACAACTAAAAAGTTTTCAGCATAAACAGCAACTATATGTATAATAAGAGTGAGTGATGCACCATTGTGCATCACTCACTCTTATTATACACCTTAGATTTTTACTTCTTTATTGTATAAGGTTTGTCAACTATTTTCTCAAGCGTATTGGGAGGAGAAACAATCAGCAGAGAGCAACCATGAGGTGCAACCTCCTCCTCGTAACGTTCGCGAGGACCGATTTTGGCAACATCTTTCTGGCGCCATACGTCGCGCACATTAATTTCCTTGCTCCACAAGCCGAGTGTGCGGGGAGTGAAACCAATCTTCTTAGGCTCAGTAGATGTGTTGAAGAGACCAACAGCAAGGTTGCCGTTCTCGAGTATTTTTACATACACCACATAACCGTCGCCACGGAAGTAGGGTACACCACGCATGCCAAGAGGGTCTTGACAAATGTCGTTCACCTCGTAGTTGCATAAAAGGCTCAGTGTAAAATCGTCCATCTGCGCAATGTCGCAACCGATGAGGAAGGGTGACGAGAAGAGTGCCCAAAGAGAGATGTGTGTGTACTGCTCGTCGGGTGTTAAGCGAGTGTAGTGGAGGTTGGGGCCCCATCCCACCATACCTACAACAAGCATGTCGGCATCAGCCCAATGACCGGGACCGCTGAACGCAGGCCAACGATCCTGAGGGCCAAAGCCTATGCGAACAATGCTGCTCCATGTGTCGAAGATATCGTCAGTTGTACGCCAGCACTGAGTGAGTTTAGCCCATGTGCGTGCCATGGCAAATGGATCGGAACCTGATATACTGAGGGCAATGTCGCGACCTGTCTCGCGCAAAGCATCAGCCATCTCTTTTGTGTAATAGTAATCGTTGGGGTTCCAGTCGTATTTCAGATAGTCGATACCCCAATCGGCCCACTGCTGAGCATCCTGCTTTGCAAATGAGTAGGCACCGTGATAGCGGAAGTAGCCGCTGTGGAGCTTTTTGTTGGGGTCTTCAATCTTGTAATTCTCGTCGCAAACACCTTTTTCTATCCATTCGTATTTCCCTTCGGGATTGTCACACTGTGTACCTATGTGACCGAGATATGTGCTCACCCAAGGTGCAGAATAGATACCGGCTTTCAATCCCATGCCGTGGATGGTATCTACAAGGCCTTTGATGTCGGCAAACTTCTTGTTGGGCTGTATGGCGTTGTATTTACCGCCACGAACACCCTGCCATCCATCGTCAATATTAATATATGTGTAGCCATAGTTTGCAAGACCTTTTTCGACCATTGCTTTAGCCGAGCTGAGCACCTTCTCCTGGCTCACGCTCTTGCCCCAACAGTTCCAGCTGTTCCAACCCATAGGAGGGGTAAGAAGAATATCCTCGCCAACAACGATGCGCAAGTCGCGCTCTGCCTCGCCGAGGGTGTTCTTTGCACGCAAAGTGACATTGTATGTGCCCTTTTTCTTCAGCACGCCGGTGATGATACCTGTCTTTTCATCGAGTTTAAGACCTTTGGGAAGACCTTCGGCAGAGAATGTCATGGGGCGGATACCTGTTGCAGCAATGGTGTAACGGAACTCTGCCTTGGGGCGCACACCAAACACGCGTGCGCTGTTGATGCGCGGAGTGTTGGGAGCCGGAGGGGTTAGAATGTACTTAGAGTTGTCGGGAGCTGTTGTCTTTTTCTCCTGAGCAGCTACCTGCCTAGGCAACATTGCTATCGCCACCAGCAAAACAAGAAACAATGATGTTGTGTAACGTTTCATAAGATATTATTTAAATAAATTTCAAAATTTGTTTGCTTTTGTCAAAATTCATGCAAATCTAAGAATAATATTTCAAATTAATTGCAAAAAAAAGATTTAATAAATGAACAGCATTAACAAAATCGGTGTTTCACACACAAAAAAAGTGTTCAACAAATGTTGAACACTTTTTTTGTGTGTGACGTTGCGCGAAATTATCGACGCAAGCCCAATTTTGCTACGATGGCACGGTAACGCTCAATATCACGGCTCTTCAAATAGTTGAGGAGTGCGCGACGTTTACCTACCAACATTGTCAAAGCTCTCTGTGTGCTATAATCTTTACGGTTAGCTTTGAGGTGTTCCGTCAAATGGGCAATACGGTATGAAAACAAAGCTATCTGGCTCTCAGCAGAACCGGTATCAGTGTTAGACTTTCCGTAGTTACCAAAGATCTCTTGTTTTTTAGCTGAATCTAAGTACATGGACTTTTTGTTTTTATGTGTGTAACTTTTATTTTAGCGGCGCAAAGGTACGCATATTATTTGGAAAAACAATCGCTTTCGGCTCTTTTTGTTCGAAATTCTTAAAAATAGTCTCTCTTTGTGCGCACGATATGTATTTTAAGAGGTAATATTCGATATTTTGTTGTAACTTTGCGCTCGAATTTATAGAACGAGACACTGAACAATATGCAGGATATTAGAAATATTGCTATCATCGCACACGTCGACCATGGCAAAACAACATTGGTTGACAAGATGATGCTTGCCGGAAATTTGCTCAAGGAGCAGAACAACGATGCACTGACACTGGACAACAACGACTTGGAACGTGAGCGTGGTATAACCATCTTGTCGAAGAACGTATCAATTGAGTACAAGAACACCAAAATTAACATCATTGACACTCCGGGGCACTCCGACTTTGGTGGTGAAGTGGAACGCGTGCTGAACATGGCAGACGGCTGCCTGTTGTTGGTGGATGCATTTGAGGGCCCCATGCCTCAGACACGTTTCGTGCTCCAGAAAGCATTGGAGATTGGCTTGAAACCCATAGTTGTGGTAAACAAGGTGGACAAGCCCAACTGCCGCCCCGACGAGGTACACGAAATGGTGTTCGACCTGATGTTCTCGCTTGAGGCGACAGAAGAGCAGCTCGATTTTCCTGTGATTTTCGGGTCGGCAAAAAACAATTGGATGAGCACCGACTGGCGTAATCAGACAGATAGCCTGATACCTCTGCTCGATGCAATCATCGAGCATATCCCGGCACCCGAGAAGAACGAGGGTACACCTCAGATGCTCATAACCTCGCTCGACTATTCGCCCTACACAGGACGTATAGCCATAGGTCGTGTGCATCGCGGCACACTTACCGAGGGAAGCAACGTCACGCTTGTCAACCGCAACGGCGAACAGAGCAAGGTAAAAATCAAGGAGCTTCACACATTCGAAGGATTGGGACGCGCACGCGCCACCAGCGTAGGATGTGGCGATATATGCGCCATCGTCGGTCTTGAAAAATTTGAGATTGGCGACACCATTTGCGACTTCGAGAACCCCGAGCCACTTCCTCCCATCAGCATAGACGAGCCTACAATGAGTATGCTCTTCACCATAAACGACTCTCCTTTCTTCGGCAAAGAGGGTAAATTTGTTACCTCGCGCCACATCCAAGAGAGACTCGACCGTGAGCTCGACAAGAACCTTGCCTTGCGCGTTAGCAAGTCGCCCGAGGAAGACAGTTGGACTGTTTACGGTCGCGGAGTGCTACACTTGTCAGTACTCATTGAAACCATGCGACGCGAGGGATACGAGCTACAAGTCGGCCAGCCTCAGGTAATCTACAAAGAGATTGACGGACAGCGCTGCGAGCCAATTGAGGAACTGACAATAAATGTGCCGAGCGACTACTCGAGCAAGATGATAGACATGATTACCCGCCGTAAAGGAGAGATGATGTCGATGGAGGCACAGGGCGACCGCGTAAACATAGAATTCACAATACCATCGCGCGGAATTATAGGATTGCGTACCAACGTGCTGACAGCTTCGGCAGGCGAAGCAATCATGGCACACCGCTTTAAGGAATATCAGCCCTATAAAGGCGACATCGAACGTCGTGTAAACGGCTCCATGGTAGCGATGGAGAGCGGTACAGCCTTTGCATACGCAATTGATAAACTGCAAGACCGTGGCCGTTTCTTCATCAATCCGCAAGACGAAGTGTATGCAGGTCAGGTGGTGGGCGAGCATGTTCACGACAACGACCTTGTAATAAACGTCACCAAGAGCAAGAAACTGACAAACATGCGTGCCAGCGGTTCCGACGACAAGGTGCGCATCGTTCCCCCAATAGTATTCTCATTGGAGGAGGCGCTCGAATATATTAAAGAAGATGAATATGTTGAGGTGACACCTAAATCAATGCGTATGCGCAAAATTATCCTCGACGAGATTGAACGCAAAAGAGCAAATAAGGTATGAGAAAACTGCTCGCCATAGCCACGCTGTTACTATTGTTTGTTGCTTCGTGCACAGACGACTGGCGCTACTGTACCATGACGGGAAGAGGTGTCGCGGCTGAGGACACGCTCTATCTCTATGGTCTTGACAAACGCTATGAATATGTCGACACCATCATTGCCGACGAAGCGGGAGAATTTGAATATGAGATACCCATCGACACAGTGACACCAATGGGATTGCTGATGCCTTCGGGCTGTAACATGGTGCTTTTTGCCGAACCCGACGGAAAAATAGAGATACAACCCGACAGCCTGCACAATGGCAAATGGAGCATACGCGGCGGTGTTCTCCAGCAAAAATACGACAGCATGGTTGCCCTTTTGGCACCACTCGGAGCGTTGAAACGAGCAACTGAGGTAGAACGCTTTGTGGAGCACAACCCTTTGAACGAAGTGGGCATAGTACTTGTGCGTCGTTACCTCGTCGAAGCAACATCGCCCGCAAAGCGCAACATCCAAGACATAATGAACAAGTTCGGCGGACGTCTGCAGGACAACGACTACATTGTGGAATATAAAGAGGAAATGCAGCAGAAACGCTCCATTTCAAACGTACTATACTCGTCGGTACCGGTGTTCGACTACACAGAGATGGACGACACCACCAAGCTGAATAACAAACGCTACAGAGAGAAATACTGGGTAATTAACTTCTGGGCATCGTGGGACACCATTTCGCTGAATCACATGAGGGAAATGAGCAGAGTGAGCAAGAAATTTGCTCCGGAGGATTTCACAATGCTGAACATATCACTCGACCACGACACTGCCGCATGGCGCAAAGCAGTAATGGCAGACTCTATAACCGGCGACAATGTGTGTGACCGCAAAATGTGGAACAACACTCTTGTTAAACGATACGATGTAGACCGCTTGCCATACTCCGTGCTTGTAGACCCACAATTATCGAACTGCAGATATAATGTGCAAGCCGAAAAATTCGAGTCACAGCTAGACTCTATTATCAAAGAACACAAGGAGAAGAGGGCTAAGGCAAAGTCCAAGAACCGCAACAATAAACGATAGCACGCCACATGTTAGTAAAGGTATATGCAGCAGCACTGCAAGGAATAAACGCCATACAGGTAACCATCGAAGTGAATGCACTTCGTGGCATACGCTTTTTCCTTGTAGGGTTGCCCGACAATGCCGTCAAGGAGAGTCACGAGCGCATAAGGTCGGCACTCGAGTTCAACGGGCTGAAGTTCCCCAGCAAGCAGATTGTGGTGAACATGGCACCTGCCGATATACGAAAAGAGGGCTCGGCATACGACCTGCCGATAGCCATAGGAATTTTGGCTGCCGACGGTGTTGTCTCGCACGAGAAGCTAAGCAAATACATGATTATGGGAGAGTTGGGCCTCGATGGCGGACTTGTTCCAATAAAAGGAGCGCTGCCAATCGCACTAAAAGCTGCGGAAAGCGGCTACGAAGGCATCATTCTGCCATCGGGCAATGCTGCCGAAGCAGCCGTAGTGGGTGACATAAAAGTGTATGCCGCTGACAATCTGACGCAGGTGATGCATTTTCTTAACGGCGAGGCTGAGATTGCACCATACACCATGGACGTGGAAAAGGAGTTCTACTCGCAACAAAGCAATTTCGATTTTGATTTCTCCGAGGTACGCGGACAGGAAAGCGTGAAACGTGCCTTTGAAGTGGCAGCTGCCGGTGGACATAATTTGATAATGATAGGCCCTCCCGGAAGCGGAAAATCCATGATGGCAAAACGCCTGCCATCAATACTGCCGCCACTGACACTGCAGGAGAGCCTCGAAACAACAAAAATACATTCGGTAAGCGGCTGTCTCACAGGCGCATCGCTCATAACACAGCGTCCTTTCCGCAGTCCTCACCACACAATATCATCCGTAGCACTTGTTGGCGGTGGAGCCAACCCCAAACCCGGCGAGATATCACTTGCACACAACGGTGTGCTGTTCCTCGACGAACTGCCCGAATTCAACCGCGCGGTGCTTGAGGTGATGCGTCAACCGCTTGAAGACAGAAAAATATCAGTGGCACGCGTGAACTACAAGGTGGAATATCCCGCGGGAGTAATGTTTGTGGCATCGATGAACCCCTGCCCATGCGGATACTATAACCACCCCACAAAGGCATGCGTGTGCAACCCCGGGCAGGTACAGCGCTATCTGAACAAGATAAGCGGGCCCTTGCTCGACCGCATAGATCTGCAAATAGAGATAGTACCTGTGCCGTTCGAGAAAATCTCGGACGCCCACCCCGGAGAACCCAGCGCAGCCATACGCGAGAGAGTCATAGCTGCGCGCAAAGTGCAGGAGGAGCGTTTCAAAGAGGAAGAAGGCATATACTGCAATGCACAGATGACACCAAAGATGTTGTCACGTTACGCAGAGATTGACGACACATGCCGTTCGCTTCTGCGCACGGCCATGAGCCGCTTCAACCTGTCGGCACGCGCATACGACCGCATAGTGAAGGTTGCCCGCACCATTGCCGACCTCGACGGTAGTGAGAATATACAGAGCCACCACATAGCAGAGGCTATTGGTTACCGCAACCTCGACAGAGAGAACTGGGGCACATAACCCTCCTTACGGTGTTCGTACAAATGTTTTTTGTTACCAAACAGAAAGCATCAAACAGATAAACAAATTAAAACATATACAGAAAAATGGCAAAAGAACTTTTTACATCAGCACCTTATAAAATCGCCGACATGAGCCTCGCCGATTTTGGTCGCAAGGAGATAGAAATGGCGCAGCATGAGATGCCCGGCCTCATGGCATTGCGCGAGAAATATGGTAAAGAGAAACCATTGAAAGGCGCACGCATCATGGGTTCACTCCACATGACAATACAGACAGCAGTACTCATTGAGACACTTGCCGAGCTCGGTGCAGAGATACGTTGGGTATCATGCAACATCTACTCTACACAAGATCATGCAGCGGCCACAATAGCAGCAGCAGGTATTCCTGTGTTTGCATGGAAAGGCGAAACACTTGCCGACTACTGGTGGTGCACACTGCAAGCAATGAACTTCGGCGAAGGCCTTGGTCCCAACATGATTGTCGACGATGGTGGCGATGCAACCCTGATGATACACATGGGCTATGCAGCCGAGAGCGATGCATCGGTGCTCAACTACGACGACAAAGCAGCAGAGGATGAAGTGGAGCTCAAGAAACTGCTTGCCGAGGTGCTCGCACACGATGGCGGCATGTGGCACAAAGTGGCTAAAGAGGTACAGGGCGTGTCCGAGGAGACCACAACAGGCGTACACCGTCTTTATCAGATGATGGAGAACGGCGAACTGCTCTTCCCCGCATTCAACGTAAACGACTCGGTAACAAAAAGCAAATTCGACAACCTCTATGGTTGCCGCGAATCGCTTGCCGACGGCATCAAACGTGCCACAGACATAATGATTGCCGGCAAGGTGGTTGTCGTAGCCGGTTATGGGGATGTTGGTAAAGGTTGTGCCCACAGCATGCGCTCTTACGGTGCGCGTGTGCTAGTTACAGAGATAGACCCCATCTGCGCACTACAAGCCGCTATGGAGGGCTTCGAGGTTGTAACAATGGAGGAAGCTTGCAAGATTGCCAACATCTTCGTCACCACAACAGGAAATGTAGACATCATTCGCATCGACCACATGGAACAGATGCCCGACCAAGCTATCGTTTGCAACATCGGTCACTTCGACAACGAGATACAGGTGGATGCACTCAAAAAATACGAGGGCATACGTTGCGTAAACATCAAACCGCAGGTAGACCGCTACTACTTCCCCGACGGTCACAGCATCATCCTTCTTGCCGACGGTCGTCTGGTGAACCTCGGTTGCGCAACAGGACACCCCTCATTCGTAATGAGCAACTCGTTCACAAACCAGACACTTGCTCAGATAGAACTGTTCACAAAGAAATATGAGGTGGGTGTATATTGCTTGCCCAAACATCTCGACGAAGAGGTTGCGCGTCTGCACCTCGGTCGCTTGAATGTGCATCTGACAAAGCTCACCCCCAAGCAGGCAGCATACATAGGAGTGAATGTTGAAGGCCCTTACAAATCGGACATTTATCGCTACTAACAGAAGCAGATGACAAAAACAATCTGTGTATATTGTGCATCGAGCAGTCGTGTGGCAGCACCTTTTTTCGAGGCTGCCACACGACTGGGCTCGTTAATAGCCGGCAAAGGAATGACCCTTGTCACCGGGGGCGGATGCCAAGGCCTGATGCGTGCAGTTGAGGATGGAGCCATTGGCGCAGGAGGAAAAGCCATTGGCGTAATCCCTCGCTTTATGATAGATTCCGGATGGCAACATACCGGGCTCACCGAGTTGCGAGTGACAAAAGACATGCACGAACGCAAAAAACTGATGGCAGAACTTGCCGATGCTGTCATTGCATTACCAGGCGGCTGCGGCACGATGGAAGAACTTCTGGAGGTGATAACATGGAAGCAGTTGGGACTCTATCTTAACCCAATAGTAATATTGAACACCGACGGATATTACGACATGCTTATACAACAGCTCGAACGTGCAGTAGATACACACTTCATGGGAGAAATCCACAGCAAAATATGGAGCGTGGCGTCAACCCCTGAAGAGGCGCTTGAGATAATAGAGAACACCCCTCGTTGGGATGCCTCAATAAGAAAATATGCCGCACTATGACAGGTAGCCCCATCCCCTATTTTTTCGGCAACGACAATCTGTTGCAGCTGCTGTTCCTACTCGACATTTTGGGAATTGCATATGTCTTTGTACTTAATGGCAATAGCATACTGCAACGCATAAAAAGCCTCTTTTACTATAGTCGCAACTCAAAGCCATACAACAACCAGACCCATATAAACCGCCTGTGTAACATCATACTCTACGGACAGGTGATTTTCGTATTGTCTCTGTTGGCTTTTGCACAAGCACAATACGACCACGGTATTCTGTATTCAAAAAAAACATACATATACTGGGGCGTTTACATTGGTTTATTCTCGTGCATGCTCATCTTCAAACGCGTTTCATATGACATAGTAAACAATATACTATTTACAACGCAACAGAAGAGAGAATGGAGAAATTCATATTTCTTTACATTACAACTATTAGGGTTCATACTGCTGCCGTTGGTTGCAACCTTCATCATACTACCAAACGTTCCGCAACAGACATACACTACATACCTAACTATAACAGCATTAATATGTTTATTAATGTTAATTAAGCAGTGTAAAAAAATCATTTTCACAAAAAAAACCAGTTTTTTAGATATTATTTTGTACCTTTGCACGCTTGAAATCATTCCGATAGCCATATTTATTAAGGCTATTAAAGAATTTAACCTGTTTTTAACGATAAATTTTTAGGACATTGAAGGTAAATAAAATTCTGGTATCACAACCAAAGCCGGCGACCGAAAAGTCTCCCTATTATGATATTGTGGATAAGCACAAGGTGCAGATAGATTTCCGCTCATTCATAAAGGTAGAGGGATTGACAGCGAAAGAGTTCAGACAGCAGAAAGTATCAATACCCGGACACACAGCGATCGTGTTCTTATCACGCCACGCTATTGACTATTTCTTTACACTTTGTAAAGATTTGCGTGTCACTATTCCCGATGACATGAAATATTTCTGTTTGTCAGAAACCATTTCACTCTACATACAGAAATATGTACAGTATCGTAAAAGAAAGGTATTTTTCGGAAACGGACACATCCAAGACCTCGCACCTTTGTTTATAAAACACAAGAGCGAACGCTATTTTGTACCCATGTCCAACGTACACAATGAGGAGTTATGCAAAATTTTTGACTCTAATGGCATAGCACACTCACAAGCAGAGATGTACCGTACCGTCAGCAATGATTTCGAACCCGATTTTATCGACCCATACGACATGCTGATTTTCTTCAGCCCTTATGGAATTGAGTCCCTTCTAAAGAATGTCCCCAACTTTGTACAAGGCGACAAACTGATTGCTTGCTTTGGGAAAGTTACAGCTGATGCCATCCGCAACGCCGGCTTGCGTCTTGACCTTGAAGCACCCACAGTGGAAGCGACCTCAATGACTGCCGCATTGGACCAATTCCTTACTAAAATAAAGAAATAAGAAAAACAAATATTTAAAAAAGAGTTGTGTCGGAAAATCGTTTTACTTGACACAACTCTTTTTTGCTTTTATGAAGCAACAACTACAAAGAGAGACACCAAAATGGAGAAAAAGAATGGATTTGCAAAAAACGAACGGCTGTGCCGCAAATCGGTAATAGAGAAACTATATGCCGAGGGCAGCTCTGTTGCAGCTTTTCCACTGCGCGCCGTTTACCTGAAGATACCCTCCGAGGAGGGCAATCCCTCAGCATCCGTTCTTATCGCCGTTTCTAAAAAAAGATTCAAGCACGCAGTCGACCGCAACTTAGAGAAGCGCCACATGCGTGAAGCATACCGGCTCAACAAGCACCCATTTTTAGAAGCACTTGAAAAATCCGAAACAAGCATGGCTGTGGCCATACTCTACCTCGATAAAAAGCACCACGCATTTGCCCACATTCAATCGAAAATGAAGAAACTGCTTCAAGCCATCATTGAGAAAGAAACAAAAGGATGAAAAAAATTTTCGCAGAAATATTTATCCTGCCAATAAGATTCTACCAACGTTGCATCTCTCCGTTGACACCTCCGTCATGTCGTTTCACACCCACATGTTCGCAATATGCCATTGAGGCACTGCGAAAACATGGGGTATTAAAAGGATTATATCTGGCTATCAGGCGCATACTGCGTTGTCACCCATGGGGAGGTTCGGGATACGACCCTGTGCCCTGATTTATCACTTAACAATGGCTCCAAATTCGGCAATGGTATATATGCCACAATTGCCTGCCGTTTCCAAAGGTTCAAACATCAGATAACGCACCTCATACAACGAGTCGAACCTACAATTTTGCGTTACGGGATTGTTTACAACATTTTCAAACTCCGCCACATCACGAACCCTTTTCCACTTTTGCCCGTCTTTGCTGACCGAAAGACGATATTTGGTAACAACGCCTTTTACACCAACCTCGCCGGCAGGTACATAAGAAAAACCTTTTATAGTCAACAACTGATTAAAATCCACGATTAGGGGTTTCATGCTGTCACTCTGCCATATGGTAGCCTCGTCATTGTCGAACATCTTACTGCCATCACCATCGAGCGTCTTCCACGTCGTTGAAGATATATACTCTTTTACCTTTGACACACCCTCTTCACCGGGAACAGGACAATCGAAAAGCCCTACGCGCAGGATATTCGCTGTCAAACGACTCTCTTCGACGATTACGCGCATTTTTGTAGCATTCGTTGTAGGAAAGCGCAACAAGCGTTTATAGCCAATAGTGGTACCTTCGCCCACGCACACCCACTGTCCTGCGATGAGCAGTTCCACCTTGAATTTCTCCACGCGCTGACCTTTGGAAATGTCCTCCTGCAACATCACGCAGTTTACATTTGCTCCTTCAGCTATATCGTAGAGAGCGCTATCACCGGAAGCGAGACATTTGGCATCGTCACTATCGACCACAAGATTCTTGGCAAAAGCATTGCGTATGTAATCGCCAAATTCTTTCAGACGCATTGAGTCGATAGGATGCACCTTACCCTCAGGGGTTGGCGGCACGTTCAGCAACAACGAAGAGTTGCTGCCCACTGACGAGAAATAGATGTCGACAAGATTTTTAAGCGAACGCACTCTGTTGTCTTGACTTTCGTGATAGAACCAGCCGGGACGTATTGACACATCGGTCTCCGAGGCATACCAGAAGAGCTCTTTCGCCTTAGTTATAAGTTCGCGGCTGCCAAGATCCTTGCTTGTCTCTTTTATACCAAGTTCGTCCCTGAGCGCATCGCTGTTGGCATAAACTTTGGGAGCAAGAGGCGTTACATTCCACTCCGACTCGCGCCCTATGCCCCTTTCATTGCCCACCCAACGTATATCGTCGCCACAGATGGCCGTAACAGCATCGGGCTGCAAACGGTGAATTGTCTCAGTGACGGCTTGCCAATCGTAAACCTGCACCTTACCATTGGGGCCTTCACCACAAGCACCGTCGAACCACACCTCGCTTACCTCGCCATAGTTGGTTAAAAGCTCGGTTAGCTGATTAATAAAATACTCGTTATATCGTGGCGAATCGCCATATGAGGGAGCATTTCTGTCCCATGGCGAAAGATAGACACCAAACTTTATGCCATGTCTGCGACACGCATCACTAATTTCCTTCACCACATCGCCTTTGTATGGTGAGTTCTTTACGCTGTGCTCTGTGTATTTCGATGGCCACAAACAGAAACCGTCGTGATGCTTACAAGTGAGGATTATCAATTTGAAGCCGCCGGCTTTTACAGAGCTAACAATCTGCTCAGCATCGAATGCTGTGGGATTAAACTCTTCGGGCAGTTCTTTGCCGCTACCCCACTCACGGTCGGTATATGTATTGATTCCATAATGCAAGAAGGCTGTCAGCTCCATCTGTTGCCACGCCAACTGGTTGGGGGTGGGAACCACGCGCGCCGCGATATCTATTATTTCATCAACCGAAGCTGTATCGGGGATAACTGCGTGTTTTTCGTAATATTTCTCGCCGGGCGATATACATGAAAGCATAAGCACAACAAGCGACATGAGTAAAAATGACTGTTTCATTTTTTTAATTTAGAAGCTGTTTAAAAAACAGAGGCTGTCGGGCATTGACATTCAGTCTTTGCCTGACAACCTCTTTACTTTATTAGGTTCGGGGAATCTACTTTTTACTTAATTTCCCATGTTTCGTTGGTTGCAAGCAGTTCGGCGAAGTTGTGATATTTCTTCATTTTCTTAACTTCCTCAATCTGCTCATAAATAGAATCGTTATAAGTAGGTGCATCAACATCACGAATTACTCCAAGGGCAATGGGGAAGTCGGGACCTTGCATCAAAGCCAGTTTCAGATGCAAGGTTGTGTCGACACAATGAGCATCGTGAACAAGAATATCTTTTTCTGTTACTCCATTTTCACCTATCTTCACAACCTTCAAGCCGAAGCCTTCCTGCATGAGACCAAATTCATTGTTTTCGCCGAAGAGCATGGGTTGACCATGAACAAGGTGGATTGAATTTTTCGCACGTCCCTCTTTGTTATATACACTTTCGTGTGTGCCATTGTTGAAGATTACACAATTCTGAAGCACCTCTGTCACCGCTGCACCTTTATGCTGTGCCGCAGCCTTTAGGCACTCCACTGCAACAGGCATATCTGTTGCAACGCAACGAGCGAAGAAGCGTCCGCGTGCTCCGAAACATAGTTCGGCAGGAGTGAAGGGGTCTTCCACTGTTCCATAAGGCGATGACTTGCTGACAAAACCGCGTGCCGATGTGGGCGAGTACTGACCTTTTGTAAGACCATAGATGCGGTTATTCAGAAGTATCATATTGAGGTCGATATTACGACGTACAGCGTGGATGAAGTGGTTGCCTCCGATTGCAAGACCATCACCATCGCCCGACACCTGCCAAACAGTTAATTCGGGGTTGGCAATCTTCACACCTGTGGCAATGGCAGCCGCACGACCATGTATCGTGTGGAAACCATATGTGTTCATGTAGTAAGGCAAGCGTGATGAGCATCCGATACCTGAAATAACGGCTGTCATGTGGGGCGCAACGCCCAATTCGCTCATAGCTTTATGCAACGCTCCCAAGAATGAGTGGTCGCCACATCCCGGACACCAGCGGGGCTGTCCGAATTTAAAATCTTGTACTTTATATTCGCTCATGACTATTCCTCCATTATTTTAGTAAATGCCTCCACAAGATTTGCCACAGTGAAAGGCTGTCCTTTTACTTCGTTGTATTGATACGGGTTGAAACCATCTATCTTCATGCGCAGGAAGGCTGCAAACTGTCCGAGGTTCTGTTCGGCAACAACAACCTTTTTGTAACGACGCAATACTTCGGTGGTGTTACGTGGCAGAGGATTGATGTAGGTAAAGTGTGCATGAGCAGCTTTCTTGCCCTGTTTGTTGAGTTCTTCGGCTGCCTCGCGCAAATGGCCGTATGTACCACCGAAACCTACTATAAGCAGATCGGCATCTTCTGCTCCGTAAACTTCGACATTGGGAATGCTGTCGGCAATGCGCTCAACTTTCTCTGCACGTAACTTAACCATAAGTTCGTGATTGTCGGGCGCAGTAGAGATAGCACCTGTGGCATTGCTCTTCTCGAGTCCACCGATGCGGTGCATAAAGCCCGGTGTGCCGGGAACTGCCCAATAGCGTGCACCTGTCTCAGCATCACGCTGATAAGGTGTCCAACCATCGGCCATTTCCGGTGTAACAAAATTAGGCTTAATGTCGGCAAAATCGTTAACATTGGGAAGTTTCCATGCTGCCGAACCATTGGCTATAAAAGCGTCGGTGAGAAGCACGATGGGGGTCATGTGCTCCACTGCAATTTTACAAGCATTGTATGCCGCGTCGAAACAGTCGGTAGGCGATGTTGCAGCTATCACAGGGATAGGGCTTTCGCCGTTACGTCCGAAGAGAGCCTGCAAAAGGTCGGTCTGCTCCGACTTAGTGGGAAGACCGGTTGAAGGTCCGCCACGCTGCACGTTGATGATTACCAAAGGAAGTTCTGTTATCACAGCAAGGTTGATAGCCTCGCTCTTGAGGCAGACACCTGGGCCCGATGTTGATGTACAAGCCAATGCGCCTGCATAGGCTGCACCCACAGCCGAGGCACAACCTGCAATTTCGTCCTCGGCCTGCATGGTAATCACGCCCATGGATTTGTGTTTTGCAAGTTCGTGCAGGATATCTGTTGCAGGGGTAATGGGATAAGAGCCGAGGAAGAGTTTCAAGCCTGCCTTCTCGGCAGCTGCCATGAGTCCGTACGCGGTGGCTTTGTTACCGTTGATATCCATGTAGAGGCCTTTTGCTTTTTCGCCTTTGCTCTCTATGCGATAGGTGTGTGCGATGGATGCGTGAGTGTTGTGGCCGAAATTGTAACCGTCGTTAAGAACTTTTATGTTTGCATCGGCAATTTCGGGTTTCTTCGCAAACTTATTTCTTATCATGCCCTCGGCAAGTTTCAGATCGCGGTCGAATATCCAACAAACGATACCCAATGCAAGCATGTTCTTGCATCGCAATATGCTCTTGTTGTCGAGACCACTATCTTTAAGGCTCTCGACACACATTGATGAGATGGGACAACTGATAATGTCGTTCTTTATGCTAAGCTCGGCAATGGGGTCGTCGGTCTTAAACTCTGCTTTTTCAAGGTCTTTAGCTGTGAAAGAGTCCGAGTCGATGATGATGGCGCCTGTGGGTTTGCAATATTTGTATTGTGTCTTCAAGGCTGCGGGATTCATAGCCACAAGAACGTCACAAGCGTCACCGGGGGTTAATACTTTATCGGCGCCGATGTGTACCTGGAAGCCCGATACTCCGGTGAGTACACCTTGCGGAGCGCGGATGTCCGCCGGATAGTCGGGGAATGTACAGATGTCATTTCCCACTGTAGCCGATATTGTGGAGAAAATGTTTCCTGCCAACTGCATACCGTCGCCGGAGTCTCCCGAGAAGCGTACGATAACTTGGTCAAGGTTTTTGATGTTTGTCTGCTCTGCCATGATTATTATGGTCAAATTATTATTTTTTTGTTTTATTTTGGCACACTAGTGCGTATGCGCTCCAAATTTCGCAAACATTTATGAAAACAAAAAATATTTAGGCAAATATTTGAGATGTAACTCAAATATTTGCCTAAATATAATCTATGTCAGTATTCGCAAACGAGCGAGCGAAAGGAGAGATTATTCCATTTCTTCGCCGTAACCGTTGTAATTGTTCATATTTTCGCTCTGCTTCTGCTTTTTAGTCGGGCGTTTGGCCTTCATATTGCCAAAGCTGTAGGTGAGTGTGGCGCTGATGGTGCGTCCACCATGACGGTTTTCCGAGTCGCGACGAAAATTCTCATCGCCTGTAACAGTGTGCCAACTGCGACTGTCGAGTAGGTCACGCGCACTCAAGCTCAAGCTCCAATGTTCGTCGAACGACTTACGCAAACCGAGGTCGAGCATATAATTGGCTTTTCTGTGTCCCTGAGCCACAATGCGACGGGCATTATAACGCCCTGTTGCCTGCATGGTGATGCCCCATGGCAGTATATAGCTGGCTGTCATGCGCGCATTCCATGAGAAATTCTCATCGGATTCTCCAATGATGGTCTGTTCATTTATTGTATATTTAAAACCGTCGAGCTTGTAGTAGAAGAGATTGACCGTGGTGGTGAGGTCGAGTTTCTTCCACAAACGGTTCTTGCCTATAATCTCGAGTCCGGCAGAGTTGGAACTTGCGACATTCTCAGAGGTGGTGTAAACAACATTGCCACTATTATAGCTTATGCGCTCAATTACATCTTCTGTGGTGCGGTAGTAACCCGAGAGCGAAAGTGTGTGTTCTTTCCAGTTTTTAATATAGTTCAGTTCATAGGCGTTGGAGTACTCGGGGGTGAGGTCGGGGTTACCGAAAGAGATGTTTGTAGAGTCGGTGATGTTACGGAACGAATTGAGCTGCCCACCCCAAGGACGACGCAGGCGGCGTGTGTAATTGACTTGTAATTCATGACCGCCTTTCATGCTGTAGGAGAGGAAAAGGCTGGGAAAGAGCGAGAAGAAATCTTTTTCGGTGTAGGCAGGCGCCGTGCCGCCATTCTCTTGCGCCCAGTCGAATGAACGTGTCTTTGTGCGCCAATATTCTGCTCGCAGACCTATCTGATAGCCGAACTTATTTATTCTACCCGAATATGTTCCATACATAGCGTGCGTATCCTGTTTGTAAATGAAGCGATTGAAAAGCTGTTCATCAACCGCAGTGTGCGCGAGGTCGGTGTATGTGAATACAGGGCTCTCTTCGTCGGAGAAGCGACCGCTATAGCCTGCCTCGATACGTGCATTTTCGCTGAGTTTGTTTTCGTAATCGAGTTTCACCTCGGTAGACTTGTTGTTCATTTTGTTTCTTTGGAACTGATAAGTATCGTACGATGTACCCGACAAAAGGTTCTCCATTGTCTGCTCATACGATGTTTCGTTCTGCATTTTCCATATATTGTGGCTTACAGAGAGATCTATGAAGTGTGTATCTGTGAATTTGTGCATATATCCACCCTCGAAATTGTACATGCGCGGCTCGTTCTCGCCGTTTGTCATACGTGTGCGGCGAGAGGTTACATCCATGGCTGTAAGGCTACCGCTGTTGGTCACAATGGTGCTGTTATTCTCGCCACCACCGAACATTCCGCTGAGGTTTACGTAAACATCATCTTTTTTGGTGGGATGCCATGTGAGACCGGCGCGACCAAAGAGGTTGTTATGCTCGCGTTCACCCTCACTCGTTTGCAGTTGATAGCTGTCGCGATCGAAATAGCGTGTGTAGGTATCTCCGCTGTTCTCGCGTTTGTGCATACGATAGTTCAGGCTGGCATATGCATCGAGTTTGCCACTGCTGTAATTGATGTTGCCACTGGCATTGTATCCGCCACGGCTGTCAGCGCCAGCCTGTACACTGCCATAGTGACCAGCCTTGCGATTGCGCTTGAGGACTATATTGATGATACCAGCTGTACCCTCGGGTGAGTGCTTGGCAGAGGGATTGGTTATAACCTCTATCTTCTCAATACTCTCAGCCGGCAATTGCTGCAAGATGTCGCCTTGGTTGTCCGAGGTGAGCCCCGATGATTTACCATTTATCCACACCGTCACGCTCTCGCTTCCACGCAACGACACAGAACCTTCATTGTCCACCTCCACTGAGGGGATATCTGTAAGCACATCTGTCACCGAGCCACCTGTAGATGCGATACTTTGATCCACCGTGAAAACTCGTTTATCGATTTCAAAACTCATCTGTGAGCGCTGCTCCGAGATAACCACCTCTTTCAGCAACTTGCTATCTTTCTTTAGGGAAATCTTTCCCACATTTAGCTTGCCACTCGCAGAGGTAATGTTAAGTTTGCGTGTATCTGTCAAATAGCCTATAAACGAGAATTGCAGGGTATATTTTCCGGGATTGACACCGGTGATTATAAACGAGCCGTTCTCTTCGGAATTGCATCCATTCACAGGAGTAGTCGACCCCTCAGGAATAAGCGCGACAGAAGCAAACTCTATCGGACTTTTTTCCTTTGCATCATAAACAAAACCTTGTATAACATTTTTAGCTGTCTGGGCACTTGCCACAATTGAAAGCATCACAAAGAGTGTAAAAATCGGGACTATTTTTTTCATTTTTGATTACAATTTATATTTTTATATGATAAAATAAAAGCACAAAGGTTTAATCAGAATTACAAAAAACCATAATATAGGCATAGCGACTCCCCATGAGAACAAAAAACTGATTACAATCAACAAATAAAATAGCTGTGGCTTAAACTTTATTCACCCGTTTATGTGGACTTTCACTCGTTTTTCACTATATTTGCAAACTCAAACGGATAATTTTAATTAAATAATAAATAATAGTTATGATTAACGCTCAGGACATTAAAATCGGAACAGCAATCCGCATGGATGGCAAATTGTATTTTTGTATTGATTTCTTGCATGTAAAACCCGGTAAAGGCAACACCTTCATGCGCACAAAGTTGAAAGATATTGTAGACGGCTACGTTCTTGAGCGTCGTTTCAACATTGGCGAGAAACTTGAGGATGTTCGCGTTGAGCGTCGCCCTTATCAGTACCTTTATCAAGAGGGTGAGGACTACATCTTCATGAACCAGGAGACATATGAGCAGATTCCCATCGCCGGTCACCAGATTAACGGTGTTGCTTACATGAAAGAGGGTATGACACTCGAGGTTGTTACAGACGCTACAACTGAGACTGTTCTTTTTGCCGACATGCCCGTAAAGGTTGTTCTCGCAATCACATACACCGAGCCCGGACTCAAAGGCGACACAGCAACCAACACCACAAAACCCGCCACATTGGAGACAGGCGCAGAGATTCGCGTACCCCTCTTCATCAACGAAGGCGAGCTTGTCGAGGTTGACACACGCAACGGCGATTATGTAGGTCGCGTAAAAGCATAAACATAAACAATAAACTTAAAAAGTCTTGTTATACTCTATTATTATACCCGTCTACAACAGACCCAACGAAGTAAAAGAGCTTCTTGAGAGCCTTTGTGCACAGACGGTGAAACCTTTCGAGTTACTTATAATAGAGGATGGCTCAAAAGAACGATGTGATTATTTACTTGATCACTATCGTTCTTTTTTTCCTATCCACTACTATTACAAGCCAAACTCGGGACGCAGCGACACACGTAACTACGGTCTCGAACGCGCCAACGGTGATTACATGCTCTTCTTCGACTCGGACGTTATATTGCCACCGCAATATTTCGAAAAACTGGAGGAGGCAATGAAAGCCGAATATGCCGACTGCTTTGGAGGCCCCGACGCAGCCGACAACTCATTCAGCGACATGCAGAAGGCAGTTAACCACTCCATGACATCATTCTGGACAACAGGTGGCATACGCGGTGGAAAAGCCGTCATGGAAAAATTCTGTCCACGTACCTTCAACATGGGACTATCCAAAGAGGTATACGACAAAGTGGGCGGATTTGAGGACATGATGGGCGAAGACATCGACCTGAGCCTGAGGATAAGAGGAGAAGGTTTCAAGATACGCCTTATACGTGAAGCATTTGTCTATCACAAACGCCGTGTCGACCTATCACGTTTCTTCAAGCAGGTGAATAACTTCGGACAGGCACGCATCTGGCTGAAGATAAAACACCCCGGCTCGTTGAAACTGGTCCACGCACTACCCACGCTGATGCTGATAATCGGTGCTGTAATAGTGATAATGTCCATCTTCTATCCGGCATTGCTGCTGTTGCCCTTGCTCTACTTACTACTCATTTTCTTCGACTCGCTTGCGAAGAACAAAAGTTTGAAAGTGGCAGCACTCTCGGTAATAACAGCCATAGTGCAGATAACAGGTTACGGCACAGGATTCATGAAAGCCGTATGGCACAAGATAATTCTGCGCGAACCACTTGAGACAAAAGCCAAATTGACAAAATTATACAACCGAGGATAATCTTGGAACAGAACAAGAAACTAAGCATCAGGGAGTGGCCCGAGGATGAACGTCCACGCGAAAAAGTGTTGCGCAACGGAGTCTCCACGCTAAGTAAATCGGAACTGCTTGCCATACTCATAGGCTCGGGCAATGTTGACGAATCGGCTGTGGAGCTTATGAAAAAAGTACTGGCATCGTGTAACGACAGCATAGCAGAGCTATCCAAACTGAGCGTTGACGACCTCTGTCGCTTCAAAGGCATAGGTACAGCAAAAGCTATTACCATAATAGCTGCCTGCGAACTATGGAAACGTCGAAAAACAGACGACCGCGACGAGCACGTCAAAATACGCTATTCACAGGATATATATGATTTCTTCTATCCTCTGATGTGCGACCTGTCGGTGGAAGAGTGCTACGTAATGCTGCTAAATAACATGAACAAAGTCATTGACCGAGTGAAGGTCGGAAGTGGCGGATACACAGCCACAACAGTAGACATACGCTGCGTGCTTCGCGAGGCGTTGTTGAAACGTGCCACAGCGATAGCCTTGTGCCACAACCACCCGTCGGGCAGTCTGCGCCCCAGCCAAGAGGATGACAAACTGACCCAAAACATTGCGGCAGCCTGCAAGGTAATGAACATACGCTTCCTCGATCACATTATATTTACAGATCGCCGCTTCTATAGCTACATGGACGAGGGTCGTCTGTAGCAACGAGAAGAACGAACAAGCATAAATGACATTCGCTTATATAACATTAACGAGCAAACCATGGACGAGAAATATCAATTAGAGGAGAAGATCGTCTCAATGTTGAAAACTGTTTACGACCCCGAGATACCCGTAAACATATACGAATTGGGACTTATCTACAGAATAGAGGTAAAAGAAGAGAACGCGGTGGAGATAGACATGACACTGACTGCTCCCAACTGCCCCGCTGCCGACTTCATGATGGAAGATGTGAGGCAAAAGGTGGAGTCCATTGCCGAAGTGTCAAAACTCGACCTCAATCTTGTCTTCGAGCCCGAATGGACTCAAGAACTAATGAGCGAAGAGGCAAAGCTGGAGCTTGGCTTCCTATAAACCACACAACACTCGCAAGCGATGAACAAAAAGATATATTTCATATCCGATGCCCACTTAGGTTCATGGGCAATAGAACACAGACGCACCCACGAGCGACGACTTGTATCGTTCCTTAACAAAATAAAGAACGATGCTGCCGCCATATATATGCTTGGCGATATGTTCGACTTCTGGTACGAATATAAACATGTGGTACCCAAAGGCTTCACACGTTTCTTAGGGAAAATATCCGAGCTGACAGACAGTGGCGTAGAGGTACATTTCTTACCAGGTAACCACGACCTGTGGTGCAAAGACTATTTTGAAAAGGAATGTGGAATGATAATTCATCGCGAACCGCTTCTCACCGAGATAAACGGCAAAGAGTTCTACCTTGCTCATGGCGATGAATTTGCCGGAGAATCGCAATTTGCCGTACTGCGTGCAATATTCCACAGTCCACTGCTGCAACGTCTCTTTTCTTGGTTCATCCACCCACGTTGGGCAATACATTTCGGTCTTGGCTGGGCATCGCACAGCATGCGAAAGCACAAATTGAACGGCGACATACCCTTCCGCGGCGCCGAGAACGAGTCCTGCATGAGGTTCGCACGCAAATACCTCGAGAAGCATCCAACAGTAGACTGTTTCATCTTCGGGCACCGTCACTGCGACGCCGATGTCAGGCTGAATGATGATACACGCTGCATAATTCTTGGCGACTGGATTTCGGAATTCACCTACGTTGAGTATGACGGCCGGGATATAGCTGTAAAAAAATACATCGAAGGGGAGAAAGAGAATATCCAATAACGAAAAA
>JAFTTA010000128.1 GCA_017467015.1 Bacteroidaceae bacterium
ATCACAAGTACGGCTAAGATTGTAACCAAATTGATCTTCTACATATTCTTTGATTTCTTTTTTGCATTTTCCGGTTCTAGCCAAGAAAATGCAAGCAGCAGTAGCTTGTGCACCTTTAATCCCTTCAGGGTGATTGTGTGTTATCTCTGCACTTTGTTTGGCTGCTTCCAATGTCTCTTCCAAAGTATTAAATGCCCATCCAATAGGACTAACACGCATTGCCGAACCATTACCAAAACTATTATATGGTTTTGGGTTATTTGTTTTTAACCAATCTTTAAACATTCCACCATATCCAGCCGTAGGATAACGTTTCCCATAATCCTGCATAATTTCAAATAAACTTTTATCGCTAATCAACCAATGTGCATTAGCTATAGTCATAACTGTATCATCTGTATAATCAGAATATTCATTATGAAACAATGGGAAATTTGTATCTTTATGAGGAAAGAACTCGTATCTAGAACCAATTATGTCACCGGCAATGGCTCCAAACAAACAGACTATACCTTTTATTGAATTTGCAGTTTCATATGTTTGTTGTCCTTGTATAAATTCATCAGAAATCTCTTCCGGTTTTTCAACATCTTGTTTGTATTGGTCGTAGTTCATCTTGTGAAGCACATCAGTATTCTGTTTTTCTATTTCAGAATCAGGCTCATTCTTACCGTCGTTCATCCCTGCATCAAAATCCCTTGCACACTGAAAAGCATAGGGAAGAATGCGCTTCAGGACCTCCACACTGCGCGCAGGCGAGTCCGAAGGTGTAAATATTGTTTGGCAGCTTGCATGGAAAAGCTTTTCATTTTCCGTATCAGTGCGCAAAGTAACATTCCACACTCCTTTGCAGTTAATCCCATTGGCAACAGTTTGTGCTTTAGGAAGTTCCTGATATTTGAAACGCGCAAAGCAAGGAAAGAATATTTTTACAAATGTGTTCCCGTCAAAGAATTGAAAACCGAATGAGCCACCCTGATAATCTACAAAATACATATTTTCATCAACGCTCGTAATCTCGCCACCAAGAGCCTTGAAAAACTCATCTCTGAACGTCTCTTCATACATATTGGCTGCTGCATCCTGCCCATGCGCAGCACCTACAGTCGACCGTTTGCTGCCGGCAAAAAAATAACTCTTTATCTTGCCCAAATAAAACCCAGCCAAAAATACAATAACAAGAGCCAGCACTATAATCTGAAAATCATCCATAACTATTTGTTTTTTTTATTGTTACTCAATCAATCTACGCGCTGCCGGAGTCATATACTCCTTTAGCTTGTCAAACGAAACTACACAAAAAGGTGCTCGGTAGATATACGCAGCAATCTCATACTCTTCATAATAAAAGAGAACACCCTTTTCGGTTATCCATGGTTCTGTTCTGGGCAAAGGCAAATACCTGTTATTCACCACATCCCTAAAATCATCGACAATGGTCCATAACTCAGTGTCTGTTGCAACATTGAAATATTGCCTTTTAAGTTCCTCTTTTACAATGTTTAGGACACGATTCTTGTTTGTAAACATATCCCACCCGAAACGTCGTCCGTCAGTCACTCTGAAAGTTGCTCCATGCTTGTATGTAATATTGTGCGCTCCGCCACCATACTCATCTACAAAAAAGGAATAAGTTACATATTTGTCATTCTCGCACTCTTTGGTAAATGTGAAAGAAAACTCACAAGGGAAATCCCCACAACACTCACTCTTCTCATACTCATAACTTGCGAGAATCATCCCCTTGATATCACTAACATCGCCATCGTAGAGAGGTGAAAAATACTCCTGTATCCACTCCTGCACATTCTGTCGCAGATGTCTGTTGCCACCCACCGGAAAATCCACTTTAATACTATACTTGAATTTCCCCTCCGAAGCGGCAAATGTGTAGCATTTTGTAGGCAACACCTTTCCTTTTATTATAGGCGACTCCTTCACCCGACTCTTTTGCGCCGACAGCGGAAGAACACCCAACATAATTAATGCAAATATAACCAAGTTTCTCATAAACAAAAAATCTCACATTTACTTTACCATATTCCCATTCGCATCAATCAAACGCCAATCGTTATTACGCGTACACTGCACCTCGAACAACTCCTTTGAAAGCATCTTTACATCTGCATATATGGCATCATTGAAAAAGTTCTCGTTGGCCTCTTTTGCGCAGAAACAAGAGTGTGCCATTTGGTCGAAAAGACGTGTACGAGCCGAGCTACACACAACACCCATATTTTCAACCCCTTCACTTGTAGCCTCAAAACAGAGAGTGTTGGTAATAGCTATTGCAGCGGCAGCAGCTTGTACATCATGGTTGGCTCCAATGTAGGCAAACACCCAATCATTCTCTTTAAGTTCCTCGACTAAAGCCTTTATCGCCATGCAGTGATACTCCTTTGATGCATTCTCCAATCCATCAGTAACCACAGTAACTACCACTTTGTCGCCATCGGCAACCTTAGTGCGAAGAGCATTTAACGAAACACCCATAGCATCGTACAGAGCAGTTCGACAACCGGGACGATAAGTTTCGCTTGTCAACTCCTGTACCTGTTCCACCGACACGCACTCGTAGATAGTCTTTACTTCGTTGTTGAAAGTTACAAGAGTCACATAGTGCTCTTGCTCTTCGTGCTCATTCTGTGCCGCACGAATTGTCTGTATAGTCTCGTTTACACTATCGATAGCCTCATTTTTGATAACATGCATAGAACCACTCTCGTCGATGATAATCAGGTTGTAAATTTTTGTCTTCATAAATGGGATTTTTGTTTTAATGAGATTCAAATTGTTTCTTAATTCTTACACAAATTTCAAAAAAAATATTCCTACAACCGAGCATTTTTGCATCGACTGTACGAACTTATACCTGCAGTGTATGAAATAGAATTCAGCGTGTCATTTCATAGTGCTACTATTTATCGAATATAGCATATTAATGCTTTACATGAGTCCTTATTGCCAACATAATCGACTCACCAACAAAAGCAACATTGACCAATTAATATGAGTTTCTTTAATCGAATAGGCTCTGTAAAAAGAATATAACATAGTGTATATGAGTATCAATGCAAGTGTACCTGTAGCATATTCATTGTTCCATAGGTTAAGGAGTTAGGAAATATAAAATGGTTTGAAAACCAAACCATTTTATAGTAATAAACATGGAATCGAAAATAACATAATCATTTGATTTTTTTGCATTTATCATCACTTCCAAACTATTTACGCACGCAATTATTAGAAATACTCTTTAACAATCTTACTTCTTTCTCCAAACAATATAACTTGTATTCTTGGGCATGCGACGTCCGCGACTCTCATAAATATTTTCATCTCCAAATTCATGCCTTTTACCTTCGCTATCCACAGCCCAACCATACGCTGCCGAACCGACAAGATAGACAGCATTGTCAATGCCCAAATCTACAAGAGCCTGTGCAAAGTCGTGAAACGATTCGCGCACGCCACTTTCTACCATTAATATCTCATCATCACGATCACACACTGCACGACGAATAGTTTTGCCTTTAGGTTGGTTCTCAACCAGAACTCCATTATCCACTAACGGATACTGACGGAAGAAATATCCACCTTTCTCTACAGCCTCTTCGAACAACGGAGAATTATCGGCGACACCGACAGTAACCTTGCCATTTATCGAAGCGCAAAAACCACGTTTTGAAAGCCCTTTAGCTATAGGCTCGCCTTTGAGCACAAAGGCCCCAACGATTTTACCATTGTCGGCTCTTACATCTGCAGCTTGAGCCACATACACAATAGTAGAATCCATTTTATCTATCTTGCCAATGTGCAACGACATCTCTGCATTGTGCGGAATATATAGTTTCAAAGGAACGTCATTTATAGTAGTGTCGCGCAGTTCCGTAAAGCCAGCCGCCGATGAATCGACAGAATCATTCTTTATACTCTCTTGAGTAACAATCCTATGTTGCTCAATATTGAGAGAATCATTTTGTGGTACCTCCAAATATAAAACCTCTGCAGAGGATTCATGGATTCCTTCATTCGACAACACAAGATAAACAGCAACAGCCATCACAATGCCAGCTATAATCAGCAATACAAGCACCCACCATCTTCTGCGTGGGTCGCGTGGCTGAGGATGATTAGTTATATTCCCAATCGTCACCACACGAATCTCATCATCGCCAAT
>JAFTTA010000129.1 GCA_017467015.1 Bacteroidaceae bacterium
TAAAGTAAACTTTATATATTTCGCTCGTTTGTTGTATCTTTGAGATAATTCTCGAAGATATACTGCACTCGCTGTTAAATATTTAAAGTAAACTTTATATATTTCGCTCGTTTGTAGTATCTTTGATGTAAACCTCGAAGATATACTGGAAGCAGCAAACTGCACTCCTTTGTGAACCTAAAGGTTCAGTCGTCGCTAGCAACGCTAATTTCGCGTTGCCGCTTTGAAAAATATCGAAGCAAGTTTCATATATTTCGCTCGTTTGTAGTATCTTTGCAATGGATAATGAAAATGCGACGGAAATTAACAATTTCCGCCGTTTTTTTCTATCGTCTGTCTGTATTATCATTATGTAACTATTATTTATATTTATGAGCACTACAACAACTAAAATTAAGTTCAGTAAGGCTTTCTGGGTGGCTAACACCGTGGAGCTGTTTGAACGCGCTGCCTATTATGGCGTCTTTATTGTCATAACTCTTTATCTCAGCCGTATTTTGGGCTTCGACGACATTCAGTCGGCTGCCATTGCCGGTGTTTTCTCGGCTTGTCTTTATCTGTTACCTACCTTTGCAGGTGCTTTGGCTGACAAGATTGGTTTCAGAAATTCTATGTTGTTGGCTTTCTCGCTGCTTACCTGTGGTTATCTGGGGCTTGCCATATATCCCACATGGCTCGAGTCGGCAGGGTTGGTGCAGTATAGTGATACTACTAAATTTACCGGTCTGCTTGATAGTAATCTGCGCTATGGTATCATTCCCATTATGGCACTCATCGTTTGTGGTGGCGCTTTCATCAAGAGTGTTATCTCGGGTACTGTTGCCAAGGAGACTACTCCCGAGACGCGTGCAAAGGGTTTCTCCATTTTCTATGCAATGGTGAACATTGGTGCCTTCTCGGGAAAGACTATTGTGAAACCTTTGCGAGAGGCTCTTGGTAACGAGGGACTTATATCGCTCAACTATTTCTCGGCTACTATGACATTCCTTGCTTTGTTGGCAATATGGTTCTTCTATAAAAGTTCGCAGCACTCTGGCGAGGGTAAGACATTCGGGCAGATATGGAATGCGCTGATTAAGGTTTGCACAAATGGTCGTCTCATCACTCTCATCATTATAATAACCGGTTTCTGGATGGTGCAGCATCAGCTCTATGCCACCATGCCTAAATATGTGCTTCGTCTGGCGGGCGAGGGTGCTTCGCCTTCGTGGTATGCCAACGTCAATCCTTTGGTGGTGGTTATTGCGGTGAACTTTGTAACTCAGCTGATGCGTCGTCGTTCGGCTCTCACTTCGATGACTGTGGGTATGTTCATCATGCCTATTTCTGCTCTGTGCATGGCTTCGGGTAATATGCTCGATGCCGGTCAGACTATTCTCACCATGCACCCTGTTGCGTTTATGATGGTCGTGGGTATAGTATTCCAGGGATTGGCAGAGACTTTTATATCTCCCCGTTTTCTTGAATATTTCTCGCTTCAGGCACCTAAGGGCGAGGAGGGGCTTTATCTCGGCTTCAGCCATCTCCATTCATTCCTTTCGTCTATCTTTGGCTTTGGAATTTCAGGTTTCCTACTGAGTAAATATTGTCCCGAGCCTGCGCTTTTTGCTACGCATGAAGAGTGGTTGGCTGCAAGTGCCAATGCTCATTATATATGGTACTATTTCGGAGCTATTGCTCTTGTGTCGGCTTTTGCGCTTATCATCTACGGTCAGGTGGTGAAACGTCTCGATGCGAGGAAATAGTGTTCAGACGTTATTTCTTTTTTCAAATATCTCAAGGCCTCGAAGGGTGTCGCTGAATTTTATAGCGCCCTTTGAGGCTTTTGTCGCTTTCTGCATGGATATGCTTATGTTGCGCTTGTGCTCGGGGAAGCGATCTTTGTCGGCAATGATTATTTCTTCGGGGTTCTTGCCGAGCAGTGTGCAGTAGGCACAGGCTGTCTCGTAGCTGTTGAGGCAGTTCTCGGCTCCGAAATTATATACTCCGCCCGGCAGCGAGAATGTGTGGGGGAGGTTGCTGATAACCTCTTCTACCCATGTGATGCCGCGATATTCGCGTGTGGCAAATTTTATAGGTGTTCCGCTTTCGATGGCGTTTTTAATGTTTACCACAAAATTGCCGTGCAGTGGCATGCCTTCGCGTCTGTGGTCGTACATCCATGTGGCACGCAGAGCTACACTGTCGTTGCATGCCGCAGTTGCGCGTTGCTCGGCAAGCAGTTTGTGACGTCCGTAGTGGTTCTCGGGATGCAGCTCAACGCTCTCGTTGAGTAATCCTTGTTCGTGATTGCCGTTGTAGACCTGATCCGATGAGAAAAAGACAAATTTGGCATTGTGCTTTGCGGCGGCTCTTGCAAGGTTTTCCACTCCTGTGACATTCACTTTGTAGCTCTCTTCGGGGTTGTTCTCGCAGTACCATGTATTTGAGAGTGCGGCAAGGTGCAGTATCGTGTCGGGGTGGTTGTGGGCAATGTATTGCTCTACATCCTCGGCGGATGTTATGTCGAGAGCATGATGCGAGGGTGTCAGAAGTTCGTATTTATCACGCATTGCACTGACGAAGCGGCTGCCTACAAAACCGCTTGCTCCTGTTACCAATATCCTTTTTGCCATGTTACTGTTGTTTAATGCAAAAATAGTCATAAATGCTTTTGCTTTGCATTTATGACTATTTTTTATTTAGGTTTTTTTATCAGTCGTTGTTAATCTCTTTTATGTCGGTCTCGGTCTTTGACTCGCCAAGCAGATAGCGGCTGAAGTGGTCTGCCATCTTCCAGAAGAAGTACTCGTCCATGTCGGTGAATGCGTGACGCTGTCCGGGGAGCAACAATATGTCGAAGCGTTTGTTTGCTCTAATTAGCGCGTTGATTACGCGGATGGTGTTCGCAGGGTTCACATTGTTGTCCATATCACCGGTTACGAGCATAAGGTGTCCTTTCAGACGTCCGGCAAGCTCTTGGTTGGTGCTTATGCGGTATGCGAATGTTGTGTCCGATTCATTTATTACCTCTTTTATACCGTGGTGTTTCTCGCTCCACCAGCGGTTGTAGATGCGGTTGTCGTGGTTGCCGGCACACGAAACGGCTGCCTTGAAGAAGTCGGGGTAATAGAGTATGGCTGCTGTAGACATGAAGCCACCGCCCGAGTGTCCGTGTATGCCCACGCGCTCGCCGTCGATGAACGAGTGGCGTGCAATGAGCTGCTGAGCTGCATATTTCTTGTCGGCAAGACCATAGTCGCGCAAGTTGCCGTAACCGAAGTTGTGGTACCACTTTGAGCGGTTGGGGTGTCCTCCGCGGTTACCGATGGTGATGACAACGAATCCCATCTGTGCCAGACGGTCTATGCGGTTCATGCCCGATGACCAGCTTACGTTCACAGCCTCTGTCTGAGGACCGGGGTATACATACTCAATCAATGGGTAGCATTTTGTTGAGTCGAAGTCGAAGGGTTTGTACATAACACCATAGAGGTCGGTGATGCCGTCGGCTGCTTTCACTTTGAAACGTTCGGGGTATTTATAGCCGGCATCGAACAGGCGTGAAAGGTCGGCTGTCTCAAGGTGCTCAAGTTGTTTGCCCGATGCGCTGTAGAGGATTGAAGTGGGCACTGTGTCCACGCGTGAGCTGTTGGCAACGAATGAACTTCCATCCTCGGCTACTCTGAAGCTGCCGTTGAGGTCGCCTTTGTCGAGCTGTTTCAGGCCCTTGCCGTCGTAACCTACACTGAACAGGTGTGTGTAGTAGGGGTTCTCCCATTTGTTATATCCCTGTGCTGTGAAGTACACTTTTTTCTCTTTGTCGTTGATGGCTACAATCTCGTCAACATGGAAATCGCCCTCGGTGATGGGGTTCAGCAGATTGCCATCCATGTCGTAGAGGTAGAGCATTGCCCAGCCTGTGCGCTCCGACCATTGGATGAAGTTCTTGCCGTTGTTCACCACTCTTATCTGGCGTGACTCTATGGATGTGTTCATCTCCTCGTGTACTATGGTGATGGCGCTGTCGCTCTCCACGTTCACGCGGCAAACCTCTATTTTCTTCAGGTCGCGGCTGGTGCGTTGGAAGTAGAACTCTTTATCTGTGCCCAGCCATACGCGACGGTGGGGACGCTCGTACATCTTTTCGAGTTTGCCGGGTGCCTGGAGCACTCCCACGGTCTGCTCTTTGAACTTTGCGATGTTGATGAATTTGCTACTCTTCTTCTCCATGTCGAACAACTCCATGGTGGCGATGGGACCGGGCTCACCGGGCATCTGATATTTGTAGGTCTCCAGAGTGGGGCGGGGCGAACTGAGCGAGTTAATCACCCAGAAGTTTTTCAGCATGGAGTCTTTCTGATGCACCATCACAAAGTGACGTGAGTCGGGCGACCACAGACCGCCAACACTGAAACGTGCAGTGCTGTCGACCTTCTCTGTACCTACGGGATGCCATGCGTAGCAACGTCCGGGACGGCCATTGGTGGTGAGCTGGTGCTCCACAACGGTTGAGTCTTTGTCCCAGATGCGGAGTTTCTCAAGCTCTTCTATTGTCATGTACCAAAGGTTCCAGTTTTTCTCGTAGATGACATATTTGCCGTCGGGCGATACGTTTGCCCAATAGGGATAGCTGGGGTACAAATCCTCTATTTCGTCTTTTGTGCGCTCTATGAGTTTGTCCTCTTCGAGGTCGTACTCAAAGTGGAAATATTTGTTCTCTTTTTGGTTCTCTTTCTTGATTTTTGCAATCTTGGCTGTGTCGTTGCGTTCCCAACGTTTCAGTTGTTTGGGAATTTCGAGCTTCGACTGTATGCCAATGCGTATGTAGCGGTCCTCGCGCAGTTGCAGGTCGCGTAGAGGGAGGTGCTGTGCATCGTAAGGGTCACCGGTTTTTTCCGAAATCTCGGCAGCCAGCTTTGCCATGTCCCACATCTCTTTTTTCTTACCATTTTTGGCATCGACAATGTAGTAACGTGTGCCGTCGGAATATGTCCACGAATACCAGAATTTTTTTCCATCGGAGAACCAATGAGGGTTAACTGATGTGGATTTTACCATCTGTCCCACTTTCTTGGGTGAGAAACGCTCGGCGAGTGCGTAGTTGGGGCGCACTTTTTTGCAGTCTTGTGTTTTTTCTGCCTCTTGTGCTTGTGTCGTAAGGGCTACAAAGGGCAGGGCTAATAGCAGAAATAATTTTTTCATCTTCCTTATTGTGTTATTATGTTTGTCCTATTTTTTCTTTTTCAGTTCAAGTTTGGCAATACCACCGGTTGATGTCTCTTTGTAGAGCACGGGCAGGTCGTGACCGGTGTCGTGCATCACCTCTACAATGCGGTCGAAATCTATCTTGTGCTTGCCGTCGGAGAGCATGGAGTAGGTGCAGGCATCAAGTGCGCGCGATGCGGCAATGGCATTGCGCTCTATGCATGGCAACTGCACCAGACCGCACATGGGGTCGCAGGTGAGTCCCAAATGGTGTTCCAATCCCATTTCTGCGGCATATTCTATCTGGTTTATTGTGCCACCGAACAACTGACATGCTGCTGCGGCTGCCATGGCACAAGCAACGCCTACCTCGCCTTGGCAACCAACCTCAGCGCCCGAAATTGAGGCGTTCTCTTTTACTATGTTACCGAAAAGACCGGCTGTGGCAAGGGCACGCAGCAGGCGTGCTTCGCTGAAGTGGTGGTCGCTGGCAAGGTGGTGCAGTACGGCAGGAAGCACTCCGCACGAACCGCAGGTGGGTGCTGTCACCACTGTCGCTCCGCTGGCGTTCTCCTCGGATGTGGCAAGTGCATAGGCATATACTCTCGCTTTGCTGCGTACCGACGAACTATATGAATTTGATTTTAGCAGATAGGTGCCTGCTTTGCGTTGCAAGCCTAATCCTCCGGGAAGCACTCCTTCGTTCTCCAGTCCGCGGGCAATGGTTGCCTGCATGGTGTCCCACACGGTTTTAAGGTATTCCCAAATGTCGGGACCTTCGCACTGTTCAACATATTCCCAAAAAGTGCATCCTGTTTCGTCGCTCCATTGCATTATGTCGTGAATGGTGGTCAGAGGGTAGATGTCTGCCTCGTTCTTGATGGTTTTTTCGTTGGCAAGTTCACCACCGCCCACGCTGTATATAACCCATTCGTCTATGAGTTTTCCCTCTTTGTAGCCTTGAAATTTCATCCCATTTGAGTGGAATGGCAGAAATGTTTCGGGCTCCCATATTATCTCCAATGGAGCTATAGGTTCCAATACGCTGATGATGGCTATATCTGTCATGTGACCGCGACCTGTTGCCGCCAAACTGCCGTATAGCGTTACTTTGTATGCGTCGGCGTTGCCGCATCGCTCGGCAAACTGAATGGCAGCTCTGTTTGGACCCATTGTGTGACTGCTCGACGGTCCTAAACCTATTCGGTAGAGTGAACGGAGGGATTTCATTGTGGTTGAATTTATTCAATTATTATTCTGCTTTTTATCTTGTGAAAAAGTAGTGTTGATTTTCACAACTTGCAAATTTAATATAAAGTGTTTTTAATGCAAAACAAATTTGTTGTTTTCTGAAATTTTGAATTTTGCAGGACACTTTTGCCGAAAAGTGGAGCCAAAGATGGCATTTTCGGTTGAAGTATGGTGGTTTTTACCCGTAATTTTAATAATTTTGGCGCTCAATTAAGAAGTTGTATGAAATTTGTGTTGCCCATTTTTTAGAGTAAAACAGCTTCAAAAAAATCTAAAATGCTTCTAAATAGTAACACTCCATGAACAGTGTAAAGAATATAGAAATTGCAGAGTACGATTATCTATTGCCCGACGAGAGAATTGCAAAATATCCGTTGCCCGAGCGTGATAGTTCAAAATTGCTTGTATATAATAAGGGCGTGATAGAAAAGGATGTTTTCTGCAATCTTGCCGAACATATTCCTGCAGGCAGTCTGATGATTTTCAACAACACGAAAGTTATTCAGGCAAGGCTCCGTTTCCGCAAACCGACGGGTGCGCTGATTGAGGTTTTTTGTCTCGAACCGGAAAATCCGAGCGACTATGCGCTTGTCTTCCAACAGACCGAGAGCTGTGTGTGGCAGGCACTTGTGGGAAATTCAAACAGATGGAAAAGCGGTCTTCTTTCGCAAACTGTCTATGTAGACGGTAGCGAGGTGATGCTCACTGCCGAGCGTTTGAGCTCTCCCGCACAGGTAAATTCGGTGCGTTTCACATGGAGTGGAGGAGTCACTTTTGCCGAACTGCTTGAGAGTGTCGGCGAACTTCCCATCCCTCCCTATCTTAACAGAGCTACGGAAGAGAATGACAAAAAAACCTATCAGACTGTTTACTCAAAGATAAAAGGCTCGGTGGCGGCTCCTACGGCGGGTTTGCATTTCACTCCTGCTGTTTTTGATACTCTGCGTGCAAAAGGTGTCGACTGCGAGGAGGTTACTCTGCATGTGGGTGCGGGCACTTTCAAGCCTGTAAAGAGCGACCTTATTGCCGACCACGAGATGCACGAAGAGTACATAGAGGTGAGTCGTGAACTTATCGGACGTATAGTTGCTGCCGAAGCCTCTGTCGTTGCCGTGGGCACAACATCGGTGCGTACCATCGAGAGCCTCTATTTCATAGGCGAGATGGTTGCGGCGGATAAAAACATCGACCCTGAAGCGCTCGCTGTGACACAATGGATGCCATACGAAAAGGAGCATACGATGAGCGCTGTCGATGCGTTACGTGCGTTGTGAGATTATATGGATAACCATGGGCTACAGAAGATACATTCGCACACCCGCATAATGATTGCTCCAGGGTATAATTACAAGATTGTAAAGGCGATAGTGACAAATTTTCATCAACCGAAAAGCACACTGCTGTTGCTTGTCTCGGCTTTTGTGAAGGGCGATTGGAAGTCTATATATGACTATGCTCTTGCAAATGAATTCCGTTTCCTAAGCTACGGCGACAGTTCGTTGCTGATACCATAAAACAATTTCTGAGTTTTTTGATTTTATAAAACTTTTTCTACTTTTCACGTGTTTTTAAGGTTACATTCTATGTGCCCTTATATGATGCGTGTGCTTGTGTGTCTCTTTCTGATAACCTTGTTGTCGTGCGGATGTGTTTCTCGCAACGACGATGTCTGCGCGGCTTGCGTAGCTGCAACGTGCAGTAAAAAAAACTCTTCGGCATTATACTTTATTATAGATTTTTATCTCCCAGAAGTTGTGCACGAGTCAAATGGAGATATTTTCATATCCTCTTTGTTACTTATGGACGACCTTGGGGTATATAAAGCATGTGAGACAATGTCGTTGCCTTGTGCGGCGTGGAATGGTGCCTGTTTCTTGTCGGGTAGCCGACATTCGTTCCGCAGGCAGTGCTTTGATATGAACAATGCATTGCCCTCGGAAAACATGCTTTTGGAAATATGTTACTCTTACTGTCATGGCGTTGCCGACGGAGAGTGGCATATTGTAGATGTTGTCTTGCGTTTGCCATTGCGTAAGGTGGTTTTAAAAGATTATGGAAGTAATTATGAATACTATTTGATAGGACGCGATGAGGCGTTATTATTTGCAATAAATTGCATCTTTTGGCCGGTGTTTCGCAAACCATCTTTCATAATGTGAATTTTAACTATTATTACACTATAAAGGTTTGTTTTTTGAATGATTTTTACGAATATTGCAAGAGTGTTTAACGATTTTGATAATTATGAAAAATTTTAGGATAGAAGCTGGTATTTTGGCTGTGGGAATATTGCTTTTGGGCTTTGTAGTGAAAAGCGCAGTGAGTATGTTCATTGAAAAAGAGCGCGTGGTGAGCGTGAAGGGTCTTGCCGAAATGGATGTTCCTGCCGACCTTGTCGTTTGGCCACTTGTATACAAAGAGGCTGGTAATGATCCCGCTGCTATGTACGAAACACTTACACGCAAAAATGGACTTATCGTGGACTTCTTGAAATCGAAAGGAATTTCTGAAAATGAGATAAGCGTTTCGCCGCCTTCGGTATACGATAGGCAGGGCGATAGATACAGCTCGGATAACAGCCCTTTCAGATATAAAGCTGCAAGCGTTATTACAGTTACCTCTCGACAGGTTGATGTGGTGCGACATCTGATGCAGGAACAAGCCGAACTGATGAAGCAGGGTATTGCCATTGTAGGTGACGATTATCAGTATCGCGTGACATACGAATTTACCGGTTTGAACGAAATTAAACCTGCCATGATTGAAGAGGCTACGAAGAATGCACGCAGTGCTGCCGAAAAATTTGCAAAAGATTCCGATAGCAACCTTGGTAAAATACGCAATGCTAATCAGGGTACATTTTCAATAACCGACAGGGATGCGAATACTCCTTATGTCAAGCATGTGAGGGTTGTTACAACCGTTACATATTATCTTGAAGATTGAAAAAATAGATGTCGATATTTTTGAATGGCTTTTTCGCGTGCATCTGTTTTTTTTATATATTATTATGTTATAGTTCAATTTATTTGTAACTTTGCATCGCAAAATGTAAAAAAACGGAAAATGTCTGTAAATAAAGTAATTCTTATTGGAAATGTGGGTAAAGACCCCGAGGTTCGTCATCTTGATAGAAACATGGCTGTTGCGAACATAGTGCTTGCAACAACCGAGCGTGGATATACATTGCAGAATGGTACACAAGTTCCCGAACGTACAGAGTGGCACAATGTGGTGATGTGGGGTGGTCTTGCCGAAGTCGTAGAGAAGTATGTGCACAAAGGTGACAAACTTTTTATCGAGGGCAAAATAAGAACTACGACTTATGAGGATCAGACGGGCATACGCCGTTACCGCACCGAGATACTTGCCGAGAATATGGAAATGCTCTCTTATCGTCAGGCAAATAATCAACAAAGTGGTGCAGTAAAATAAAAAGCTGTTTAAAATTATATCGCCAAGTTTTTATGTAGAAAATAGGATGTTTATTTGTTTTTCAAAGAGTGCATAGCGAACTATGTAATAGTGAAAAAGGAGAAACAGACATTTTTGAACATAAAAGACAACGAAATAGCAGCTTCCAATATAATATTTTTTTTTAGAAATTTAAAAAGCTTCTAAATTTAATTGACTATTAATGGATATTCTTGCTGTCTTACAGCCCCTTTCTCTTATTCCGGGAATAACATTTAATGCACCTGATGCTGCAGCATTGGTGGCATTCTGCTTGGCTGTGTTGTTGCTAATGGCATCTGCTTTTGCTTCGGGTTCAGAAATAGCACTCTTCTCGCTTACCTCAACAGACTTTGAGGAGATGAACGAGGAAAAAAATATTTCGGATAAGAAAATAATGGCAATGCTTTCACAACCCGATCGTTTGTTGGCGACTATATTGATAACCAACGACTTCGTGAATGTGGCTATCGTTATGCTGTTTAACTTCTTCTTTATGAAGGTGCTAGATTTTTCGGCGGCACCTGAGTGGGTGGAGTTCTTGCTGCTGACGGTTATATTGTCGTTCTTATTGCTGCTATTTGGCGAGGTGATGCCAAAGATTTATTCAAAGAACAATGTCCGTAAATTTGCGCGTTTCGTGTCACACGGCATATATTTCCTTTATAAATTGTTGGCTCCATTCTCGAAATTGCTTGTGAAGTGTACCGCTTTTACCGACCGCCTTGTTTCAAAGAAGAACTACTCACTGTCGGTTGATGAACTTGAGCAGGCGCTTGAACTTACTGATAAAAAAGAGATTGGCGAGCAACAGAAAATGTTGCAGGGCATCATTCGTTTCGGTGACGAAACAGTGAAGGATATTATGACCTCGCGTATGGATATGGTGATGCTCGATGTTCACGCACCCTATAACGAGGTGTTGCGCTGTGCTGCCGAAAATGCTTATTCACGCATCCCTGTATACTCGCGCAAGCAAGATGATATACGAGGGGTGCTCTACATAAAGGATCTTTTACCTTATCTTAATCGTGGTGAGACATTCAAATGGCAGACCCTCATTCGTCAGCCTTATTTCGTGCCGCAGACAAAGAAAATCGACGACCTTTTGTGCGATTTCCAAGCTGTGCGTGTGCATATGGCAATCGTTGTCGACGAGTTTGGTGGTGTCTCAGGCCTTGTTACTCTCGAAGATATAATTGAAGAGATTGTGGGCGAGATTAACGACGAGTTTGATGAAACCGACCTTCCTTACGAGCGTATTGATGAGCATACTGTTATGTTCGACGGTAAAGTGTTGCTTGCCGATTTCTACAAGATAATGAACCTTGATGGTGACGATTTTGATGAACTTGCCGGTGAGGCAGATACGCTTGCCGGTCTGTTGCTGGAACTTAAAGGCGAGTTCCCTCAGTTACATGAGGTCTTGCAGTGCAACGGCATCAATTTTGAGGTAATGCAGCGCAATATGCACCGTATTGTGAAGATAAAGGTGACATCTCCGGCTGTTGATACTAAGAAAGATGGTGCTGAAGAATAACCCTTTTTTGCGTCTCTGTCATCATTATAAGGATGGTAATCTTGAGTGGGCTGTCTGCGAGGTCGTAGGACAGTTTTCTGAAATTTCTTCCATCTGCGAGAATAAATCTTTTGTAGAGTATGCTTTGACGCATTTTTCTAATGAGAAACGTCGCTGCCAATGGCTTGCGTCGCGCATGTTGGTGCGCGAACTCTTGGGCACCGGGGTTTGCGTTGTTAATGATGCTAACGGTAAGCCTCGGCTATGTGGCGATAATCGTAATATAAGTATTTCACACACCGATGGTTATGTTGCTGTGGCGTTATGCTCGGGCGGGGATGTCGGAATAGATATTGAGCATCGCGGTACTAAGGTCTTCAAGGTGCGCAGGCGTTTTATGAATGTTTGCGAAGAGGCACGGCTCGATGTTAGTGATGAACAGACAGCCTTGTTGCTTCATTGGTCGGCAAAAGAGAGCTTTTACAAAATTATTGGAAACAGAGGTGGCAGCTATGCCGCTAATTTCATCATAGAGCCTTTTGCTGTCGGCGACAAAGGTGAGTTCCGTATATCGTATATCAATGGTGGCGAAACAATAAAAGAGAGTACTGTTTCTTACCTTGTGGAGTGCAATTATGTCTTTACGCTTTGCGTGGATGTGTGTTGAATACTGTTTTAACATGAAAAAACCCAAATAACAACTATCAAAATGAATTTAATCAAATTTTTCTTATGTGCTGGTATTATTGCTACCACCTCCTCTTGTATGAATTATGAGAAAAGAGTAGCCATGAGTGACTATATTGGTGAGTTTAAAAATGGCTATGCTATATGTGTTCAGGAGGATAAATATTTCTTTATTAATGAGAATGGAGAGAAGCAGTCCGATGAGTATGATAAAATATATGATTTCAAGAATGGATATGCTGTGGCATATAATATATTGGAGCGTAATGTCCCTTTCAATGAAAAACGAATATATTTTTATCTGGACGAAAAATTG
This sequence comes from Bacteroidaceae bacterium, assembly GCA_017467015.1. Lineage (GTDB taxonomy): Bacteria > Bacteroidota > Bacteroidia > Bacteroidales > Bacteroidaceae > HGM04593. The sequence continues at coordinate 12,414 of JAFTTA010000129.1, forward strand.
AATGTGAAGAAATATCCTATTGTAGGAAGCACGGAATATGCAAACGAATGGGGTAATGTGTGGGTAACTCTTAATGGTAAAAGAGATTCATGGTCTTTGCTCAATATCGAAACCGGCAATTTTCAGACACCATTCTTGGGATTTCCTGATTGTTTCAATGAGGATGGTTCTGTCGTTGTCAGCAGGCTCGCAAATAAGAGTGGTCTTCCCAAGCATTATGAGTATGCAATTTACAATGGTAAAGGAGAGGAGATTGTTCCTTTTGGCAAATACTCATATATAGGTAATTTCAATAAAGGCAGAGCAATATATTCCACCACTGGTACAGATACATATAAACCTGCTATAAGCTCTACCGATTTTTTGGTTCCCGAAAGAAAGGAAAAGAATGGTATAAATGAATTGCGTGATGTTAGAAATGACCTTAATAAAGCGAAAATAGGCTATATTAATCTAAAAGGAAATCCTGTTTCTGAAGAAATCTTCAATGTGGCAGGCAGTTTTAATGATGCAGGTTATGCCCATGTCGGTATAGGTGACTTCCATCGTAAGGATTACATCATAGATGTAAATATGAATGATTGCACAAATGTTCCGGCTGCAATTGCATCATTTTATGCTGATGGCAGATGGAAGTGCTATAAGAATCAGTCAGGTGTATGCAGTGCTGTCAATAACAAAGGCGAGATTGTTGTTTTTGGAGACTGCAGCAATATCAGTAGTTTAAAGCAGTATATTATGACGCGGCAAGGAAATGTTTACAAATTATATACGATGGATGGCAATAAACCCAAAGAATTGGCAACTTTCTCAAGAGAGCGCAGTGATGAAAATGTTATTTTGCATAGTACTTGGGATAATGCCAAAAAAGAGATGACTGAAGGGACTATATGCTTTGTAGCACCTAAAAGCAAAAGGATGTCCATCAATGGTTATTATGACAAATATACATTGTCTGGAATGCACAAAGCATCGGAATGGGGTGCAGTCTATCGTATTGACGGTAGTTTTGCATATCCTCAATTCATCTTTGAATAGGGATTTTTTGTTGTTTGGAATCTAATGAATGTGATGAGACTCCCTGTTGTTCATATCTCAGTGTGAATGTTTGGTTGGCATTGTAATAATGATGGTGGCTCAGAAGTAAATCTCTGAGCCACCATCATTATTAATCCTTAATTTATAGGAAAATCTTGTTTTTATTATCTGGTCGTTGCCTTAGTGTGGGTTTCTGTGTGTTGACCGACATGCTTACGCCCTTTCTTGGTGGATGTTGTATGTGTGCTTATTCTACATATAGCACCAGTCCTTTCAGATATTCTCCTTCGGGGTGGTAGATGTTTACTGGGTGGTCGGCAGGCTGTGTCAACTGGTGCAGTATGCGCACTTTGCGTTTGGCTGTGGCTGCCGCTGTAAATATTGCTGTGCGGAAGTTTTCCTTGCTCACAGCCTGAGAACATGAGAAAGTGAAGATAATTCCGCCGGGCTTGATTTTTTCCATTGCTTTGGCGTTCAGACGACGATAGCCTATGAGTGCATTGCGCAACGAGTCGCGGTGCTTAGCAAAGGCGGGTGGGTCGAGTATTATCAGGTCGTAGTTGTCGCCCATCTTTTCCAGATAGTCGAACGCGTCTTCGGCGTATGCGGCGTGGCGCTTGTCGCCGGGGAAGTTAAGCTCAGCATTGGCATTGGTCAGGTCTATTGCTTTTGATGAACTGTCAACAGAGTGAACAAGTTCGGCGCCACCACGCATGGCATAGATGGAAAATCCGCCGGTGTAGCAGAACATGTTCAGCAGTTTGCGCCCTTTTGAGTATTTCTCAAGCAGGGCGCGGTTCTCGCGCTGGTCAATGAAAAATCCTGTCTTTTGTCCGCGTAACCAGTCAATGTGGAACTTTAGGCCATATTCCGTTGCTACGTTGGTGGAACTTTTGCCTACGATGTAGCCGTTCTCTTGGTTGAGGTCGGCTTTGTAGGGGAGGGTGGTCTCCGACTTGTAGTATATGTTTTTTATTCTCTCGCCAAGAACTTCTTGTAGTGCTGTGGCTATCTCTCCTCGGTTCATGTGCATGCCCACGCTGTGTGCTTGCATCACGGCTGTGTCGCCGTAGATGTCTACTACGAGCCCGGGGAGGTTGTCGCCCTCGCCGTGAACCAGACGGAAGGTGTCGTTGTCGTCGCGGTCGGCTATGCCTATGCTTTGACGCATTTCGTATGCAGTGGTTATGCGTTGTTTCCAGAAATTGTGGTCGATGGGTTCATTATCGAAGGTGAGCACTCTCACTTCGATGCTTCCCACCTTTATGTGTCCGCGTGCTATGAATTTGTTGTCGTTGGTGTATCCTGTGACAATCTCACCCTCCTCGGGTTTGCCGGTTATGCGCTGTATGGCTCCGGAGAATATCCAGGGATGCTGACGGAGCAACGATTCTTCTTTTCCTCTTTTAAGAATTACGGCTTTTTCCATAGTTATTTGTTTCTTATTTCTTCAAGGTAGTTGTATATGTTCAGACATGCCCACGCGTCTGTGGCTGCATAGAGTTTCTGCTTGTCTGTGAGTACGTCGGCTTCCCAGTTGGTCAGTTGCTGGCTCTTGGAAATGCGCTCACCGAAGATTATTGCAAATATCTTTTGCAGGCTCATCTCTTCTATGCCGAAGTCGGAGACATATTTTTGAAGTTCGACGAAACTGCCCGGTGTGAAACTTCTTCGTTTGCTGAGTACATGAAAGTCGTCGTGCAGCGATAGTCCCACTTTTTTTATATCGTTGTTTTCGAGCAGTGCCACTAGTCCGTCTGTTAA
>JAFTTA010000130.1 GCA_017467015.1 Bacteroidaceae bacterium
GAATGAGGCAACCGGTTGCCTCATTCTTTAAGTGCTTAACAAAACTTATGAAAACTACTCTATTTTCCACTCATAAATGCCTGTGGAGTAACCATCGGGGAGAGCAACTTCGAGTTTAAATGCCTTTGCCGTTACCGTGTCGAACTTCACTGCATTGAATTTACCTTTCTCCACTCCATAGCCTACGGCGTTTTCCACCTCGGTCCATCCGTCTGAAGCGTTCTTATAATAAAGTTTCCACCATTTAGGCATGCGACAATTACCGTCGGGTTCATCCTCAAACCAATAAACCGACAGATACAATCGTCATACTTTATAGCTATATCCAAAAATTTACGTTTCCCGGCGGCTTGATAACATGCTATTGCCCCTCAATCATGTGGCCAAGGTTGTAGAACTCGTGGCTGTCTACTTCGACAAGTTCCCAACGTTTGTGCTACCCGACCAATGATGCGGATGCTCGGGGTTCATAGTACGGCTCGCATAAAGATAGCCGTCCGGTTCCTGTGCTTTGGCAACTATCTCCAACACACTATCGATATATGCTTCAAAGCGTGCATCGGGGTATAAGAGACAGGATTTATGGGATAGCCATGCTTCTCTTTTTTGCCATGCGCTGAAACTACGGAGACTACAATGGCAAAGAACAAAACAGGCAAGTCCCCTTTCATCTCTTCATATGCTTTTGAGTGATATATTAATACCTGTCCTCGGGATTAGGACCTGTGAGCACCGATTTCGGCACAAGCTCGAAATAGTCGTGGTTGAACTGGCGATCCAAAGGTTCGTCAACCTTCTTCATGCGTAGCCAATGACCTTTTCCAGTGAAGTGCTGCTGTGTGATTATTATTCGTCCGGCACCTTTGTAACCACGTGCTGTTGTTCCGTCATTGAGATGGGTGGCGTAATATGAAGAAGGAGCTTTCATATATCCGTGGCTTCGCATAATCTTATCGTTCTCCACGCCATCGTCCTCGGTTGTATTATCGTCAATCCAACCGATGCGCGGATCGTCCATCAGAATGCGTAAATCGACAGGAATACCTGTAATCTTACCATCGACGTAGAACTGTGTTATACTGCGTGCCCAAGTGGCGGTGTAACCCATGCGCAGCTCATATGTACCTGCGGGAACAGGGGGTAGACGATAGGCAAAGTCGAACTGACCCGATACAATAATCTCGTCGCCGAAATAGTTTGTGCCCCACGAATAAGGACAATAATAGTGCCATTCGGTGGTAGTTGAATACATTTCAATGTTTTTGCAATATCCATCGGGAATGTGGAAGCAACCACCTGTCTCTTGCCAACGAGCATAACGCACACCATTGTTGGTAAGCTCGGGCAGAAGCGTTGCTACATCGAAACGCATACGTTCGTTCAACACGTTTCCTTTCATTTCGTCCTCGTTGTAGATGAGTATCTTGTCAATAGGATGGATAACACCATTCAATGCTCCGGATGAGAAATCGGCATAAGCCTCGTTCATTTTCGTAAACGTAGAGAGGTCGATGACACGTATATTCAAATGATTGAGCATCTGAGGATTTATACATCCATTATGTGAATAATTGAGATAGATATTCTGCGCTTCTTCAGCCTTGTCGCTACTCAAAGGCTTTACAGCTTTGACCATAGTTCCCAAGAAAGTCTCGTAATATTCTTTTCGGTCAAGACCCTGCACCATACCCGAGCCCACGCGCTCGCTCTTATAGCTCTGATGGTCGATATTGTAGTGTACTATAATATTGTAGTTCAATTCTCTGTTCAGAAAGTGATAAGCTACAAATTTATACAATGCATTTTTGGGGCTTGTAGGATCGTTGACATCTTCAGTGCCATACCACTTCTGTGCAAACTCCTTCAAATCATCCAACGTATATATACCATATTTGGCAAACACTTCGTTAGGCTCTAAGAATGCTGTAAACTTAGCATAATAGCTGAGAGGATATATACCTCCACTGCAACTCTCATAAGCATAAGGATACTCCTTACCTTTAAGCAATTCAACATATTTTTGCAGTTGTTCGTCAATGCCGGTCTCTATCAGTGCAGCCGACATGATGCTGAAGTATGGATAATCGGATATTACCTTAGGCAAACTGTTTGTTGATGGCGACACAACGGCATCAACAAGATGCACTACTCCATTTTCCACCAAGTTATCGCCTTCGGTTATTCCAGCCTGATTGTTAATCATTATTCTGAAACGCTCGTCTACGGTCGTAAAACTCACACTCAGATATCGATCGTTGTAGTTTCGCGTATCAAGCACACCCTCTTTCATATCCGCCATTTCGTATTTGTACGGCACGATGTGACTATTAGAGATGACAACAGCCATAGAATCGGACAAATCTTCGAGATAGGGTGACGTGATACCTGTCCATGTGGGGACAGGATCGTTCTTCGTTGAGTCATATATTTCATACTGTTTGCGTATGTACGCCTCTATAGCCGAATCTCCGGGTACAAAAACCGTGTATCTGCCATAAGTAGAGAGCAGTCCAAACTTTTCGGCTTGACGGAAAATTTTTATCATACTACCGAAGCGCTCTTCTCGATTCAATATAAAATCGGCAATGGTTTCTCCTGTAAATGTATATCTGTTTGAAGTGTTTATATCCTCACTACACGAAATAAAGCCCACACACGATGCTGTCATTGCCAGTACAATCGCGAAAAAACTGAAAATACGCATATTATAATTATTTTGTGTTATCATTAATAAATGCGCCATTACTGTCCAAGCGCTACCAAAGGGCAAGATAAAACTTTTGTCAGAATGGCAAAATGTTTAACATTGCAAATTTAAAAAAAATCAAAAAAAACAATGGCTACAAGTACTTTTCTTTCAAAAAAAGACGAGGGTGTACGCGTACACCCTCGTCCCCACCTTGAATCTATTTTTCAAGTTATTTCGATAAATAATTTAAATGATTACCAAATATAAGCAAGCGAAGCAATGCTAATCACAATCCATAGCAGTACACCCTGCAACAGCGGCTTCAAGCCCACGCTTTTAAGCACATCAATCGACAGTGAGGCTCCGATAAAGAACAGAGTAATAGTCAACAGTTTACGGGCAACAAGATTTATAGTATCACCAATAACAACTCCCACTTCGAAACGGCTAAGCAGATAGGTATTCACCACCATAGCCAACACAAAGAGGATAATAAACATAGGCACAGAGACCTTCTTTCCCTCGCTCTTGAACAGAAAAGAGGTAAACAGCGCCACTGGAATAATCCACAAAGCCCTTGTGAGTTTAATGGTTGTTGCCACCTGCAATGCCTCCTCGCCATACGCAGCTCCAGCACCTACCACCGAACTTGTGTCGTGAATAGCTATAGCCGCCCAAGTGCCAAACTGCTGTTGGGTGAGACCAAGCAACTCACCAATGGCCGGAAAAATAAAAAGCGCAACGGCATTCAGAATAAAGACACATCCCAATGCCACAGACATCTCATTATCCTTAGCCTTGATGACTGGACCGACGGCAGCTATTGCGCTACCACCACAGATGGCAGTTCCCGAACTTATCAGATAGGATATATTTCTGTCCACTCCCAACAATTTGCGGCCGATGAACCATCCGATAACCAAAGTCCCGAATACTGAAACTATAGTGAACAACATACCGCTGCCGCCCGATGCAAGCGACTCATAAAGATTCATTCCGAATCCAAGTCCGACGACGGAATACTGCAACAATACCTTAGACATCTTCTTGTTGAATGATGCAAAAGGCTTGCCGAACAAAAGCGCGTAGACCAATCCCACAAAAAGTGCCACAGGCGGGGTTACAAAACCGCCGACTGCACTCAGCGCAGGGAAGCAACTCATCAACACAAAAACAGAAAGCAGGGAAAGTGTAATTATATATGCAACCTTGTCGTATTTTTTAAACATGAGGAAATGGGCTTTTTATAACAGTGCAAAATTACAAAAAGAATTTATGATTATCAATTTTATTACCTAAAAAGCCATAATGTCATAAGTTGACACCACGAAGTGGTAATTTTGCTACAATACTCAATATTACGACATTATGAAGATAGTAGAATTTATGAAGCATTACTCCGATGAACAGAGCTGCAAGGCAGCATGGAAGCGACACAGAGATAAGGTCGGTGTGGTATGTCCTGTATGCGGGGGCATAGTCCATTACTGGAAGCGTGACAAGGAATGCTACGAGTGCAAGGGCTGCCATTATAGGCAGAGCCTTCGTACAAACACGGTCATGCATGGTTCTCATCTTCCATTCTATTATTGGTTCATGGCTATGTTTATGCTTGCCATAACGAAGAAAAGTTTCTCTGCGATGGAACTTCAACGTCAAATCGGCCATAAGCATTACGCTCCTATTTGGTCTCTTCTTCATAAATTGCGTCTATCAATGGGTTATAGCGAACTATTGTACGAACTGGACGGCATAGTCGAACTTGATGAAGGCTATTTCTCGACAGAAGTTCCTGAAGAGCAGAAGGACAAGCACCTCAAACGTGGCCGCGGAAGCCAGCGTAAAACAAAGGTGCTTGTAATGGCTGAGACTGGTGTCCCCTCTGTGGAGGAAGCTGTCAAAGCTAGGAAGCGAGGACAGTGCAAGCCTACAAAGGTCGGAAGGATTAAGATGATTGTGATTGATGATCTCAAGGCTGACACCATTGACCCAATCGCTTCTCAAAGCATCACTACGGAATCAACAATCGTAACCGATGACTCCTCTTCCTACACCAACTTTCACAAGATATTCAAGGAACATCACTCTCAGGTAATACCGAAAGAACGGATTGGAAAGGTACTTCCCTGGGTGCATATAGCAATCAGCAATGCCAAGAGGACAATACTTGATATCTTCCACGACGTGAAGCCTGAATATCTACAGAGTTATCTGAACGAATTCTGCTACAAGTTCAACAGAATATATTTCAGAGAAACCCTCTTCGACAGCATGCTGACGACTGCCATTAAGCACAAAAATCATTTTAGGTATAATATCGCATAATCATTATTTTTAATAAAATTTATATAGTATATTAAAACAGCTTATGAATTAAATTCGTTACCTTTGCAAATAATGGCATAAACGAAGAAAATCATGAATAAAACCGCAATACTTCTTATCATACTTGCAATAATATTGGTTGCATACATACTTTTCAACAGCAGAAAAAAGAGCAGCAGTGCCGAAGAGGAGCACCATGACGTTGAAGGAGGTTGCTGCGGCAAGCATGCTGTATGCGAGAAGAACAACGACAAGGAATCGCTATACTTCGACGACGAGGAGCTCGACGCCTATCAGGGACGTCGCCCCGAAGAGTACACCGACCAAGAGAGAGAGGAGTTTCGCAACGTGCTATACACAATGAAGAACGACGAGGTCGACGTGTGGGTGCAATGTCTGCAACAACGCGGGATAGAACTTCCCGAGGAAATTAAAGACGAAGTGTTGCTGATATTGCAATAGCAACACCATTAAGAATAGCAAATATCGTAATGGAACTACTGGAATATATATTCTTCAGGAATGCGCTTGTCGGTACACTATTGGCATGTATCACATGCGGAATAGTGGGGACATATGTAGTTTCGCGGCGTCTGCTGTTCATCAGCGGTGGAATAACACACGCATCGTTCGGCGGGGTTGGGTTAGGAATGTATTTTTCATTCAGCCCCACGTTGGGCGCATTCATTTTTGCAGTGGCATCGGCATTAGGAATACAATTTATGGGCAGAGACAGAGAGATACGCGAAGACTCAGCCATAGCCCTGCTTTGGGTGCTGGGCATGACGATAGGAGTTATCTTCTGTTTCCTCTCTCCGGGATATTCGGCAGAACTGTCGACATATCTATTCGGCAACATACTCACCATCACCGAGTCAGACATTGCCACCCTTGCCATCATCTGTATGGCGTTGTTGATTTTCGCAGGCGCTATGCATCGTGGTATTGTGGCAGTAGCTTTTGACAAAGAATTTGCTCGCTCACGCGGCGTGCCTACGGAAGCAATAGAAAGCATCATGATGGTGTTCATAGCAGTCACCATTGTTGCCTGTCTGCGCATAGCCGGAGTAATATTAGTAATATCCATGCTGACAATACCGCAAATGACAGCCGCAATATTCACCGACAACTACAAAAAAATCACACTATTGTCGATGGTCGTAGGTTACATGGCAAGTTGCGGCGGGCTTGCACTATCCTTTGCGTTGGACATACCCGGCGGTGCATCCGTCATACTCTGTTCACTGACACTATACGCAGTGTGCGCAACGGGGAAAAAGGTTACAAGAGCTATTGCTCCACAATAAAAAACATATTTACAAGTTAATAATTAGAGACACAAAATAAAAAACCTTGAAACGACATATCACATATCTGCTTACGATAGTGTTAATCATGTGCATGTGCAACTGCGCAAGCCGCAAGAATAACACTAAGCAGACACGCATGTACCATTCGTTCTCGACAAAATACAACACATACCACAACGGCAAAACAGCCTACATCAAGGGACATCTTGCACAGGTAAATGGACACAAAGACAACTATCTGCAACTTATTCCACTGCTTATCAACAGCACAAAAAGCACCCAATCGCTGGGCAGCGTCGACTACAACACGGCAATAGAGAAAGCGCAAAAAGCCATCAAGAACCACTCCATAAAGAAAAAACCAAAGCGAAACCCGGGGCAGAAACTAAGTGAAAAAGAGAAACTCTTTTATAGTCAGAAGGAGTTCAACCCGTTCATGCACAATGTGTGGATGCTGCTTGCCAACTCATATTACCAAAAAGGAGAATTCATGGAGGCAGCAGGAACATACCTCTACATGGAGCGTCTGTATGCCACTAACCCCACGGTGCTTGCCGAGACACGCATACGTCTGTCGCTTTGTTATTCGCAACTCGACTGGCTCTACGAAGCCGAAGAACTGCTGTCGAGAGTAAAACGCGACAGTGTGCCATCCTCTCTAAAATATATATGGGCAACAGCCAACGCCAACCTTCTCTACAAACAGGAAAGATACGACGAAGTCATTCCACACATGGAGACTATGCTGAAACGCCCCAAACTGACAAGGACTGAAAAGGCACGCGAATTGTATCTATTAGGGCAGTTGCACATGAAAAACGGCAACAACGCCAAAGCCTTCAAATGCTTCGAGAAGGTGCTGGCGCAAGGTCCGCTGTACGACCTCGAGCTGAACGCACGTATAAAACAGACCGAGACCATGTCGGACGAGCAGAACAAGAAAATCATACGTGCCCTTGAAAAAATGATAAAACAGTCGAAAAATGCTAACCATTTGGGGCAGCTTCACTACGCACTCGGCAACACATACATGGCTGCCAAAGACACCACAAAAGCAATAGACGTATACGAAACGGGCATAGCCGACGCTACCACCAAGAACTATGGCACCGGACTGCTGCATCTGCGACTTGCCGACCTCTATTGCGAACAAGGCAAATTTTCACGGGCATTCCCCCACTACCAACACGCCTCGACACTGCTCACCGCTGAATATCCCGGTATAGACAGCATAAGACTGAAAGCGTCAGTACTGGGCAATTTGGTAACTCACACCAATGTTATAGAGCTTCAGGACAATCTGCTCCACTGGGCATCGCTTAACGAAGATGAATTATTTCCCATTCTCGACGCCATGATTGCCGAAGTGAAACGACAGGAGAAGTTGAAAACTCGCAGCGAAAAGAAAAAGGCGGCAGGACAGAAAGCCGACCCCAACCAAGCACTCAACATCATGGCAAACGTGGGCAGTTCAATGTCGAGCGGCGAAATGGAGTGGTACTTCTACAACAGCCAGATAGCAAGCCAAGGCTACAGCAGTTTCGTAGAAAAATGGGGCGAACGTCAGTTGCGCGACTATTGGCGTCTGAGCAAAAGTATCATAAAATCGACCAACAAAGACAGCACCATGACCGACAGCCTCGGCACGGACAGCACACTCATATCGGGTGATTCCATTTCGGCACCCAAAGATAGTACACTTACAGCAAAACAGGGAGAGAACGCCACACAAACCACAGCCGATTCCCTCGCCAACGACCCCACTTCGCGCGAATATTATATGCGACAAATACCACGAACCGACGAACAGTTGGCTGCATCGAAGAAAGCACTTGTGGAGGCACTATACAAAGCCGGTGTAATATACAAAGAACAACTTAACGACAAGGAACACACAATAGCAACCTTTGAGCGCATAGTCAATGAGTTCCCCCAATATAAGAAGTGCGACGAGGTCTATTACTTCCTCTATCTATCTTGTTCGCGCTGGGACGAACAGGAGAAGGCAGACAGTTTCCGTACCGAACTTATCAACCAGTACCCGAAAAGCAAATACACAGCAATGGTAACCGCTCCCGATTTCTTTGAGTCGCACGCCACCAAGAAACACAAAGAAGACTCGGTGTACACCCTTGCATACGAACATTTCAAGAATGAGGAGTTCAAGCAGGTGAGCGAGAAAGAGGGATATGCACGCAAAAGATACCCCACAGGAGCCCATCGTGCACGTTTCCTGTTCTTGAAAGCAATGGCTCAGCTATACGACAACGACAAGAATGGTGGACTTGCCACACTGAAAGAACTCGCCGGATTGAAATCGAAAGAGGAAATAGCACTGTTGGCAAATGAATATTCCAAAGGATTACAAGAGGGACGTCTGCTGCGCAGTGGCTCTACAACATCCATATGGGACCGCAAAACCGATGGCACTGTGCGCAACGCCGACGAGAAAATTCCCGAGTTCAGCAAAGAGCGTTCCGAGCCATATTTCTTCATCCTTGCATACCCCACGGATTCACTCGACGAAAAACGCATGCTCTTCGAAATGGCACGCTACAACTTCACCAACTACATGGTGCGTAACTTCGAGATGGATTTTGTGAAATATACAACCATCAGCACTCTGCAGGTACGCGAATTCATAAACTTTGACGAAGCATATGAGTATCGTCGCCGCCTCTTCAAGAACAAAGAGACTGCGAAAATGTTGGAAGGTATAAGCGCCTTTATAATCTCGAAGAGCAACCTCGATCTACTGGTTAAGCATTACAGTTTCGGTGAGTACGCCGAGTTCTACAAACAGCACTTCACCAATATCCCCGAAGCTGAAATAAAGGGATACACCCTTGACGAACCCGATTTAAGAGAAGAGGAGAAAGAGAAGGGAAAGGAAGAAAAGAAAGAATAATCCACAACTTAGAAGAGCAGCCATGGCATACAGATTACTTTGGGCAGACGACGAGATAGAACTACTTCACGGACATATCATTTTCCTGAAGAGCAAAGGATATGAGGTTGTCACCGTTACAAACGGTCGCGACGCAATTGAGGCATGTCGCAACGAGGACTTCGACCTGATGTTGCTCGATGAGAATATGCCCGGCCTGAGCGGGTTGGAGACACTTGTACTGGTGAAAGAGATACGCCCGGCGCTACCTATTGTAATGGTGACAAAGAGCGAGGAGGAGGACATAATGGAAGAGGCTATCGGTTCCAAAATTGCCGACTACCTAATAAAGCCCGTCAACCCCAGCCAAATACTGCTTGCACTAAAGAAAAACATACACAAGCAGGAGATTGTAGCAGAGAAAGCCAACAGCGCCTATCAGCAGAACTGGGGCAAGCTGGGCATGCAGATATGCGACTCGCTTACAATAGCCGACTGGATTGAGGTGTATAAGAAAATTGTCTTTTGGGAATTGGAACTTGAAAATGCCGACAGCAGCATGCACGAAATGCTGAAGATGCAGAAAAGCGAAGCAAGTAACATGTTCGCAAAATTCATAAAAAAGAACTATCTCGACTGGATGCGTGGTGCAACAGAACGTCCCATGATGAGCAACGACCTCTTCAAAGAACGCATATTTCCAATGCTCGACAAAAAAGAGAAAGTATTTCTCATTGTGATAGACAACTTCCGCTACGACCAATGGAAGGTGCTGATGGGGGAGATTGGCAATCTCTTCTCCATAGAAGAAGAGATGTACATGAGCATACTGCCCACAGCCACACAATATGCCCGCAACGCCATATTTTCGGGACTAATGCCGAGCAAGATAAAAGAGATGTTCCCACAACTGTGGATAGACGAAGAGGAGGACGAAGGCAAGAACCTGAACGAAGCAGCACTCATAGAGACACAGATTGCACGCTACCGTCGCAAAGACACCTTCTCGTACAACAAAGTACTCACTTCGCAGGCAGCCGAGAAATATATCGACAACATACGCAGCCTTGCCGGCAACGACTTGAACGTGCTTGTGATAAACTTCATCGACATGCTGTCACACGCACGCACAGAGTCTATGATGGTACGCGAACTTGCATCGAGCGAAGCAGCCTATCGTTCAATAACCTTGTCGTGGCTGCGCCACTCGTCAATAATAAGACTCTTCCGCTACCTTGCCGAGAGCGACTACACAACCATCATCACCACCGACCATGGCAGCGTGCAGGTGAGTAACGCCATAAAGGTCGTTGGCGACAAAAACACCAACACCAACCTGCGCTACAAGTTCGGCAAGTCGCTCAATTACAACCCCAAGGAGGTGTACGAAATAAAAGAACCGGCAAAAGCATTCCTGCCCGCGCCCAACATAAGCACAGGATATATTTTTGCAACAGGAGACGACTTTTTCGCCTACCCCAATAACTACAACCACTATGTGTCGTACTACAAAGAGACATTCCAGCATGGAGGCATCTCCATGGAAGAGATGCTGATACCCTTTGTGACACTACGCCCCAAAGGCAGATAATAAAAAAGAGAAAAATGAGCACACACACAATAGACATTGCCACATTACAGGACTACCCGAAGGCAGCTAAAGAGTTTTTGGCACTCATGGGCGATAGGACAATCTTTGCATTCTACGGCAAAATGGGCGTGGGAAAAACAACATTCATCAAGAGCCTATGCGAAGCCATGGGAGTAAAAGACACAGTGAACTCACCCACCTTTGCCATAGTTAACGAATATGCCGACGAAGATGGCAACCCCATATATCACTTCGACATGTACCGCATAAAAAGCGTGGCAGAGCTATACAATATGGGCTACGAAGATTATTTCTACAGCGGAGCCATATGCCTCATCGAATGGCCAGAACTTGCCGAGGAGGTGCTCCCCGAGGAGAGTGTCAGAGTGAGTATAGAGGAGACCGAGAATGGCACACGCACCATCAGCATAGAACAAAACAGATAAAAAAACATATATCATGTACACAATAAACGCAAACGCCTCAGGCACAAGAACAATAGAAATAACAGAGAGCAACCTTCAAATAATAAAGAAATACTCACTGTTGATGCAGATTGCCGACAGCACCGGCAACATCAGCGTGGAGACACTCGACAAACTGCGTTTCACGGTGCGTTCGCTGATAGCGTCACAGGAAGAGGACTCGAAAGAGCTGTTGCAACTGTGCCTTGTGCTCTACAACGACAACATGAAACCACTCGGACTAGCTAACCTCATAGAGTGCTACAACCAATGGGAAGCATCGTTGGCGGCAGAGACAGAGCAAGAGACACCCAACGAAAACGACCAAGAATGACCGAACACAAACTGACAGACTGGTTGCCCACCACTCGCAAAGAGGCAAAACTGCATGGATGGGACGAACTTGACGTGGTACTCTTCAGTGGCGATGCCTATGTAGATCACCCCTCGTTCGGCACTGCAGTAATCGGACGCATATTGCAAGCCGAAGGACTGCGTGTGGCTATAGTGCCACAACCCAACTGGCAGGACGACCTGCGCGACTTCAAAAAGATGGGACGTCCTCGTCTCTTCTTCGGCATATCGGCAGGCTGCATGGACTCCATGGTAAACAAATACACCGCAGCCAAACGTTTCCGTTCAGAGGATGCCTACTCACCCGACGGCAAACACAGCATGCGACCCGAATATGCAACCATCGTATATGCAAATATACTCAAGGATATATACCCCGACACACCGGTGGTCATAGGAGGCATAGAAGCATCCATGCGCCGTTTCACCCACTACGACTATTGGCAGGACAGCCTGAGAAAGAGCATACTGCTCGACAGCAAGGCCGACCTGCTTGTCTACGGCATGGGCGAACAACCCATCACAGCTATTGCCACAGCACTGAAAGAGGATATTGAGCAGAGCGGTGCGGAGTACATCACCGCCGAACGCGCCAAAGCACTCGCACGCGACATACCGCAGATAGGCTACGTCGCACGCCCGACAGAGATTGCTGCAGGTGATAACGACCACACTCTCTTCAGCCACGAAGAGTGCCTCGCAAGCAAAGAGAAAGAGGCAAAAAACTTCCTCGTAATAGAGCGCGAGTCGAACAAACGCCATGCCAAACGCCTCATGCAGCAGACGGGCAACACGATGACAGTAATAAACCCACCCTTCCCGACAATGACCACCGAGCAGCTCGACCACAGTTTCGACCTGCCCTACACACGCCTCCCCCACCCCAACTACAACGGCAAACGCATACCCGCATACGACATGATAAAATTCTCGGTGAACATACACCGCGGATGCTTCGGCGGATGCGCATTCTGCACCATCTCGGCACATCAGGGCAAGTTCATTGTCAACAGAAGCGAAGAGAGCATAGTAAGAGAGGTGGAGAAAATAATCGCCATGCCCGATTTCAAAGGTTATCTGTCCGACCTTGGAGGACCATCGGCAAACATGTACCGCATGTGCGGAACCGACAACACACGATGTGAGAAATGCGCACGCTCGTCGTGCATACAACCCACCATATGCCCCAACCTGAACATCGACCACACACCACTGCTCAACCTCTATAAACGCGTGGACGCCATACGGGGAATAAAAAAGAGTTTCATTGGCAGTGGCGTGCGCTACGACCTGTTGCTGCACAAGACAGGCGACAAGCAGAAAGACGAGAGCCGAATAAGATACACCGAGGAACTGATAAAGAACCATGTGAGCGGACGACTGAAGGTTGCTCCCGAGCACACCGAGGACAATGTGCTGCGACTGATGCGCAAGCCCTCGTTCACCCAGTTCCGCAAATTCCGCGAAGTGTTCAACAAGATAAACCGCGAACAGCGACTCAACCAACAGCTCATCCCCTACTTCATAAGCAGCCACCCCGGCAGCACCATGGAGAGCATGGCAGCACTTGCCGCCGAGACAAAAGAGCTGAACTTCCACCTTGAGCAGGTGCAGGATTTCACCCCCACCCCCATGACCATGGCAACGGAGATGTACTACACCGGCATAAACCCCGAAACGGGCGACAAGGTGTTCTGTGCAAAAAACATGCGCGAAAAGGAGGAGCAGCGACTATTTTTCTTCTGGTACAAGAGCGACGAACAAAAAAAGATAAAAGCCCTGCTGAAAAAAGCCGGCCGACAAGACTTGCTGCGTAAGTTAGGGTTGTGACGAACTTTTTGCACTACCTTTAAAGAGGTTAGGTTCATTTTATAATATAGAAATGATTAACTATGGTAATTAAGGAAAATATATCTTAATTTACTTTATATTTTACCCTTAATCTTAGTTGCCATTCGCAAGGCATTAATTTCTATTATGTTCTTTTGCCGGGCAAAAGAACCAAAAACCCCGGCACACGGGGCGCAACAGTCGTCACTTCCTTTGTTCAGGAATTTCCCTATGGGAAATATCCTTCAGTCGGTGCGTTCCTTGTCGCTCAACTCTTATCGTCTGCCTTTTGGGTGCTGTGGAACTCGTTCGGTTAGCTACGCCTTAAGGCGCATCTAA
>JAFTTA010000009.1 GCA_017467015.1 Bacteroidaceae bacterium
ATCCTAAATGTATTATTTAGTATTCTTCGGTAGTTTTTACCCTTATCGTTTTATTGCAATCCGAAAAATCCTGGTTTCTATTATGTTCTTTTGCCGGGCAAAAGAACTAAAAGCCCCGGCACACGGGGCGCATCAGTCGTCATTTCCTTTGTTCAGGAATTTCCCTATGGGAAATATCCTTCAGTCTGTTCGTTCCTTGTCACTCAACTCTTATCGTCTGCCTTTTGGGTGCTGCGGAACTCGTTCGGTTAGCTACGCCTTAGGGCGCATCTAACCAGCACTCAAACAGTCATTGCCTTCGGCGAACTTCTGCTGCGTTCGTTACAAGTGTAAAGAAGTTTCCACTCACTCACTTGCACGAACTTTCGCACCATCTCCAAAAGTCAGACGGAGTTTCGCTGTGCTGCTTACGGTGCCGGTTGAGTTTTAAAGTTAGCAATGCTTAAATTTTATGTGGTATTCATTGACAGGTGTATGGCTTCATTATATAGATTATCTAACAACTTTTAAGTAATGATATTCATAGAATTAGATAACGTCAATAAAATTAAAGTATTTAACAACGTATTTTCCTTAATAACCATATTTTAGAAAGGATAACCAATAGCAAAATGCCATGCATAACCCTTATTAAACGAAGGTATATTATAGTATCCGCTTTTTCCTGTGTCGTAGGGGTAGTGTAGCGCAATTCCAATATCGAGCCTTAGAACTAGAAAATCAAGGTCGTAACGTATGCCGAAGCCGGTGTTCAGCGCTATTTGGTCGGCAAAATCTTTAAGGTTAAATTCTCCGCCCGGCCGGTTCTCGTCTTTGTCTATAAGCCATATATTACCGGCATCGACCAATAATGCCCCTTGAAGATTGCGGAACAATTTTGTGCGATACTCAATGTTGGCTTCGAACTTCATTGTTCCTGTTTCGTCGAGGTAGGAGTAGCGTGTGGCATCGGCAGGGTGGTAGCTTCCCGGACCTAAGGAGCGTACGGTGAAGGCACGCAGGCTGTTGGCACCGCCTACATAGAATTGTTCGGTGTAGGGGGCTGTGGTGGAGTTTCCATAGCTTGTTATAACTCCCGCCATGAAGCGTGTGGCTATGTGGTTGCGCGAGTTTATGCGGAATAGGTTGCGTATTTCTGTGGTGAATTTGAGAAATTGTGCGTAGGGGTTGCCGAAGATGTTTTTATCTTTATCGTTCCAGTTTTTTCCAAAGGCACAGAAGCCGAGCGATACCAAGTTACCAGACGAGGTGACAGAGTTTTCCCACCATGTTTTGTTGCGATGGGTGGTGGATGTATTGTCGTAGGTGACGCTGTATTGCATTGCCGGAATAAATTGGTCGCGGAAACTATTGGCTATAGAGCGGTTGGTAGAGATGATGGAGTCGAACTTGGCCGTGGTGCGTTGCAGCATGTCATATGTGAGACGGAAGGGGGTGATGGTGTGTGTGGTAGTGCGTTTGGGCTTGATAGTATAACTAGCCTCTCCACCTACGTGTACCATCTTGAAGAATCCCGAGCGATTGAGCTGGTTGCCATATATGCTGAATGAGGTCGACGATGGATAGCGCAGATATTTTCTTTGGATAAATGGCATGAAAAGGCGTGGGAACGTGAGTGATACGTTTCCGCCTATCTCCCATGAGTTAATTACTGATTTTCTGCCACGCACTTCGTCGTCGGTCTGCCATTCGTATGAGCCGAGTAGTGAAAACTTAAGTGTTTCGCCGCCACGAAAGATGTTGTTGCGCGCGAGGGTGATTTTGCTTCCCGGACCAATCTGGCTGTTGCTCTTTGATGTGGCGTTTAGCTCGAAACTGAAGTCGTATGGTTTGTCGAGCTGTGCTGTTATGCTCATGTCCAATGTGTCGCTTGCCGTGTTGCCGCCTCGTGGTGTGAAACTGAAGTTCAAGCTGCTGAATATGTTCATGCTGCTCAGTTGTTGCAGCGTCAGGGCCTGATTGTCTTGTGAGTATAGCTTTCCGGGGCGTAGTTGTACATTGCGTAATATTGCTCCGGCTTTCACAGGTGGTTTATTTCCATAGTAGATGTATGTGAGGTTGCGGAAGGTGATGGTGTCGGGCTTGTTGTTGCCTGTATAGTCTTGTGAGGTGTTTGATTTTGTTATTCTAAGTGTGGTTCTGCCCATGTACAGCGGTTTTCTTACATATGCAGGAAGTCCTTGACGTGGCTCTACGCGCAGACTGACATGTCCCGGGTTGTTGATGGTGTCGGCGCTGTAGCTTATATAGCCTGTCTGGTAATAGTAATATCCGTTGTTGCGCAGAAGGTTGTTGAGGCGTTCGCGTTCGGCGGTAAGGTTGGGAACGCTGAATTGTTCTCCTTTAATAAGTTTACATTCGTGCCGGGTGCTTCTGATAAGGCTGTCGGCGCGATGCGAGAAATAGCGATATTCTATGCTGTCGTATGTGTATGGTTTGCCTAAAGTGATGGTGTAGTTTACATGGGCTTTCTTGGGATTTTTTTTGTTGTAGATTACTTCTTCTGTCACCTTGCCGTTGAAGTAACCGAAATTTTGCAGTCTGTTGGTGGCTACCTGTGCGCGTAGGGTGGGGTTTACAGTGGATAGCAGCACAGGGGTGGTAGCAAAGGTTTTGAAGAACCATTTGCCTATTTTGCTTTTGCTGTTCACAAAATTGTTGTACCACCATAGTCCGAAAGGCAGGGTGCGATATTTTGAACTGCCTGCAATAGATGCATTGGGTGGGCAGTCGAGGGCTGCTGTTATTTCTGCTATTGCCTCTTCGCCTATGGGGGTGGATGCATTCTCCTTTTCGTCGACAAAACTCATTTCAGAGATACCTGTATAAAGGGTCTCTCCTTCGGGCAGATTGCGAGTGGTGGAGCATGAAACAAGGGTGGCGATGCTCAGAAATATGATTATTATCTTTGTTTTCATTGTTGGTTTATTTTACCGTTTGCTGCTTTTTCTTTTTTCTAAAAATGAGCAGCTCGTTCAGGTTGTTCAGCTTGCGCTTGTAGACATATCCAATGCCTGTTTCTGTTATCTCGCCTTCGAGTATAGATTCGTAATTCTTATCGTAGAAGAGCCTCAGATAGCGGTTTCCCGAATTGCTTATCTTCCACTCTAATGAGACATTGTTTATGAAACTCTCGTTGGTGTTGGCATTGGCGTTGTCATTGACCTCTCCACCTATGATGACCTTCAGGCGGTCGTTCCAAAATCTTTTTGTGAAGCTGAATGAGTAGTTCTTGTATGTGTCGCCGGTGGTGGCATCTTCGAGGTCGGTTATACCTACGTTTATGTCCACAGTGCTGTTCATGGCGCCTGCCACAAGGTTGTTTATCTGTGCGTCGAGGAATGAGCTGAGTGCGCTTGATACGGTGAGGCTGTTTTCGCCTCCTATGTATGCTCCGGTGATGAGCATCGTCAGTGCGTATTTGTTCAGTGTTTCTGCATCGACGCTGTTTAGCTGGTTTTGTACGGCTGCATTGTCCGGTGCCGACAGTGTAAAGTTAAGCCCCATGTCGTCGAGGGTATTGCTGAGTTTAACTCCAACGTCGAACCCCACGGCTTGGTTGTTATCGTCTATAATGACCGAGGTTATTACATGCTCCACGGCTGTGATGTCGAGGGTGGGGTTCAATATATCACCGTTCCAGTTGATGCTGCTGCCCTCTTTTATGTTGAATGTTTTCAATGGTATGATCGGCAGTGAGTATTTCATTTGCCCATTGCTTAGTCGGTAGCGTCCTGTTAGGTTCATGCCTGCTTCATAGGTGTAGGTGAGGTTCAGGTTGCCTTCGCCTTGCAGTTCAACATAGCTTGTGCGTTCTGTGTCGAAGTCGGCATTTATGCGCGCACCCTCTTCTATGCCGAGGGTGATGTTCATGTTTATGTTTCCGAGGTTGTAATCGGGTATTTCGGGTGTTATGGTTGTGGTGTCGTTGAAGTTGGTGAATGTCACAAGACCATCAAGGGTGTTGCCGGTTTCCAAAGGTGTTTCTTGTAATACGTATGTGACATCGCTTTTGCCGAGGATGGTTGCTGTGCCATTGACCTTCAGTGCGCTCAATTTTCCTCTTATCCGCGAGTTCAGGTCGAGAAACATTCGTCCGTACAAGATTGCTCCTTTGTTGCGCTTTGCATTTATTATCTCGTAGTTGCTTGCCTGCATCTTTAGGTTAAAATCGGGGTCGGAGAGATTGTTAAGGTCTATTGTTCCGTTTGTTTTGAATGGGGTGTTGCCTTTGGCATATATGTCGAAGTCTTCTATTTTCAGTATGTTGTTGTTGAGTTCTATCTTGTCGTCTACCAGATGCAGGGTAGTGCCGAATTGCGGAAGGTCGGTGTATGCCGAATCAAAAGATATGTATCCGTTGGCTATAGGGTGCTTACCTCTGTTGTCGATGGCTATCTCTCCATCTATATATCCTCCTGTGGTGGCTCCTGTCTGTTGCAAGAAGGCATTGGCAATCTCTAATGGGAATTTTTTCAGCATTAGTTCTCCACGGTTCTTGCGATTTAGGCTATCGCTGTTGTATATGCCCTCGAGTTTGGCAATGTCTGTGTTGTTGTGTAGCAGTGTCAGATAGGCATGGTGTTCGTTGCTGTTCTTTGGGAAGTAGGAGAATTCCAGTGTTTCGTTTCCTATTAGTGTGCCTTCGTATGTTAGGCTGTCGCTACGAATGTCGCTACTGATGATTGTTCCTTGGGCATCTTCGCGGTAGTGCATGTCGGCATTTATTATGCCCGACATGTTTGGTGCATAGGGCAGCATTTTTGTTTCTGTATGTAGTTCTATGTTGAATAGTTCGAGTGATATGTCGAGGTTATGTA
>JAFTTA010000131.1 GCA_017467015.1 Bacteroidaceae bacterium
ATTCTTGCTCATGTAGGTTTCCTCGGCTATCGCGATGCAGACGAGACTATCAGCACTATCTACAAACCGGGCTTCGGACTGAACCTCAGCAACAGCCTCTCATTCAGCCTTTACTATTCATTCTAATATAATAAGGTAGTTGCTCAACGAGTGACGTTTGACAACATAAACAAAGCGCCCATTTGTGGCGCTTTGTTTATGTTATGGAGCACTCCTCTGCGCTACCGCATCGACTAAAAACAAGAATAGCATAAAAGAAAAACAGAAGCAAATACTTTGCCAGAAAGAGTCTTTGGCTTAACTTCGCAAACTGATAAAGAAACAATCATCGAGCACACATACAACAATTAAAATGATACTATTTAACTCTGACTACATTGAGGGCGCCCACCCTGCCATACTTGACGCTCTCTCCAGAACTAATTTCATTCAGACACCCGGCTATGGCGAAGATAAATTTTGCGAAGAAGCGCGCGAGATAATACGCGAACATTGTGGCAACAAAGAATTAGGAGTGCAGTTCCTTGTTGGTGGCACACAAACCAATGTAACTGTGATAGATGCACTGCTACGCAGTTATCAGGGCGTGATTTCTGCCGACAGCGGACATATCAACGTGCACGAGACGGGTGCCCCGGAAGCCACAGGACACAAGATATTGGCACTACCCTCGCCCGACGGACGTCTGTCGCTTCAGCAAATAAAAGAGTGCTACGAAAACCATTGGAACGACCCGGTACACGAACATACCGTGCAACCGGGAATGGTATATCTTTCGTGCCCTGCCGAGAATGGTTTGATATATAGTAAAAAAGAGCTGACAGAGATATCTGAATATTGCCGTTCAAATGGGCTTTATCTTTTCGTAGACGGAGCACGCTTAGGATATGGTTTACAGGCAGAAGGTTGCGACTTCACGCTCGCCGACCTTGCACAGTTGTGCGATGTATTTTATATTGGTGGAACTAAGGTTGGTGCGCTGTTCGGCGAAGCCGTTGTTTTTTCCGACAAAGAGATGCACCGCAGCTTCAGATACGCCATTAAACAGCACGGAGGAATGCTTGCCAAAGGGCGTCTGCTGGGTATTCAGTTTGCCGAATTGCTTCGCGGTGGCAACGACTGCCTATACTTCAAACTGGCAAAGCACGCCAACAACGAGGCTATGCGCATACGTCGAACATTCGAAGAAAAGAACATCCCCATGTGGATACCATCCGTAACAAATATGCAATTCCCTGCACTCACAAAAGAGCAACAGGAAATTCTTGCAAAAAAATATCTGTTCGAGGTATGGGGAAGATATGACGAGAACCGCGACATAGTACGTTTCTGCACAAGCTGGGCGACACGCACCGAAGCTGTCGACGAGCTGTGCAACGACATCAGGCTATTGCCACAATAGCTTTCCATTATTTACTATAATATAGGTAGCCACTCAAAAAAGTAATACTATATAACATAAAAGAAGCGCCCCGCGGGGCGCTTCTTTTATGTTATATGATGCGAGTTGATTATGCCTCCTCAACAGCAGCCTGAGCAGCAGCCAAACGTGCGATAGGCACGCGGAAGGGTGAACAACTTACATAGTTGAGACCTGTTCTGTGGCAGAACTTAACAGACTCGGGCTCACCGCCGTGCTCACCGCAGATACCACATTTGAGGTTTGCGTTCACACCGCGACCCTTGCTTGTAGCCATCTCTACGAGCTGACCTACACCTGTCTGGTCGAGTACCTGGAAGGGGTCGTTCTTCAATATCTTCTTTCTCAAGTAGATGGGAAGGAATGAGTTAACGTCGTCACGAGAGTAACCGAATGTCATCTGTGTGAGGTCGTTTGTACCGAATGAGAAGAACTCAGCCTGCTGAGCAATCTGGTCTGCTGTGAGAGCTGCACGAGGTATCTCAATCATTGTACCAATCTTGTACTCGATTGAGTCGCCTGCCTCTGCGAAGAGAGCGTTGGCTGCCTCCTGAATAGCTTTCTTCTGCTCCTCGAACTCGGTGATGATACCTACGAGGGGAACCATGATTTCGGGATATACTGCGATGCCCTCTTTCTTCAACTCAAGAGCTGCGCCAAGGATTGCGCGTGTCTGCATCTTGGTGATTTCGGGGTATGTGTTACCGAGACGACAACCACGGTGACCGAGCATGGGGTTGAACTCCTCGAGAGCCTTCACGCGACGCTGAACGTATTCAACTGTCTTACCCATAGCCTCAGCCAACATCTGCTGACCTTTAGCCTCGTGGGGCACGAACTCGTGGAGAGGGGGATCGAGAAGGCGAACTGTCACGGGAAGACCTGCCATTGCGCGGAAGATACCCACAAAGTCCTCTTTCTGGAAGGGGAGAAGTTTGTCGAGAGCATTCTGACGTTCTTTGAGTGTCTCGGCAAGAATCATCTCACGCATAGCTTTGATTTTCTCGCCCTCGAAGAACATGTGCTCTGTACGGCAGAGACCGATACCTGTAGCACCGAAGCCACGTGCAACCTCTGCATCGCGGGGAGTATCGGCGTTAGTGCGAACTGCCAAACGTGTATATTTGTCGCAAAGTGACATCAACTCTGCAAAGTCACCGCTGAGTTCGGGAGCTTTTGTATCTACCTTACCCTCGATAACCTGACCTGTTGAACCGTTGAGTGAGATGTAGTCGCCCTCGTTGAGCACAAGATTGTCAACTGTGATTGTGCGTTTCTTGTAGTCGATAACGAGTGTACCGGCACCCGATACACAACATTTACCCATACCACGTGCAACTACGGCTGCGTGTGATGTCATACCACCACGGGCTGTCAGGATACCCTGAGCTGCTGCCATACCTGCGAGGTCTTCGGGAGATGTCTCGATACGTACCAAAACTACTTTCTCGCCATCCTCAGCCCATTTCTCGGCATCCTCAGCAAAGAATACCACGCGACCTGTTGCTGCACCGGGAGATGCGGGCAGACCGTTAGCGATAACCTTAGCCTTTTTCAATGCCTCTGTATCGAATACGGGGTGGAGAAGCTCGTTGAGTTTCTCAGCCTCCATACGTTTGAGAACTGTCTTGTCGTCGATAACGCCGTCGCGGTAAAGGTCCATAGCGATTTTCACCATCGCTGCACCTGTACGCTTACCATTACGTGTCTGCAAGAACCAAAGTTTACCCTCCTGAACGGTGAACTCCATGTCCTGCATATCTCTATAGTGCTCCTCGAGACGTGTCTGAATAGCATCGAGCTCTTTGTAGATTTCGGGCATTGCCTCTTCCATTGAAGGATATTTAGAAGCACGCTCCTCTTCGCTGATCTCCTGCATAGCAGCCCAACGCTGAGAACCGATTTTTGTAATCTGCTGAGGTGTGCGGATACCTGCTACAACGTCCTCACCCTGTGCGTTGATAAGATACTCTCCGTTGAAGAGGTTCTCGCCTGTTGCAGCGTCGCGTGAGAAGCAAACACCTGTTGCAGATGTGTCACCCATGTTACCGAATACCATTGCCTGTACTGTTACGGCTGTACCCCACTCATCGGGAATTTTCTCCATACGACGATAGAGGATTGCACGCTCGTTGTTCCATGACTCGAACACTGCGCATACAGCACCCCAAAGCTGCTCGTAAGCACATGTGGGGAACTCTTTACCTGTCTGAGCCTTAACAGCAGCCTTGAACTCTTTCACAAGACGTTTCAAGTCCTCAACGCTGAGGTCTTTGTCGAGAACAACACCGCTCTCCTCTTTTACCTTCTCAATGATAGCCTCGAAGGGGTCGATTTCCTCTTTGCTTGTGGGCTTCATGCCGAGAACAACGTCACCGTACATCTGTACGAAACGACGGTAAGAGTCCCAAGCAAATTTGGGGTTACCTGTTTTCTCAGCAAGTCCCTCAACAACTGTATCGTTAAGACCGAGGTTAAGGATTGTATCCATCATACCGGGCATTGAAGCACGGGCACCTGAACGTACTGATACAAGCAACGGATTGGAAGGATCACCGAATTTTGAGTTCATAAGAACTTCGATGTGATTTACGGCATTTTTAACTTCTGCTGTAAGAAGCTCTACAACTTTCTCTTTGCCGAGCTGATAGTACTCGTTACAAACTTCTGTTGTGATGGTGAAACCCGGAGGTACGGGAATACCGATGAGGTTCATCTCGGCCAAGTTGGCACCCTTACCACCCAAAAGATTTCTCATTTCTGCTTTACCTTCGGCTTTACCGTTACCGAAAAGATAGACTCTTTTGTCAGTCATAAATCTTAAAGTTTGATAGTTAAGTTATTGATAATTAAAATTTTAAATTTATTCTCACACAAGTAACCGACACCCTGCGCAAGCACAAGGCGTCTATATTCTGCAAATTTACGAATAATTGCGGAAAAATGAAAGCTACAATGCAAAAAAATTCTAATATTGGAAACTAATCATCCTTTCATGATGATTTATTCGAGGAATAGCACTATTTTTGTTTTTTAAAATTTGTTTAAATTTATATCGTCAAGTTTTATATGGAGCAAAAATAGGATGTTTATTTATTTCTTTGAAGTGAGCATAGCGGACTATGTAACCACACGCGCAAGAGAGAGAGAAACAGACTTTTTTTTTGAATATAACAAACAGAGAAACGAACAACACTTGCTTCGACAAGAAAATATTTTTTATAAATTTAAACAGTTTTATTTTTATTCTAAAACAACTTTAAAATTTGCTGCAAAAAACGCTGCAAGACTTTTTCATAAACAATGGCAAGAAAAAAGAAAGAGTTTCCTTTATTGGAAAAAATAAGAATAACCGGAGTGGCTGCCGAGGGCAAAGCACTGGCACGCGTAGACGACCTTGTGGTGTTTGTACCCTACGTAGTACCGGGCGACGTAGTGGATTTGAAAATACGCCGCAAAAAACATAGTTACGCAGAAGCGGAAGCCGTGAAATTTCATGAATATTCAGCAGAAAGAGCCGTACCATTCTGCAAACACTACGGCGTGTGCGGAGGCTGTAAATGGCAATGTCTTTCATACGACAATCAACTGAAATACAAGCAGCAACAGGTATTCGACGCACTCACACGCATTGGTAAAGTGGAGTTGCCGGAAATTACTCCCATCCTTGGTTCGGAACAGACAAAAAGTTATCGCAACAAACTCGAATTTACCTTCAGCAACAAACGCTGGCTAACACGCGAAGAGGTAGAGAAAGATGTGAAATATGACAACATGAGCGCACTCGGTTTCCACATTCCCGACGCCTTTGACAAGGTGCTCGACATTGACGAATGTGGACTGATGGAGCCATTAAACAACAAGATACGCAACGGCCTGCGCGACTTTGCCATACGCGAAAACATCCCATTCTACAATCTTCGTTCACAGAGCGGATTGCTACGAAACATAATGTTGCGCACCTCCACCAGCGGCGAAGTGATGCTACTTATTCAGGCTCGCGTGGAGAACGACAACGACATGGAACAACTGACAAAAGTGATGAACTTCTGCAGCGAGAGTTTCCCCGAAGTAACATCGTTGCTTTATGTTGTAAACAACAAATGCAACGACACGTTTGGCGACCTCGAAGTACACACCTTCAAAGGCACAGATTTCATCTACGAAGAGATGGAGGGGCTAAAGTTTAAGGTAGGTCCGAAATCGTTCTACCAGACCAATAGCCGACAAGCATATAATTTATATAAGGTAGCCCGCGACTTTGCATCGCTCACCGGCGAAGAGGTTGTGTATGACCTATACACCGGAACAGGAACAATCGCCAACTTTGTTGCACGCAAATGCAAAAGCGTAGTGGGCATAGAGTATGTACCCGAAGCTATTGAAGATGCAAAAATCAACGCCTCTATCAACGGACACGAGAACATGCTTTTCTATGCCGGAGACATGAAAGATGTGCTTACACGCGAATTTATTGAAGAGCATGGACGCCCCGATGTAATAATCACCGACCCTCCCCGTGCCGGCATGCACGTGGATGTGATTGACGCAATACTCTTTGCCGCTCCACGCAGAATAGTATATGTAAGTTGCAACCCAGCCACACAGGCACGCGACCTTGCACTGCTTGACAAGGATTACAAGGTGACTGCTGTGCAGCCGGTGGATATGTTCCCCCACACGCACCATGTGGAAAATGTAGTGTTGTTGGAACGCCGAGAGGAGACACAAACAGCATAAAGACCGACACCCATGAAGAAAGGACAGAAAAACAACATACTCAGTTTCAAAGTAAACGAGGAGACAGAGTTGCTTACATTTGTAATGAAGGCAATGAACGGCATAAGCCGCAACCGAGCCAAAGCACTGCTTGTCAACCGCCTTGTACTTGTAGACAACATTATAACCACTCACGCGCTCACCACCCTGCACCGCGGACAGACAGTGCAAATAGACCGCTCGAAGCAGAAGATGTCGTTCCACAGCAACGACATAGGCGTTGTTTACGAAGACCCCTACCTGCTGGTAATTGACAAACGCGCCGGATTACTGTCTATGAGCAACAACACACGCCAGCAGACTGTGCAAAGCGTACTTAACCGCTACCTTGAAAAAGGAGGCTCACGTTGCACATCACACCTCGTACACCGCCTCGACCGCGACACATCGGGACTGATGGTATATGCAAAGGATGTAAAAACACAGCGCACACTCATTGAGGGTTGGCAAGAACTGGTGACCGACCGCAGATATGTGGCAGTAGCCGAAGGTGTGCTCGAAAAACGCTCGGGAACTGTGGAGTCGTGGCTCACCGAAGACAAACACTTCGTAACACACTCGAGCCCGGTAAACAATGGTGGAAAATTTGCCGTAACACACTACAATGTATTGCGCACAAGCAACAACTACTCTATTGTGGAGCTAGAACTGGAGACAGGTCGAAAGAACCAAATAAGAGTGCATCTTGCCGACCTCGGACACCCCATTGTGGGCGATTTCAAATATGGCAGCAGCGACGAGAGACTCGGACGTTTGGGACTACATGCCTACGTACTTGCTTTTCATCACCCTGTAACAGGCAAATTCCTACGTTTTGAAACGCCCATCCCAGACTCTTTTGAGAGGTTACTGAGAACAGAAACTGAAGAATAAAAGATTTCCAAACGCAAAAAGAGGCTGCAACAATTTCGAAATTGTTGCAGCCTCTTAAAGTATGCAATAAGTGACAAGACACACTACGCTCGGCTCTGATGAAAACTGCGTCAGGCCACGTCAGGCTGTGGGTTGCCAACTATTGCACTCCATTTGTATATAAAAGATTTAAGAAGCTATTGTAATATTACCGGCAATACCTATGAATACATAAATCGTTTGATGCTGCCTTTGGGTGTCTTTGCAAAACTCTCTTCGCGAAGCTCATAACCCGATATCTGTGCATACGCAGGGATAGACGCATTAAGAGCTTCTATATTCTTGTCCATCACGCTTTTCAGTGTTTCGGTAGAGACCTGATGCATAGCAAGCAGTTCGGTATTGGGAACAATCAAAACAACGAATTTCTCGCCACGTTGCACCATCAACGACTCGGTTACATAGAGCATTGCATTGAGCTTGACCTCAATTTCCTCGG
Source organism: Bacteroidaceae bacterium (assembly GCA_017467015.1). Lineage (GTDB taxonomy): Bacteria > Bacteroidota > Bacteroidia > Bacteroidales > Bacteroidaceae > HGM04593. The sequence goes on from JAFTTA010000131.1 coordinate 7,551, forward strand.
GATAGACATTCTGACCATTGGTCGAGAGGAGCATGCTTTTACAACGCCCTACAAGGAAGAGAGTATTATCACCATCCATGGTACCGAGGTCACCGGTGCGAAACCAGCCATCTTCAGTAAACACCTCATTGGTGGCTTCGGGGTTTTTGTAATAGCCCACAAACACATTGTCACCCTTCACGCTGAGTTCACCAACCGTGGTTGCAGGATTTTCGGAATCTATTCGTCCCTGCATATGCTCCACAATCTCGCCACACGATTTCAGTTTATATCGTGTTTTGTCGCCCAATGAAATAAGGGGTCCGCACTCCGTCATTCCATATCCGGTGATGAGAGGCAGCTGCAACTTCACAGCCAGAAGATGTTCCAAATCCTCGGGTATGGCAGCTCCGCCGGTGAGTATAAGTTCGGTGTTGTTGCCAAAATAAGAGAGAAGTATGGTACGCAACGCAAAACAGAATTCCGGATGTTGTTTGTAATCAGCCAGACGGGCCTTTCCGGCTTTGCTGTGAACAAACTCCCCTATGGCATAATCGACCATTTTGCTCAACACCAAAGGCACCATAATCGCCATTTTGGGACGAACAAGTTGCATGGCATCTTTGAGAATGGTGGGTGCGGGAAGCATTCCAAGTACCGTCAGATGCATTCCCACACAAAGTGGGGTGATAAGGTCGAATGTCAAACCGAAGATGTGGGCAAACGGTAACGTGCTAAGATATTTGTCTCCGCGTATATATGGGCAACATGCGGGCACCGTCTCGACATTGCTGCTGATGTTGCGCACCGTGAGCATGACGCCTTTTGGGTTACCAGTGGAGCCCGATGTGTAGTTGAGGCAGCACATTGCATCGAAAGAGAGTTCGGGGTACTGCACAGATTGTACATCGAAGCCCGAAGGGTACTTCGTGGCAAATAGCTCCTCGCGACGTTCATTCAGTTCGGCAAATTTGCCACGCGACGCAAGTACTTCCATATTTTTCATATCTACAACAGCAAGCAATTCAGGCATTTCGTCGAAGTTCATGCTGCTGAAAAATCCCTTCTCTGTGTATAAAATCCTGCTTTCCGAGTGGTTGACAAGTTTTTGTGTATCAGAAGGAGTGAAGCCATGAAACAATTGGCAGGCCACATAGCCGCCGGTGGTGGCAGCCATAAATGTCAGCGCCCAATTGGTGCAACTTCGTGAGTTGAGCGATATTTTATCGCCCGGCTGCAAGCCTGCCTCTTTCCACAGGATGTGCATCATTTCTATACGTCGTGCAAATTCGCCGTAAGTAATGGGGGCATCCTTGTAGTCGTTAATGGCAGGGGTTTCGGAACAAACTTTTATTGTTTCCTCGAATTTCTTTACAAAACTTTGCATAATCGTAAATATAATGGATTATGTATTAACCTTTAAAAGGACGAAGTGCCACACAAGCATTGTGACCACCAAAGCCGAATGAATTTGATATAGCTATTTCGAACGACTCTTTACGTGCAGTCATGGGTGTGTAGTCGAGGTCGCAATCGGGATCACTTTCAGTGAGGCTCAATGTGGGATGAGCAATGCCGTTTTTAAGTGTCATTGCTGCAGCAATCATCTCTATCGCGCCGGCTGCACCCAACAAATGACCTGTCATTGATTTTGTAGAGCTGATAACGGCGCTCTTTGCCTCAGCCTCGCCAAGAGCAAGTTTAATGGCAGCAGTCTCCATCTTGTCGTTCATGGGAGTCGATGTTCCGTGAGCATTTATATAGAGTTTCTCACCAGCCTTGTAACCAGCCTCATCGAGAGCCAATTTTATGGCACGTGCCTCTGTTGTAGCATCGGGACGTGGCGCTGTGTAGTGGTAAGCATCACAAGTATTGCCATAACCGCAAACCTCGGCATAAATGTGCGCACCACGCTCAATCGCATGCTGTTTCTCCTCGAGGATGAGAATACCGGAACCCTCGCCAAGAACAAATCCATCGCGTGTGCGGTCGAAAGGACGGCTCGCCTTCATAGGATCGGCTGTGCGCGAAAGAGCCTTGCAACTGTTGAAACCGCCAATAACCAAAGGATGTATGGCAGCCTCGCTGCCACCGGCTACAATGGCATCGGCATAGCCATGCTTGATAGCACGATAAGCCTCACCTACCGCATTGGTACTTGTTGCACATGCAGTAACGACAGGCAACGTAGGCCCTTGCAACCCATATCTGATGGCTATCTGACCTGAAGCTATGTTTGAAATCATCATAGGAACAAAGAGAGGTGAGACACGGTTAACACCTTGATTGTATAGTTTTTGCGTCTCATTCACAAATGTCTCCAGACCTCCAATACCCGAACCTATGTAAACACCGATACGCTCGGGAGAAATACCCTGATTATCGAGTATGCCACTGCTCTTCACTGCCTCCTCGGCTGCTGCCATGGCAAACTGTGTGTAGCGGTCGCATTTTCTTAGAACTGCAGGTGCAATACCATATACCGACGCATCGAAATCAGTAATCTGTCCGGCAATTCTTACAGGAAGTTCAAAATCGTCATATCCCTGAATTTCCTTTATACCACAAACACCTGAAACAAGGCTATTCCAATACTCTTCAATGCTTTTACCAACAGGGGTAATTGCTCCCATACCGGTAATTACGACTTCTCTGTTCATTATTTTATAGTTTATAGTTTTGTACAATATTTATATAGATGTATATGTGTTGGCTCTCTGATTTTGCCGATGCAAAGATAACTAAAAACCCACCACTAATTGCACATTTTTTATTTTTTGTGCAATTTGTACGTAAATTTTATAAAAGAGATACTTTTTTGACAACCCCAAAAAGGAATAACTTTTAGCGGAAGTTGTTAAGAAACTGTTTAAATTTCTTTCGAAAAAAATGATTACATTGACGCGAGTTGTGCTTGCCTTTTTATGCTCTTTTTTGTCTGTTTTCCCCTTTTCCGCAGTTACATAGCCCGCTATGCGCCTTTGAAAAATGAAAAAACATCCTAAAAAAGAGCTATAAAAATTTCAAGGACATAAATTTAAAC
>JAFTTA010000132.1 GCA_017467015.1 Bacteroidaceae bacterium
ATAAAAATTAAAGATGAAAGCATTTGTATTTCCCGGACAAGGTGCACAATTCACCGGAATGGGTAAGGATTTGTATGACAACAACGCTATAGCAAAAGAACTTTTTGAAAAAGCCAACGAAATATTAGGGTTTTCCATCACAGACATCATGTTTAGCGGCACTGCCGAGGAGTTGAAACAGACTAAGGTTACACAGCCTGCCGTTTTCCTCCACTCTGTAATTTCGGCCATTGCAATGGGTGATGACTTTAATCCCGAAGTAGTTGCCGGACATTCACTTGGTGAGTTGTCGGCACTTACAGCAGCCGGCGCGCTCACATTCGAAGATGGTCTGAAACTTGTTTCCGCACGTGCCTTTGCCATGCAGAAAGCCTGCGAAATGCAACCATCGACAATGGCAGCCATCATTGCCCTGCTCGACGAAACAGTGGAGAAAGTATGTGCCGAAGTAACCGAGGGTGGCAACCTTGTTGTTGCAGCCAACTACAACTGCCCCGGACAGATTGTTATATCCGGAACGATTGAAGGAGTAAACCTTGCATGCGAAGCACTGAAAGCAGCCGGAGCTAAACGTGCGCTTCCTTTGAGCGTGGGCGGCGCATTCCACTCCCCCCTTATGCAACCTGCAAAAGAAGAACTCGAAGCAGCCATCCTTGCAACAACATTCAACACCCCACGATGCCCCATATATCAGAATGTAGATGCAAAACCATATACCAATCCCGAAAAAATTAAAAGTAACCTCATAGCACAACTCACTTCACCCGTTCTTTGGACAGCATCAGTAAAAAATATGCTTGCCGACGGTGTAACAGAGTTTACAGAATGTGGTCCCGGCAATGTTCTTCAGGGACTGATAAAAAAAATTCAAGCATAATACACAGAGATGTCAGAGAAAGCAATAATATACCAACTGCTGCCACGTCTCTTCGGTAACGACACAGAAAAATGCGTAGCCGGAGGCGATATCACAGTCAACGGATGCGGCAAATTCAACAATATTACCACCAAAGCTCTTGCAGCCATAAAAGCCTTGGGTGTCACTCACGTGTGGTACACCGGCATTTTGGAACATGCCACATGCACCGACTACAGCGCATACGGCATCACCCCCGACCACCCTGCCATGATTAAAGGAAAAGCAGGATCGCCCTATGCGATAAAGGACTACTACGACGTAGACCCCGATCTTGCCGAAGACATTGCCAACAGAAGAGAAGAATTCCTCTCACTTGTTCGTCGCACACACGGAGCCGGCATGAAAGTAATCATGGACTTCATCCCCAACCACGTGGCACGTCACTACGAGAGCGACAACCGTCCCAAACGCACATTCGATTTTGGTGCAAACGACGAGAAAGATTTCTTCTTCAAAGGGCACAACAATTTCTACTACCTTGGCGAACAGCCTTTTGGCGACGACATTGATATTCAAGGATGCGCCGACAAGCCCTACAGCGAAAACCCTCTGAGAGCAACCGGTAACGACTGCTTCGGAGTGCCCCATCGCAACGACTGGTTCGACACAGTAAAATTGAACTATGGTGTCGATTACAGCACAGGCATGCACCAATTCACTCCCATACCCGACACGTGGGTGAAGATGCTGAAAATTTTGCTCTACTGGGCATCGCAAGAGGTCGACGGATTCCGTTGCGACATGGTAGAACTTACCCCGGTTGAATTCTGGCAGTGGGCGGTGCCACAGGTAAAAGCCCAATATCCCGAAATAATTTTCATCGGTGAGATATACCAGCCCCACCTCTACCGTAGCTTCATATATCAAGGAGGATTCGATTACCTCTACGACAAAGTAGGACTCTACGACACATTGCGCGCTAT
>JAFTTA010000133.1 GCA_017467015.1 Bacteroidaceae bacterium
CAGCGTCTTGTCGATGTCTAAGATCTAGCCTTTGACCCCCATCCGGCCGAGCCGCTTGGCGGTGATATGCCAGGCTCTGGTCGCCGATGTTGTTGGGAAAAACAAAGCCATAGTGTTCCCTTTCGTTGAAAAAAGAAAAAGCGAGCAAATGCTCGCTTTTCTATTTATTGTTTATCGTAATTCTCTTTTAAGTACTCAAGTCCTTGTCTGTATCCCTCGAAGCCTTGTCCGCAGATGGTGTGTTCGGCATAGAGCGATACGTATGAGAATTGTCGGAACTTTTCTCGTGTGGAAATGTCTGTCAAGTGAACCTCTACGCAGGGTAGGGCAACCGCTTTCAGAGCGTCGAGTATGGCTACGCTGGTGTGTGTGTACGCAGCAGGGTTTATAAGTATGCCGTCGTATCGGTTATATGCCTCCTGAATGGCATCCACAATACACCCTTCGTGGTTCGACTGGAAAAGTTCCACCTCCAATCCTAAATCCTTTGCTGCTGTAAGAATGAACTCCTGTAGGGCTGCAAAATTCTTTGAACCATACAATGCCGGTTCACGCAACCCCAAAAGATTCAGGTTGGGACCGTTTATTACCAATATTTTCATCCCGCTTTAAATGATTTCTGCGTATGTTCCGAAATATTTGAATTGCTCGCCACTGGTGTTAAGTTCGCACATCAGTGATTGGAACTCGGGACTGTAAACCGATGCTTCGATGTCGAAGTAGAAACGGTATTCAAATTCGCGCTCGGGTATCAGGCGGCTCTCGAGTTTCACAAGGTTTACGCCTGTGGCATTGAAACGAGAAAGTATGCGGAAAAGTGTTCCGGGGCGGTGGGGTATGACCATCATGATACTTGTTCGGTTTGCGCCCGAATATATCTGAGGCTCTTTGGCGATACAGATGAAACGTGTGTAGTTGTTGTCGCGGTTCTGCACTGCATTCTTAAGTGTCTGCAACTGGTAAAGCTCGGCACAAAGACGAGAAGAGATGGATGCTTTTGTCTTGTCCTCTGACTGTGCCACCATGCGTGCAGCCTCGGCGGTGTTTTCCACAGGTATGATGCGTACGCCTTTCAGTGTAGAAAGGAACTCCGAACATTGGCTTATTGCCTGCTGGTGTGAGTAAATCTCTTTTATCTCTTCGAGCTTCACTCCGGGGTGTGCCAACAGCGAGTGGTCAACCTTCAGACGAATGCTTCGAACAATGCTTACATTGTGTTCGGTGAGTAAGTCGTAGATGGCATTCACTGAACCGGCGAGTGAATTCTCAATAGGTAGTACGCCATATTCGCACAATCCACCGCTCACGGCACGGAAAACGCTGTCGAAATTGCTTACGAACATCATTTCGGGAAGGTCGAAAAGACGTTCGGCTGCAATGTTTGCGTATGCGCCCTCGCATCCGGCACATGCTACTGAAGCACGTTTAGGAAAGGGAATGGGGGGCTTGGAGGTGGCCTCTTTTATCTGTTTGAAAAACTCTGTGTCCTCTGACAACATTCTTGTCTGATAAGACTCACTGAGGTCGAAGATAGTATGATAGAGCGAACGTCCGTAGCCTTCAAATTCAGGGCCCAACTGTTTTGAAATGTTCTGAAGTACTGCACGTGCGCGTGAGGGGTGATAAACAACCATGTTGTTCTCTTTTTTGTAGCGTGCGATGTCTGTCACCACCTGCATTCTTTCTGCAAAGAGACGGCACATCTCACTGTCGATGCCGTCAATTCTATTGCGTAATTCATCTAAGTTCATAGTGTTTATATTTGTAGGTTTTATTTTTATATATTTTCAACTGTTCCTCCGAGGGAGGCAAAGTCCTCGAAGAATAGAGGGTATGATTTTGCAACACATTCTGCGCCGTTTATGATTGTGTCTCCTTTGGCGATAGTTGATATTATTGCTGCCGACATGGCTATACGATGGTCGCCGAAACTGTCTACTGCTTTGTTGGGTATGGGGGTGCCGCCTGTTACGGTGTATGTGTCCTCTCCAATTTCCGATGCAATGCCGAAACATTCCAACAATCTTTTCATGGCTGTCAGACGGTCGCTCTCTTTGTATCTCAGTCGTCCTACGTGTGTGAAGAGGGTTTTGCCGTCTGCAGCTGCGGCTGCCACTGCGAGTATGGGTACAAGGTCGGGCGTGTCTGTGCAGTCAAGTTCTGCTCCATGCAATTTTGAAGGGTGAGCGACTATGCCTTTGTCGGTAAAACGGATGTCTGCACCCATTTTGCGCAGATGCTCCACTATGTAGCGGTCACCTTGCAGCGAGGCTGCGTTCATGCCGCAAATGGTTATAGGGTTGTTGCCAATGACGCCTGCCACCAACCAAAATGCTGCTGCCGACCAGTCGCCCTCCACCCGCATTGGCGAGGGTGTGTGGTATCTCTGTGGCGCAGGCACATGGAAGCCTTTCTCGCTCTTTTCGATGGTGATGCCTGCTATGCGCAGTGCATCGAGTGTCATGCCCACATATGATGCACTTGTAAGTTCGCCTACGATGTTGATGTTGCTTGCCTTCTCCAGCAGGGGAAGAGCAAATAGCAGTCCTGTAAAATATTGCGACGAAATGTTTCCGGCAAGGGTATATTCTCCGCCACTAAGTGTGCCTTTGCAAGTTAGTGGCAGGTAGGCATCGGGTGTGTGCTTTGTCAGTTCCACACCATGCGCTGTTATTGCATCACACAGCGGGTCCATGGGGCGCAACGGCAGTTTGCCTTTGCCTGTGAGTGTGGCATCTGAGCCCAATGCTGCTGCTATTGGTAGCAGAAAACGCAGTGTCGAACCACTCTCGCCACAGGGTAGCTCTCCTCCTTTGCAGCATGACATGGGGTTTACCGTAAACGCTCCGTTGTTATATTTTATGTCGGCTCCGAGGGCATTCAGCGACTCCATTGTTGCGCAGAGGTCATCGTTCAGGCTATCACACTCTATTGTAGTGGCAGTGTCGCTCAGCGCTGCGCAGATAAGCAGTCTGTGTGCTTGCGACTTTGATGGTGGCGGCGTTACCTCTCCTGCTAATATGCCTGTTACTTTTTTGTCCATGGCTACACAACATTTTTAAGTTTCTCAAGAACCTCTTCCACCGGCATTGTCACAAGGTGGCAATCGCCCAATGTGTGCGGTAGTACCAATGTGAGGTTGCCACCACGACGTTTCTTGTCGGAGAGTATTATTTCATACATCTGCTCGGCTGTGTAGGGGCAGTCGAGGTTGAATCCGTAGTGTGTGAGCAATTCGGTCAGCTCTTTTTCAATCTCCGCAAGACCGCATAGAGGTGCTATTCTTGCTGCTATAACCATGCCTTTAGCGACAGCCGAACCGTGCGAAATGGTGAAGTTGCTCAGTTTCTCTATGGCATGTCCGAATGTGTGCCCGAAATTGAGCAGGCCGCGTTTGCCATTGTCGAACTCATCCTCTTGCACCACATCGCGTTTAATCTCCACGCAACGTGCCACCACGTCTATTCTGTTGAAAGGTGGTGTTTGCAGTTTGTTGTAAAGTGCGGCATCGAGTATCACGCCATATTTAATAACCTCTGCACATCCGTCGCGGTAGATGTCGGGATGCAGCGTGTCCATCAGTTTTGTGTCGCAGCATACAAGGTGTGGCTGATAAAATGCGCCCACAAGGTTCTTGCCGGCAGGAATGTCTATAGCTGTTTTCCCTCCTACCGAACTGTCTACTGCGGCAAGCAGTGTTGTTGGAACTTGAATGTAGGGTATTCCACGCAGATAAAGCGATGCGGAGAGTCCGCCAAGGTCGCCTACTACTCCTCCGCCAAAGGCGATGAGTGCGTCGCTGCGTGTCAGTTTGTTCTCGGCCATGAAATTGAGAAAGGCGAGCATGTTCTCTGCCGATTTCGACTCCTCGCCGGCAGGGATTACATATTTGCACACATCGTAGCCGGCAGCTGTGAGTATCTCTGTAATCTTCGCTCCATGTAGGGCGTTGACGTTGCTGTCGGTGAGCATGGCAAGGCGGCATTTCCCGAATAGTTTCTGAACCTGCTCACCCAAAGTGGCGAGTATGCCGTCGCCTATGATTATGTCGTAGCTGCGCGATGCAGATACGTGTATTTTTCTGTATGTTGTTGAATTTGTCATCCTTCGGATTGTTCTTTTGCAATGCGACCTTCGCGCAGCAAGTTGCACAGGCGTATGTTGTCGTTCTGCTCCAGTGCTTCGCGATATTGTTGCAAAGAATAAATTATAAGGTCCAGCTCCTCGAGCAACGGCTTTTTGTTGTCGAGAAATAGCTCGGTCCACATTGTCTCATTCAGGCGTGCCACCCTTGTGAGGTCGCGGAAACTGCCGGCACTGTATCCTTCGTGTTCGCGTGCGGCAGGGCTTTTCACAAATGCGTTGGAGACTATGTGGCACATCTGCGATGTATAGGCAATCATGCGGTCGTGATGTTCTGCTGTTGTAACAACAAATGTCTTGAACTCAAGCGGTGCAAGCAGTTGTTTTATCTTTTCGAGCAGTTCCATGTCGTCGTACACAGGCGGAACTATTATCATAGATGCGCCTTTGAAAAGGGTGGGGCGCGAGTGCTTGAATCCCGAATATTGCGAGCCTGCCATAGGGTGTCCGCCTATGAAGGTGAATCCATGTTCTTTTGCCAGTCGGAATCCTACTTCACATATTTTCTCTTTTATTCCGCAAAAATCTATGACCGTAGTGGTTGCAGGGATGCTCATTGCGTTCTCTTGAAGATATGCAATCATAGCTTTGGGTGTTGCAGCCAACACTATCAGTTCACATTCTTTGTATTTGTCGGATGTGAGCAGGTCATCGATAGTACCACTCAGCTTAGCATAGCCAAGGATGGTGGTGTCGGTGTCAAAGCCGTATACTATATTTCCAAAGGTCTTATAGGCTTTCGCTACGGAACCACCTATAAGACCTAATCCTACAATGCCTATTTTCATTTCTCTACTTGTGAATGATGGCACGCATTTCGTTTACACGTTCTGCGACTTCGGCAAATTGTTCGGGTGTGAGTGATTGTGCACCGTCGCACAGAGCGCATGCGGGGTTGTTGTGTACCTCTATGATGAGTGCGTCGGCACCTGAAACGGTTGCGGCACAAGCCATGGGCTTGACAAGGCGTGCAACGCCTGTGGCGTGGCTTGGGTCTACAACGACGGGCAGGTGCGAGAGTTCATGAAGTACAGGCACTGATGCGAGGTCGAGTACGTTGCGTGTGTATGTGTCGAAACTGCGGATACCACGCTCACAGAGCATCACATTTCCATTGCCTTCGGCAAGGATATATTCGGCGCTCATGAGAAATTCTTTGAGTGTCGCAGCCATGCCGCGTTTCAGCAGGATGGGCTTCTTGGAGCGTCCCAACTCTTTGAGAAGTTCAAAGTTTTGCATGTTGCGTGCGCCAACCTGAATGATATCAACATCGGCAAACATATCTAAGTGTGCTGCATTCATAATCTCCGTTACGATGGGCAATCCGGTCTCTTCGCGGGCTTTAAATAGCAGTTCAAGACCCTCGCCGCGAAGTCCCTGAAAATCGTAAGGCGATGTGCGGGGTTTGAAAGCTCCTCCACGAAGCATCTTTGCACCGGCTGCCTTAACGGCTTTTGCCACTGCAATTATCTGCTCTTCGGACTCCACAGAACATGGACCGGCAATCATACAGAAATTGCCGCCACCAATCTTCACCTTGTTCTCGCCTTTGCCCACTTCGATGATTGTGTCGTCGGGGTGGAAACGGCGGCTTGCACTCTTGAAGGGCTCGCTCACGCGACTCACTTTCTCGATGATGTCAAGGCTCGAGAGTAGTCCGATGTCTATTCTACTGGTATCTCCAATGAGTCCTATGATTGTTTGGAACTCACCCTCTGATACGTGAACTCTCACTTTTTGCGCTTCTATCCATTGGATAAGTTTATCTCTTTGCGCTTTTGTTACTCCGCTTTTTAATACAGCTATCATACGTTTTTCGTATTTTTTATATGTTTTGTCTCTTTAGTCGGCACAAATATACAAATAAAATTGTCGGATAACACCTATTTTGCACTTTTTTCTGAAACTTCTTTTATGTTTTTAAATAATTCTCAAAATTAGGTTGTGACTGAGAAACTGTAAATAGTTGTTTTTGTGAAAAATGTAATTTGTGATAATCGAATGTGACTATTGTGGTGGCATTTTATTGCTTGGGTAAATGTCTATTCTTGCCTTTGCCGTTTGTACTATCTTCAGATAAGATACTCCCACTCGGTAATAAAAATAAAAATGCATTTTATTTTGTGTTACACTCGCTTAATCGTATCTTTGCCAAACGTATTAAGGAATTTGGGGTATTATGACCGATAATAATAAGTTTGAACTATTAAGTAATATAAATTCACCGTCTGACCTTAGAAAGCTTTCCGAAAAGCAACTTCCTCAGGTTTGTAAAGAGTTGAGGGAGTTTATCATAGAGTCGCTTTCTAATAACCCGGGGCATTTTGCTTCGAGTCTTGGAACGGTGGAGCTTACTGTGGCTCTGCATTATGTGATGGATACTCCCGACGACAAACTTGTTTGGGATGTGGGGCACCAGGCTTATGGGCACAAAATCCTTACCGGACGACGTGACCGCTTCGATACCAACCGTAAATTCAAGGGACTTAAACCTTTTCCTTCGCCCGACGAGAGTGAATATGATGCGTTTGTGGCAGGACATGCTTCAAATTCTATATCTGCTGCTTTGGGACTTGCTGCCTCGGCGAAACTTAAAAATAAGAAAGAGCGCACTGTGGCTGTCATAGGAGACGGTGCCATGAGTGGTGGTCTTGCATACGAGGGATTAAACAATGCTTCGTCGTGCGATAACAATCTGCTGATCATTCTCAACGACAACAATATGTCTATCGATAAGAGTGTGGGTGGCATGAGTCAACTGCTCATATCTATGCACTCGTCGCGTCTCTACAATAAAATAAGACACAGAGCAGCCCGTTTCTTTACAAAAATAGGCCTGCTTAATAAAGAGCGTGCAGCCAGTCTCACTCGCTTCAATAATGGGCTCAAGGCGATGCTCTATCAGCAGCGGAATATTTTCGAGGGTATGTCGGTTCGATATTTTGGTCCCATTGATGGGCACGATGTTATTGAACTTGTGCGCACCCTTAATATTATAAAGGATATGACCGGCCCTAAACTATTACACATACACACAGTAAAGGGCAAGGGTTACGAACCTGCCGAAAAAGATGCTACTTCATGGCATCAGCCCGGCGTGTTTGATATTGAAACCGGTGAGCGTATTATCTCCGAGAGTGGTATTCCACGCTTCCAAGATGTGTTTGGCGAGACGCTTGTGGAACTTGCCAGGATGAATCCTGCAGTGGTGGGCATCACTCCTGCCATGCCCACAGGTTGCTCTATGAATCTGTTGATGCGTGAAATCCCTGAACGATTCTTCGATGTGGGCATTGCCGAAGGACATGCTGTCACCTTCTCTGCCGGGCTGGGCAAAGGTGGCGCAATGCCTTTCTGTAATATATACTCTTCGTTCATGCAGCGAGGATACGACAATCTTATACACGATGCGGCATTGCAGCGCGTGAATATGGTGCTCTGTCTCGATAGGGCAGGTATTGTGGGCGAGGACGGCCCTACGCACCACGGCGCTTTCGACCTTGCCTATCTGCGTCCCATCCCCGACATAGTCATATCTTCGCCCTACGACGAATGCGAGTTGCGCCGATTAATGTACACTGCCCAACAACCCGATAGAGGTGTATTTGTCATACGTTATCCACGTGGACGCGGCATGCTCACCGATTGGCGTTGTCCCTTGGAGAGTGTTCCCGTGGGTAAAGGTCGTTGCCTGTGCGAGGGAACGGATGTGGCGCTGTTGACATTGGGACCCATCGGAAAAAGTGTGGCCTCAGTGGTTGACGAGGCAGCCAAAGAGGGCATAAGTGTTGCCCACTATGATATGCGTTTCCTGAAACCTATCGACGAAGCACTGCTACACGAGGTCGGCAAGAAATTCAAGTATGTCGTGACCCTCGAGGATGGAGTGAAAATAGGCGGTTTAGGCTCAGCAGTGGCTGAGTTTATGAATGAGAATGGGTATGCAGTCCATGTTGAAATAATGGGTATACCTGATGCTTTTGTCGAGCACGGAGCAAGCAATGAACTTTATAGTCTGTGCAAAATGGACAAAGCATCAGTTCTTGAAGTTATAATGAACTATAAGAAAAAGAGTATATGAAGATTGTGATTGCCGGCGCAGGAGCCGTGGGGACGCATCTTGCAAAGATGCTTTCTGCCGAACACGAAGATGTTGTTCTCATGGATGAGAGCGAAGAACGTTTGGGGAAATTGGAATCTCTTTTCGATCTCAAAGCCATGGTTGGGTTACCCACGCGCATAACCAATCTGAAAAGCGCGGGTGTCGGTAGTGCCGATCTCTTCGTAGCTGTCACCCCTGACGAAAGCACAAATGTGAATGCATGTATGCTAGCTCACTATTTGGGCGCAAGGAAAACGGTTGCCCGCATCGACAACCATGAGTATCTGTTGCCCAAACATAAGGCATATTTCAAATCATTAGGTATAAATTCGCTTATTTACCCCGAAAAACTTGCTGCGGAGGAGATTGTTACCAGCATAAAATATTGCTGGATGCGTCAAATGTTGGAGTTTGGTGGTGGCGAACTGGTGATGATAGGCGTGAAGGTGCGCGAAAATTCTTCTCTGCTAAACATTCCTTTCCGCGAACTTCAAAGAGATAAACCTTATCATATTGTTGCCATACAACGACGCGACGAGACAATTATTCCTCGTGGTGGCGACATGATTGAAGCCGACGACCTTGTCTGCTTTATGACTACCAAAGCTCATGTTTCGTATATTAAGGATATAAGCGGCAAAGAGAGGTATTCCGAGGTGAAAAGCATTATTATGATGGGTGGCAGCCGAATAGCGGTACGCACCGCAGAACTCGTCCCCGATAATATCTCCATAAAAATCATTGAGAGTGACTATGCGCGTTGCAATAAACTCATTGAACTTGTCGACGACCGTGTGATGATAATAAACGGCGATGCGCGTGACCCAGAACTTCTGCGTAGCGAGGGCATAGATCGCACTGATGCTTTTATTGCTCTCAGCGATAATTCCGAGACAAATATACTTGCCTGTCTTGCAGCCAAACGCTCCGGTGTATATCGTACAGTGGCTGAAATAGAAAATATCGAATATATATCCATGGCTGAAGAGATGGATATTGGCTCTGTGATAAATAAAAAGAAATTGGCGGCGAGTAACATTTTCCAGATGATGCTTAATACCGATGTTTCCAGTGTACGATGTCTCACCTTTACCGATGCCGTGGTAGCTGAATTCCCTGTGAATGAGGGCGCGCCAATAACGAAGAGGCCTGTGAAGGAACTTGGCTTGCCTGACGGTGCGAATATCGGTGGACTTATACGCGATGGAAAGGGTGTGAATGTTACCGGTAATACAATGATAGAACCCGGCGACCATGTTATCATCTTCTGCTTGGAGCATGTACTCAAAAAACTTGAAAAATATTTCAGCTGATTTGTCTTGTAGATAGCATAGGCAATGGCTGTTAATTGATAAAGAAATGATTCACCCAAAGATTATATCTCGTATAATCGGATTATTGCTACTGATAGAAACCTTCTTCTTGTCAGGCACATTCGCTATGTCTCTCTATTATAACGAGGGCATCTCTATGGCTTATCTCTACACCTTGTTGGCGACGATGGCTTGCGCCTCAGTGCTTCTTTATTTTGGCCGTGGAAAAGATAGAAATATCTCTCGCAAGGATGGATATATTGTTGTGTCAACCAGCTGGATTGTCTTTTCGGTTTTCGGCTCTATGCCTTTTATCTTCAGCAATGCTATCCCTTCTGTGACAAATGCCTTTTTTGAAACGATGTCAGGCTTCACCACCACAGGCGCAACCATTCTCGACAACATAGAGGCCCTTCCTCCCAGTCTGCTCTTTTGGCGTGCAATGACCCATTGGATGGGGGGCTTGGGAATAGTCTTTTTTACCGTTGCCGTGCTGCCTATTTTTGGTATGGGTGACATACATCTGTTTGCTGCCGAAGCTACAGGCCCTATTCATGGTAAGTTGCATCCTCGTATATCTGTTACGGCGCGATGGATATTGACTATTTATATCAGTCTCACTATAATAGGTGCTTTTGCGTTGTATTTGGGTGGAATGAATGTCCTCGATTCGGTGTGTCACTCTATGTCGACAATGTCAACCGGTGGTTTCTCTACCAAGCAGGCGAGCATTGCTGCTTATAATTCACCTACCATCGAGTATATAACAATATTGTTTATGTTTCTTGGTGGTACAAATTTTTCGCTTCTTTATCTGTCAATATTTAAGGGGCGTTTTAGTGATTTGTTTCGCGATTCGGAATTCAAATGTTATGTAAATATTGTGCTTATTGCTACTGTAGGTATTACTGTCGGACTACTGATGACAACCTCTATAGGTGTTGAAAAGGCTTTTCGCGACTCTCTTTTTCAGACTATCTCCACGGTGACTACAACCGGTTATTCTTCCTCGGATTACATGTTGTGGCATCCGTTGCTGTGGTTGGTAATAAGTGCTTTGATGTATACGGGCGCTTGTTCGGGCTCTACGTCAGGAGGAATGAAGTGCGTGAGAGTGGCAATATTGGGACGTGTGATGATAAATGAGTTCAAGCGCATTGTTCATCCCAATGCTATTATTCCGGTGAGGATGAGTCGTAAGATAATAACCTCTCCTGTGCAGTCTGCCATACTTGCCTATACTGTGCTATATGTCGGAGTGGTTATGGTCGGTGTCTTTGTTAATATGGCTTTCGGGCTTGAGTTTATGGAGGCTTATGGTTTGTCGGTCTCGTGTACCAGTAATGTGGGTCCTGCATTAGGCGATTTCGGGCCTGCTTTCAGCTTGGATGCGCTCCCAATGGCGCTCAAATGGTTCGCGTCGTTCCAAATGTTGGTTGGACGTCTCGAATTTTTCGCCGTATTGTTGATGCTTACCCCAATGTTTTGGAGGCGACAATAATCTATTTTACCTCTGTTCCTACGAAAAAAAGATTTTTTTTGAAGATTTTCTGCAAAAATGTTGCGGGGGTGAAATTTTTGCTTTACCTTTGCAGTGCAAAATAAGAATGGCGCTTTCGTCTAGCGGCTAGGACACATGCCTCTCACGCATGGAACACGGGTTCGATTCCCGTAGGCGCTACTAAGGAGATACTTTACAGAGTATCTCTTTTTTTTGTTTTGTAAAAATTGTATGCTTTCTTGTGCGACTTTACGTTATTTGTACTATTTTCGCAAAAAAAATAGCACTATGAACAACTATATAAAAACAACATTTGTTTTGTCGCCGGCAGAGGAGGCTGCTGCAGATGTGCTTGCGGCTTTGCTTGCCGATGTGGGTTTCGAGAGTTTTGTGCCCGATGAAACAGGTCTTGCGGCTTATGCTCCCAAAGCCCTTTTCAATGCCGATGCTATGGCAACTGTCGTCGAAAATTTCCCTCTCGATGGTTATACAATAAATTATTCGGTGGAGGAAATTGAGGGAGAGGATTGGAATGCTGAATGGGAGAAGAACTATTTTCAGCCCATTGTGCTCGACGACCAATGTGTCATTCATAGTACATTTCATACAGATATTCCCAAGGCTCGTTACGACATTCTTATCGATCCCAAAATGGCATTCGGCACGGGGTATCACCAGACAACGTGTCACATGCTCAGAGCAATATTGTCTGCTGATATGATAGGTAAAAGTGTACTTGACATGGGTTGCGGTACTGCTCTGTTGGCTATTCTTGCACGTAAACATGGTGCATCGAGTGTGGTGGCGATAGATATTGATGAGTTTGCATATGAAAATGCTCTTGAAAATATAGCACTTAACGATACTCCGGATATAGATGTTCGTTTGGGTGGAGTAGAGGCGTTGCGCAGCGGTGATATGTTTGACTATGTAATTGCCAATATCAACCGCAACATATTGCTTGCCGACATGAAAAATTATGCCGAGTGCATGCATGCTGGCTCTGTGCTTTTTATAAGTGGTTTCTACACCGATGATATGGACGTGTTGCGCGATGAGGCTGCACGCAGTGGCTTGCGTTACGATGGCTATGCCGAGGATAACCGTTGGGCAATGATGCGTTTTGTAAAGGAATAACATGTCTTTCCGATTATAGATGGAGGCTTTCGCTAATATATCACTTGACGACGAACGCTACATTGCCCGTTGCTTGCAACTTGCGCGTTGCGGTGCAGGTAGTACATCGCCCAATCCGATGGTGGGTGCGGTGGTGGTGTGCGACGGCAAGATTATCGGCGAAGGTTATCACATACGTTGCGGCGAGGCTCATGCCGAGGTTAATGCGATAAATTCTGTGCGCGACCGTTCATTGCTGTCGCGCTCTACGATATATGTAAGCCTTGAACCATGTTCGCATTATGGTAAGACGCCTCCTTGTGCCGACCTCATCATCAGTTGCGGAATACCTCGCGTGGTGGTGGCTGTGACCGACAATAACAGCATGGTTAGCGGACGTGGCATTGAACGTATGCGTGCTGCCGGTATTGATGTGAGAGTGGGGGTTCTCGCCGAGCAATCTTTTCGATTAAATCGTGCTTTTTTTACTTTTCACGGCTATGGCAGGCCTTTTGTTACGCTTAAGTGGGCGCAATCGGTCGATGGGTTCATTGACTACAATCGCACCGATGGGAAGGCTCAAATAATTTCAAGCAGTCGTTCGACAATGGCTGTGCATAAATTGCGTTCGCAATGCGATGCAATACTCGTGGGCCGAAGAACGGCTCTTCTCGATAATCCTTCGCTGACGCTTCGTCATTGGTCCGGCCGCATGCCACAACGTTTGGTTATTGACAAAAATGGCACGTTGCCATCAACCTTGGCGCTCTTCGACGGCTCGGTGCCTACAACTGTTTTTACCTCCCTCCCGACACCATGCAATCGTGAAAATCTCTCATATGTACAGATTGATTTCTCTAAAAATATTCCGACACAAATATTGAACTATCTTGCAACCCGTAATATAGGCTCGTTGTTGGTTGAAGGGGGTAGGGAGACGTTGCAAGGCTTTATAGATGCCGGCTTGTGGGACGAGATACGAATAGAGACCAATCCGAGGCTATATATGCACGAGGGCGTTTCTGCACCTCGGCTTCCGCAAGGCGTTAAAACTCTCACTTCTTGTTGCTTTGGGCACATAATAGAGACTATAGAGCGTTGATTTATGCTTTTTTTAGCTTAAAAAACCATAAATAGCGCAATCTTTTACAACCATCCGAAAAATTGTTATTATTTTTGTAGATTGATAGGAGACTGTTCTTGTGGTTTTTTGTTTAAGTGCCAATTATACGGAAATTACAACGCAGTCCGATAAACACACACTATTTTGTAGAAAGATTATGAAGAAATATCTCTATCTATACCCATTATTGTTGGTAATGCTTGGATTAACCTCGTGTCTCGACTCTGATGGCGATTTAGATGTTACATTATATCCTTATGCCTCTTTGCGCTCTATCAGTTTCAATGATATAATGGCAAAAAGCACGGTAACTGCATCTGATGGAAGTGATAGCACGGTTTTCAGAGTGGTTTCGGGTCGTGACTATCCATTTGAGATAGACCAGGCGAACAACCTTGTTTACAATGCCGATTCACTACCTATGGGCTCTGATATTACTCAAGTCTCCATCAATCTTTCATGCGATGGAATTGCCTATATCTATGTCGACAGCCTGGATAGTTATGAGATGGCAGCAAGTACCGATTCGCTCGATTTTACCGAGCCTATTCGTTTGTTGATAACATCTACCGACGGAACATACTCGCGTGAGTACAAGGTTTCTTTGAATGTTCACACCGTTGACCCCAATCAGTTGTATTGGAATAAGATGGCAACGATGCCTTTGACTTCAAGCACTTCATTGCGTATGATGGTGAAGGAGAATACATTGTACCTGTTCGGCTGTGATGCCGATGGCGTCCTGTCGCTTGCTACTGCCGATGTTGCCGCGCCTGCCATTTGGGCAACAAAGAGCCTTGTGAATGCTCCGGCGGCGGTTAATATGAATTCAATAACACTTTTTGCAGGCTCATTTTACTTTGTGGCCGATGGCAAACTTTATGGCTCGTCGGACGGTGAAACATGGGAGAATATCCCATGTGATAAAACGTTGATAACGCTTTTTGCAGCATCCGACAAGAGCAATACCATGTGGGCAGCAACCGATGATTCCATAGTGTGTGCATCTGATGTAGCGGCAGGTTTTACAGCCGTACAACCCCTTGCTTTGAACTTCCCTCTTTATGATATATCTGCTATCATCAACCCCTTGCGTACAAACAGCAATATAGATAGATATATACTCATCGGTCGCGCAACGCCCGATGTGCAATCGCAACCTCAACTTTGGGGCAAATTGTCTACCGAAGAGAAATGGGTTGAGTATCAGTTGCCTCTCGGCAATCCTGCCAAGTTGTGTCCGCAGTTGACTTCGTTGACCATCGTTCCTTACGATGATAAACTTTATGCGATAGGTGGCAATGGCACTTCAAATGGAGAAGCGGTTGATGCATTGAGTGTAATATATGTTTCACGCGATAATGGACTGACGTGGGATGCATCGCGCAAAGAATCACTTGCGCTCCCTGCCGAGGTTGCGGGCATCGATGCACCATTTGCAGCATATGCCGATGCTAATGGCAATATTTGGCTGGTAACAGGTGGTGCCAATGGCATTGTGTGGCGTGGACGTATGAACAAACTTGATATATAAACCATGAAGAAATCTGCGCTTAAATATCTGATGTTGATGGGGCTGCTTGCAATCTCGCTAATGTCTCGCGCGCAGGATTTGGAATATAAAATGGAGGTTGGTGCACAGTTAGGTGGAAGTTTCTATTTGGGTGATGCCAATTTCTCCAAACTTTTTAAGGAGACCTCTGCCATGGGAGGCTTGATGGCAAGATACAACTTCAACCCACGCATGGCAATAAAGGGCAACCTTGTAGCTGCCGGAATATCAGGCACCACAAAAGGGAGTGAGTATCATATTCCCGGTGGCACCAACGTCGATTTTTCGCGTACGCTGTACGACCTTGGTGCGCAATTTGAATATAACTTCTTCCCTTACGGAAGCGGTGGCGGATATAAACGGTTGTACCGTTTTACACCATATATATTCATGGGAATGGGATTTACATATGCCGGAAAACCGGTTGACGATGTCTTTACGGTGAATTTTCCCATTGGAGTGGGGGTGAAATACAAAGTAGCCAATCGTCTGAATGTGGGTTGCGAAATGTCATTCCGCTTCAGCATGAGCGACAAACTCGATGTTACCTCAAAAGATGCACCCACACTGGACGATCCGTTAGGAATAAAAAGTGACGGAATGAAGAACAAGGACAGTTACTCATTCTTCTCTTTCTTCCTTACATACGACATAATGCCAAAATACAGAAAATGTAATAACTGACACGATATGAGTTATATAGAACTGATAGACAAGGAACGTGTTCCTCAACACATAGCGATAATAATGGATGGAAACGGACGCTGGGCGCAACAACGCGGACTGCCTCGTACCGACGGACATCAGGCAGGTGCGGCCGTAGTGCGTCGCATAGCCGAGGATGCTGTGGAGTTGGGTGTGCGCAACTTGACATTATATACTTTCTCTACAGAAAACTGGAACCGTCCAACTGAAGAGGTTGCTGCGCTCATGGTGCTGCTTTTCGACTCCATGGAAGAGGAGATTTTTATTAAAAACAATATACGTTTTGCTGTTATAGGCGAAATGGATAAACTTCCCGAGCGTGTGCGCGAAAGATTTAGAAAGTGTATGGAACGCACAGCGGGGAATACTCGCATGACTTTTGTGTTGGCAATAAGCTACTCGGCAAAGTGGGAGATAACAGAGGCTGCACGCAACATTGCCCGTTTGGTGCAGCAAGGTAAATTGCAACCCGAAGATATTGACGATAAGCTTATTGATAAGCATCTTACAACATCTTTCATGCCCGATCCTGAACTGCTTATTCGTACAGGACGCGAGCAGCGTCTCAGCAACTTCCTGCTATGGCAGTGTGCCTACTCCGAACTCTACTTCAGCGAAGTCATGTGGCCCGAGTTTGACAAAGAGGAACTATGTAAAGCTATCTATAGCTATCAGCAACGTCAAAGACGCTTTGGCAAGACAGGAGAACAAGTTACAAAATGAAAAACTACTTCAAAAAATGAAATATATACCATCGCCACGATTCCGAATATTTCTGATGCTGCTAATGTTCGCAGGAACGTTGTTAGCACAGAGCGGAAAACAGGTTGCACCTACTATACTTTACTCCGGTACACCGCGCCAATATGAAATTGGTGGAATAAATGTCACCGGAGCCGACAACTATGAACCCTACATCATCATAAGCCTGTCGGGACTCTCTGTTGGTGACGTCATAAAAGTGCCCGGCGACGCTATAAGCAATGCAGTAAAGCGCTATTGGAAACATGGACTTTTTTCCGATGTAAGCATAGTAGCCGATAGCATTGTCAATGGCAAAATATACCTTGGCATCAACCTTAAACAACGTCCGCGCGCCTCGCAGATAAATGTAAATGGTGTGAAAAAGAGTGAGCGCGAGGATATACAGGCAAAAATAGGTATTATAAAGGGTAATCAAGTGACCCCCAATATGATAGACCGTGCCCGTCAGGTTATACGCAAGTACTACGACAGCAAAGGTTACAAAAATGCCGAGATAGACATTGTGCAACGTCCCGATGTGAACACTCCTAACCATGTTATTGTCGATGTAAATATCAATCGCAAGGATAAGATAAAGGTTCACAAAATAACCATTGAAGGCGCAGAAGCTATTCCGGCAAAGAAGGTGAAGAAACTGATGAAAAAGACGCGCGAAAAAGGTAAACTTGCCAATTTCCTGCGCTCGAAGAAGTTCACCGATGAACGCTACGAAGAGGACAAAGAGCGTATCCTCGACCGATATAGCGAATTGGGTTATCGCGATGCTATAATCGTGGCCGACAGCGTTTCGCGCTACGATGACGAGAGCGTTGATGTGTACATTAAACTCGAAGAAGGTAATAAATATCATCTGCGTAGCATTAATTGGGTAGGAAATAGCGTGTTCTCAACAGCCGGACTGAGCGAAGCACTTCAAATGAAAGCAGGCGATGTCTACAACCAAAAACTCCTCGATGAACGTCTGATGACAGATGAGAC
>JAFTTA010000134.1 GCA_017467015.1 Bacteroidaceae bacterium
ATATATAGGAGCGAGTGCCACTACTACACAGGTGGTGCACATCCAAATACTATGGTTACATACCTGAACTTCGACCCCATAAGCGGCGAAGAGATTACACTCACAGATATATTCAAGGATGGATACGAGGAATATCTCTGTAACAGACTGACCGATGCGCTTGCCGACAAAATTGGTGCCAACAGCAGAAAAGAGATACTCGAAAAAGGCTATCTCAATTTCAACGACATATATCCATCGGAGAATTTCATGCTACAGAAAGACAGCATACAGTTCTTTTACAACAGATACGACATAGCACCTTACGCTTTGGGGACCACTACCCTCGGCTTCACATACGAAGAATTATCGAACATAATGAAATAAAAAAAAGATGGAACATATTATAAAATACTTTCCCACGCTGAGCGAAAAGCAGAAAGAGCAGTTTTCAGCCCTCTACGACCTATACTTCGATTGGAACAGCAAGATAAACGTCATCTCACGCAAGGACATAGAAAACCTATATCTGCACCACGTACTACATTCGTTGGGCATAGCAAAGATGATAAACTTCCGCGAAGGCACCACTGTGATGGACTTCGGCTGCGGAGGAGGCTTCCCCGGTGTTCCATTGGCAATACTTTTTCCCAATGTAAAATTTCACCTTGTCGACAGCATAGGAAAGAAAGTTAGGGTGGCACGAGAAATATCCGAAGCGATAGGACTCGATAATATCAGCTTCGAGCATGCACGCGGTGAGGATGTAAAAGAAAAATTCAACTTTGTGGTTAGCCGAGCAGTGATGCCTCTGAGCGACCTGATGAAGATATGCAGAAAAAACATAAACAAACAACAACACAATGCCCTGCCTAATGGCATAATATGCTTGAAAGGAGGCGACCTTCAAGCCGAAGTGCAACCTTTCAAGAACTGTGTAGACATGATAGACCTTCACGACTACTTCAAAGAGGAGTTTTTTAAAGGAAAAAAAGTTGTATATGTACCCGTCAATCAATAATCATGAAAATAAACATATTCAGATTTAACCCGGTGGATGTAAACTGTTATCTGCTGTGGGACAAAAGCAAAGAAGCAGTGCTGATAGATGCGGCAGTTCTCTTCGACGAAGAGAAGGCTGAACTAACAAAGTTCATCGCACAGGAGGGACTGACCATAAAGCATCATTTAAATACCCATCTACACTTCGACCATATATTCGGCAACCCATTTATAGAAAAGCAGTTCGGCATAAAAACAGATGCAAATGACGGCGATTGGGCATGGGCAGAGACTATTTCGGAACGTGTTGCACGTTTCGGTTTGAGATACAACGAAACCATTCCCACACTTGGAAGAGTGTTACACGATGGCGACACCATAACCTTTGGCAACTGCACGATAAAAGCGATACATACCCCGGGACACTCCCCCGGCAGCCTGTCGTACTACATAGCCGAAGAAAATGTGCTTTTCTCGGGAGATGCCCTCTTTCAAGGCAGCATAGGAAGAACTGATTTTGCCGATGCCGACTACGACACACTGATAATAAGCATAAAGCAGAAATTGTTCTCTCTTCCGGATGAAACAATTGTTTATCCCGGACATGGCGATAGCACAACCATCGGTTTTGAGAAACAATATAATAGATATTTGGCATAAAAAAAAGACAGCTACCGCTGTCTTTTTTATCAATATAATGCAATCTGCATTATTCACTCTTAGGAGCAGCCTTTCTGATGCTGCGACGTTTTGTTGTAGGTGCCTCTGCCGGTTTCTCCTCCTTAACACCTGCAAGTTCAGGGTCAATCATAATGCGACCACAGTTTTCGCATACGATGATTTTTTTACGCAGTCTGAT
>JAFTTA010000135.1 GCA_017467015.1 Bacteroidaceae bacterium
ACCATGCAAATGTCATGAAGGTGTTTGAGATGATGAGTAGTAATACGGTTAGGATTGCTTTGTTCATATTTTTTCTGTTTTGTTTTCTGTTTTTGTTGTATCCGGTGGCAACAACTCTTGTTGTATGTTGTTCATGCTACCCCACAAACTATATCGTGCTTCGGGGTTCAGCTTTTCCAAATGTTTAAGCAGCTTTTTCATCTCCTCCCTGTTGCTATCTCTCTCATAGGGACATCTTTTTATCTGTTGCGGATATTGTGCCAATGTGGCAAGAGTTTCAACATCCGCTTCGTTCACCAGACATAGTGGACGTATGATGGTAAGAGGAAATTTTTTCATCTCCATTCTTGGTGTCATGGCTGAGAATGCACCCTGAAAGGTGATGTTCATAAGAAGTGTTTCCAAAAAATCGTCCATGTTGTGTCCTAAAGCGAGCTTGTTGCAACCAAGCTCTTTTGCAAGGGCAAAAAGCGCCTTTCGTCGGTTCCATGAACAGAGGAAACAAGGCGATTTCCTTTTGTCTGTAGATGCGTCAAATTCGCCATCTATAAAGTGTATTTCAACATTGTTGTCGCTACAGAATTTTTCGAGTGTTGACTTCTCCGACAGATATTCGATGTTTTTAAGCCTTACGTGGGCTGCAACCACTGTAATGCGTGGCTTATGAGAACGGCTGCGCGCTGCCAACAACTCCAACATTGCCAAGGAGTCTTTTCCACCGGAGAGAGCAATTAGTATGCGGTCGCCATCGGACAGCAGGTTGTAGTCTTTGAGCGCTTTGTTAAATCGGCGTTCAATTTTCCTTCTTATAAGTTGCTCTTCGGTGAATAATGGCATGGCTTTTCTGTTGTTTCCGAAATTGTCTGCAAAGCTACAAAAAAAAGTGGTGCCAATGCCGAGTTTCAGAATAAAATTCAAGGCTATGACAAGCTATGACTACGAATGTAGCATTTTTATAGCGGAAAGAGTGGGATTCGCTTTTGCGCATCCCCTCGCTGCCGCGAGCTTCCTTGCAGAAAAAAAGTAAAAATCTTCGCTCAAGTAAACTTGGCTCAGCTTTTTACTTTTTTCTGCGGAAAGAGTGTGATTCAAACCCCCAAGAAAAGAAAATGACAAGTACCGTGGGTTTGTACTTGCCTTTTTTCTGCGGAAAGAGTGGGATTCGCTTTTGCGCATCCCCTCGCTGCCGCGAGCTTCCTTGCAGAAAAAAATAAAAATCTTCGCTCAAGTAAACTTGGCTCAGATTTTTACTTTTTCTGCGGAAAGAGTGGGATTCAAACCCACGGTACGGTAGAACCGTACGCCGGATTTCGAGTCCGGTCCATTCGATCACTCTGGCATCTTTCCCTATAAAATATGTCGTGTTCCGTAGAAACGATGCAAAGGTAATGGAATTTTAAATAAGTTGTATCTCTTTTATAGAAACTTTTTTTTAAATTTGCAAGTCGGCAAAGAAGTGGAAATGTAGTTATGGAATATCTGCCGTATATATCTATTGACAATAATGAAAATAACAGTTGTTCAACAAAATATAGTATGGGATAATGTCCGAGCCAACCTCAGACACATGGAGAAGTTGTTTTCCACTGCTCCAAAATCCGATATATATCTTTTCCCTGAGATGTGCTCCACGGGTTTCAGTTTGCATCCGGCGAAGATGGCTGAACCAGAGAATGGTGAGACGGCGCAGAGGATGCTTGAGTGGGCTGCAAAGTACGATGCTGCTTTTTCCGGCAGTGTAATGACAGTAGATGCAGAAGGACATTATTATAATCGTATGTATTTTGCCCGTCCCGATGGCGTGTTGGATTACTATGACAAATGCAATCTTTTTATATACAGTGGCGAAGATAAGGTGTATACTGCCGGTGAGAATAGTGTTGTTTGGAATTTTCGTGGAGCGCGTATAAGACCTGCTGTCTGTTACGACATACGTTTTCCTGTGTTTTTGTATAACAGAAACGAATACGACATATTGTTGGTGTCAGCAGCGTTTCCCACCAGCCGCATGTTGGCATGGGATACACTTATCAGAGCTCGTGCCATAGAAAATATGTGCTACGTAGCAGCCTCGAACAGGGTCGGTGTAGACGATTTTGGAGACTATTGCGGACATAGTGTCATTATAAACCCTTATGGCGAAAAGATAGGTGGTTGTCGTTCCGGCAGTCAGGGAACAACAACTGCTGAACTTGATTGGGATATATTAACAAACCTGAGAAGCCGTTCGCTTTTCTGATATTGATATTATTAATTTAAAATATAAAACATTGAAAAAGCTATTATTAGGAGACCAGGCTATTGCCTTGGGCGCACTTAATGCCGGTATAAGCGGCGTTTATGCCTATCCCGGAACACCCTCAACCGAGATAACAGAGTTTATTCAGGGTTCACCTATTACAAAAGAGAGGGGCATACATTCACGATGGTGTACCAATGAGAAAACAGCCATGGAGGCTGCTTTGGGAGCATCATATGTTGGTAAACGTGCATTGGTGTGCATGAAGCATGTGGGAATGAACGTTTGTGCCGACCCGTTTGTCAATTCGGCCATGTCCGGTGTGAATGGTGGAGTGGTGGTGCTTGTTGCCGACGACCCCTCAATGCACTCGTCACAGAATGAGCAGGATTCACGTTTTTATGCAAAATTTGCGATGGTTCCCTCTTTGGAACCCTCTAACCAGCAAGAGGCATATGACATGATGGGTTATGCTTTTGAACTATCCGAGCAGCAGGGTTTGCCTGTTATGGTAAGAGTGACTACCCGCATGGCTCACTCTCGTGCAGTAGTAGAGATAGCAGATGCTCCTCGCGCAGAGAATGAACTCTCATTTCCCAAGACTCCGGGAAACTATGTGTTGTTGCCTGCCAATGCTACACGTCGTAACAAAGAGGTTATTGCACAGCAGGTTACATTGGAGAATATGGCATGTGAGTCGCAATATAACGCTTTGATTTTCCCCGAGGCCGGTAAACGCTATGAGAAGGGCGTTGTAACTTGCGGTATTGCATACAATTATTTGATGGAGACTTTCCCCGATGGTGTTCCCTTCCCTGTGTTGAAAATTACTCAATACCCCATTCCTAAGAAGCTAATCAAGGAACTTGCCGATGCATGTGACCAGATTTTGGTACTCGAAGAGGGACAGCCCATTGTTGAGGAACTTATCGGTGGTGTTCTTGGCTCTGATAAAGTTAAAGGTCGCTTGACCGGAGATGTTAACAGAACCGGCGAGCTTACTCCCGATACAGTAAAAGCAGCTTTCGGCTTAGCTTGTGAGAAAGTTTACGAAAAGAGCCAGGTGGTACTTCCTCGCCCTCCTGCGTTGTGCCAGGGATGCAGCCACAGAGATGTATACACTGCTCTTAACGATGTTATCAATGAATATCCCAATGCAAAGGTATTCAGCGACATAGGTTGCTACACTCTCGGCGCATTGCCTCCTTTCCGCACAATCTCTTCATGTATTGACATGGGAGCATCCATAACCATGGCAAAGGGTGCTGCCGATTCAGGTCTTTTCCCTGCCATTGCAGTTATCGGTGACTCTACATTTACACACTCAGGAATGACAGGTCTGCTCGATGCCATCAACAGCAAGGCGTCAATCACAGTTGTTATTTCGGACAACCTCACTACTGCTATGACAGGAGGTCAGGACTCAGCCGGTACAGGTCGCATCGAGTCCATCTGTCTTGGATTGGGCGTTGAACCCGAACATTTGAGAGTTATGCTCCCTATCCCTAAGAACCATGATGAACTTTGCAATATCATACGTGAGGAGATAGAGTATAAGGGTGTTTCCGTTATAGTTCCCCGTCGTGAGTGTATTCAGGTGATGAACCGTAAGTTAAAACAAAAAAGAGCAAATAAAGCATGAAAACAGATATAATTCTTGCAGGTGTAGGTGGTCAGGGTATTTTATCCATCGCAACAATTATTGGCGAAGCTGTGATGAACGAGGGTTTGTATATTAAACAGGCCGAGGTGCATGGAATGAGTCAACGTGGCGGTAGTGTGGAATCGAGTCTTAGAATTTCTTCCGACCCCATCTATTGCGACCTTATCGCAGAGGGTACAGCCGATGTTATCATTTCATTGGAGCCCATGGAGGCTTTGCGATACACTCCTTTCCTCTCTAAAGAGGGTTGGATAATCACATCTTCCAACCTTTTTGCCAACGTACCCAACTATCCCGAAGCTGAAGCACTTAAAGCAGAGCTTGCGAACTACCCCAATGTTATTCTCATTGACGTTGAGGGGCTTGCAGCCGAAAATAATATGAAGAAGAGTGGTAACATGATTCTTCTTGGTGCTGCATCGAAGGCGCTCGGTCTCGACTATGCATTACTGGAGAATGCTATTGCTACAGTGTTTGCCTCTAAGGGTGCCGAGGTTGTTGAGATGAACAAGAAGGCTCTTGCCATTGGCGTGGAAAATGCTAAATAATATAGTTTCCCATAAGAACGAAAAAGGTTGTGATTTTTTTTTCACAACCTTTTTTATTTAATCGTCAAAATCAAACTCGTCGAATTCAAAGTCTGACGCATCGTCCATGAAACTGTCCATGTCGCGGCGTTCTTTCTTAGTGGGGCGTCCTGTGCCTCTTGCTCTGTCAATGAATCCGCTTATGCGGCTCATCTCCAGCAGTTCGTATTGTTCCTGTGGAGTTACATTCTCCATCAGTTCCGGCACCAATTTAGCACCCACGCGGTTTTCGGCACATTTAAGCACCTTGAAAGAGTATGTTATCGGCGACTTCTTTACCTGAACAATGTCGCCCTCGCGAATGGTAAATGCCGGTTTCACCGCCTTGTCGCGAACCATTATGTGCCCCTTCTTGCAGGCTTCTGCGGCAATGCTTCTCGTTTTGTAGATGCGTACAGCCCACAGCCATTTATCTATGCGTGCCTGATCGCTCATTTCGACGGAGGATTTTTTCTGTTGCAGTCGTTCATGGTGCGTGCCAAACCAATGAAACAGAAGTTCTTTATTATTTCAACAGCTGTGGCCACCTGTTCGTCTACAATAGGCTGCTCTTCTGTGGCGTCGAATGTGCCAAGGACAAATTGCACCTGATGACCTTTACCAAAGTCGTTGCCCACGCCGAAGCGCAGACGCGCGTAAGATGTAGTTCCTATGGTTGCTGCAATGTGCTTCAGTCCGTTATGACCGCCGTCACTGCCTTGACCTTTCAGACGCAGGGTGCCCAAGGGCAGGGCGATGTCGTCAACAATGACAAGTACATTTTCCAAGGGGATTTTCTCTGCCTGCATCCAATAACGTACGGCATTGCCG
>JAFTTA010000136.1 GCA_017467015.1 Bacteroidaceae bacterium
AAATTTGCGTGGAATCGGGGAATTTGTTCTTAATCAATGGAACCACCCTATAATACTTGTTGAAATGCCATTTTCAATGTCTCTATCCCTTTTATTTCCCGCCAGTTGCGGTGTATAATCCAAAGAAATTGTTAAATAAACATTGATAACCGCTAGTAATGAGATAATAAAAAAAATAGCTATATTTGCAAAATTGGTATATAATAACGTGCCCGTTTATAAAATATAGGAATTTCTTACCTTTTTATGGCTGACAAAAAATATACAGCAGCAATGACGGCGTGTGGTTTTATGCACACCGAAATGAAAGCAATGCTTCCGCTTTTGCTTTCACCCGATGCTGATGTCCTTTTAAAGCAGGAAATTGCAGAAAACAACATATTGCTCATTAAATCTGAAGCATCTCGTAAAAAAGCAGTTGCAGAGTTCAAGCGTCGCTTCAATGCTGTTCCGCGTTCTTTTTGGGAGTGGTACGATAGTGTGAGCGAAAACACCCAGCTATGGGCGATGTTTTTTGTAAGTCTCAAGACATATCGCATCTTCTTTGACTTTCAAATCAATGTTGTAATGAATAATTGGAACGGCATTTCGCAGTCCGCGACATATAACG
Organism: Bacteroidaceae bacterium; assembly: GCA_017467015.1. Lineage (GTDB taxonomy): Bacteria > Bacteroidota > Bacteroidia > Bacteroidales > Bacteroidaceae > HGM04593. The sequence continues at coordinate 611 of JAFTTA010000136.1, forward strand.
ATATCCTTTCTGAGATATACCAAATATCGTCAAAGAATGCTTTTGTAGATGGTTGGAGTGACGAGACAAAGAACAAAGTCGTTTCATCGTTCATAACACTGCTTCGCAAGGTTGGTCTGCTCGATGCTAATACCTCGCAGCTATTCTCTCCACAAGTAAATGAAGAGGAGTTTGCATATTTCTTGAAGATTAACGAAGCGTGGTTCTTGGAGGCCTGCTTGCTCGAACCATACGTCATTAACCGCATTAAATCATTCGCCCTATGAGAAATATGACGATTGAAGAGCTATACGAGAAGCTATCCTCAAAGGAATTCCAAGATACCGAGCACGGGGATTTGTTTTATAATTTCTATCTCTTTCAGTATGAGCCCTCACAGGAATATGCCATACGCAAGCAGATAGATACGTTCCAGACAAACCTTGCTCGCCCCACAAATTACCTTGATATCCTCAAGCTCAATCTTTTTGACGAGTTCTGCAAGTTTCTTGACGGCATGCCATTCGGACGCTTGCACGGTTCACAATTGAAGTACTTCCTTGAAAAGGATAATGCAGGAGGGCATGATGCTGTAATAACCTCGCTTACGGCAAAAGCCAACAGCAAACAGTTCTGCGAATATATACGCAATCGTATTATGGAGCACATCACCGTGGACTCACCCAACAAGAAACCCTATGTATTCCTGTACGGTATTGGTTCAATGTTCCCATTCTTGCGCACCAATGTATTCCTCTCCAATTACGAGGAGTTCAACAATACAAGCAAATACAAAATCATTGTTTTTTACCCCGGTTATAGTGTAGGGAATTCATTTAACCTTTTCGGTTATATCAACGACCAGCACACCTACCGGGCAATCAGACTTATCAACGACTAACATTCCACCGCTATGAAATTAGAAAAGCTATATCAAAAAGATATTAACAGAGAGGTGAACCCAGCCGTAAACGCGAGCAACCTTTCTGAAGATACTGTAAAGATAGAGATTGGCGAGTATGTCTTTACCGACGATATCATCAACAATCTTTACAAGGTGCTCTCCGCTATCAAGGAGCGCAGCTTCAGCCACAATGGTATGTGGATTAGCGGTTACTTTGGTTCGGGTAAATCACACTTCCTGAAATATATCAAATACTGCCTCGACCCTCAGTTCAGTCAATACGCAATGGAACGCCTTCAGCAAGCCGTTAAAGAGCGTGATCCCCTGCAAATACAGGACAGCCGTTCCGAGGTTTCGGTTTCTGAAATCAACGAGCTTGCCATATGGCTTCGCGGAGCAAAGGTAGATACAATTCTTTTCAATATCGGTTCTGTTCACAACATACAGGGCAGCGAACGTCGCGTGTTCCTCGATGTGCTTTGGAATGAGTTCAACCGTATGCGTGGATACAACAACAGCAACTTGGCATTGGCGCAATACTTTGAAAAGGTGCTTGATGAAAAAGGCAAGTTCGAGGAGTTTAAGCAGCGCATTGACGAAATGGGCTTTACTTGGGAAGACGAGTGCATCGCCCTTGCCACAACCGAGTTGGATATGATACTCGAAATAGGCAAAGAACTTGTGCCCACACTCACCATTGACAACATCCGTAATTGCATCATCAACGACAATATCAACAATCACAGTGTTGAGTCATTCGTTACCGAGCTGAAGCTCTTTATCAACAAACAGCCCGACAACTACCGCCTCATCTTCTTGGCGGATGAGATTAGTCAGTTCATTGACAATCGCCCCGGTCTTTTGCTCCAGCTCCAGCAGATTGTTTCCGATATACACCTGCCGTGCGACAGCAAAGCGTGGGTAGCATGTACAGCGCAGCAAGATCTCTCCGAAATCGTGGACAGTTGCAACATCAACAAAGCAAGCGAAGATTACGGCAAGATTATGGGACGTTTCCAAGTGCAGGTTTCGCTCAAAGGAACAAGCACTGAATACATTACACAGCGTCGTATACTCGAAAAGAAGCCCGATGCAGCATTAGCACTTAACAAACTCTACTCAAAGAAAAAGAACGCTATCGAAGCGCAGTTCAACTTGCCTTCGGGCTATCGTATTTTTGCCGACAGCGACGATTTTATAAACTACTACCCATTCGTGCCTTATCAGTTCACCCTTATGGGTAACATCTTCGACTCATTCGTAACACTTGAATTTGTCAATCGTGAGGTGAAAGGTAATGAGCGTAGTATCATAAAAGTTACTCACAGCACCGCCAAAGACACCAAAGAACAGGAAGTGGGCGATTTTGTTTCTTTCGACCAGTTCTACAACTCAATGTTCAGCCAAGGATTGTCTGCAAAGGGTGTACGTGCAGTTCAGCCGGCTGAGAATGTTGCCAAAGAGTACAGCGACCCCAAGTTCGCGACTCGCGTGGTGCATGTCTTGTTTATGCTGTGCTATATGAGCGAACAGCATCGTCAGCAATTCTCCGCCTGTGCCGACAATATCACAACACTTCTAATGCAGGACATCGATTGTCAGAAGCTCTCTTTGAAGAACGATGTGCAGAGCGTACTCGACTTCCTCATAGCGAACAACATCATACGCAAGGAAACACGCGGCACTATCGATGTTTATAGTTTCTATTCCGAGGACGAGCGCGAAGTGGCAAGTTCTATTAAGACACAGCAGGTTGATAACGACTCCCGTGCAACAGTCATCACCAACATCATAAAGGAATACCTTGCACCTGCCAACAGGGAGGTTTTCTGCAACTCAAGCATCAATGTAGGCATAAGCATTATGTCAAAGATGCTTTTTGGCGGTAATCCTGATATCAAAGTCGATTTTGTTTACGATAGTATGTTCGGTGATGTTCATCAGTTTGCCCTTTCCAATGAACCCGACAAGCTTGTGTTCTATATGGCCGATCTTTACAAGGATTGCGCCGAGCTGAAGAACCTCTTCCATTGGTATTGCCAGGTTGAAAAATACCTTAAAATACCGGCACAGTCCGAGACTCGTTCAAAGACAAACGGCGAGTTCCGTTCACAGGCAAATGACCATTTCCGCACAAAGATTGTTCCCAAGTTCCGCGAGCTCTTTGACAAATGCGTTATCGTTTCGGGACAGCTCGTTATTGAAAACATCTCACTCAAAGGTAAAGATCGTTACCGCGAAGCCGTTAATCGCCACCTTAAAGAGGTTTATACCTATGCAAGCTACATCACAAGTTCACATATCCCCACAACAGGCGAGGCACTAAAGAATGTGATACTTCGCCCCATCGACGCAAACGAATATACCGAGCTCAACCCTCTTTCAAGTGCAGAAAAGGCGGTCAAGACTCACATCGACCGTCAAGCCGGTGTTGATGTAGTTCTTTCAGACATCACATCCGTTTTCCAAAAACGCCCTTACGGTTGGAACGAGTATTCTACAATCTATGTAGTCAATGAATTGGTACGTCGACGCATATTTGAATTTGCATATAACAACAACACCAATATCGACCGTTCAGTTATTGCCGCGAACATCGTTCGTGAAAAGAATAAATTCACAGTAAAACCGGCTCGTGCGATCTCGATGGATTTGGTAAACCGTTTCATTGAATGTTGGAAAGACATCTTCAACGTGCCAGCAGTTCCTGGCGGCAACGACCATATTGAGATTTTTGGCAAATGCCGTGAATTTATAGAACAGAAGTTGAGAGGTGATAACACGCTTCTTGCGTCAATCTCAACTTATCCTTTTGCCCGCACACTCCAAGAGGTAATAGACAAACTCACCGAGTGGCAAGCAATTCGTGACATCACAAAACTCTTTGAGAAAGTCGTTGCCGACAGCGATGCAGCAAAGACTATCATTGATAACGGTAAGATGGTACGCGAGTTCTGCAACGACCAGCTCGACAAATACAAACAATGCTGTCAGTTTGCCACTGAGAACGATGCTAACTGGAGCGACCTTGACAGTGAGGCAGTACAGGCAGCGATGGAATTCAAGAAGGTACTATCCGACCCACAGCCAATGCAGAAGATGCAGGATTATCTCCGCTACCGCCGTATGCTTGCAGCCAAGCTTGACGAGGTGAAAAATGAACTGCGCCGTCGTATCACCGATGCCTACAAGGAGACAGAAGAACAGCTTGTGAATATCGCTAAAGAGCAAGGCGTACCTTATGCGTCTAATGTAGATATCATTATTATAATAATGACACAGACACAAAATATTTCCAACTTGAAGCTCAATATGAACACAGATGA
>JAFTTA010000137.1 GCA_017467015.1 Bacteroidaceae bacterium
GGGAATATACGACAAATACAACCTTTTAATTTCAATTTTTCTTTTTGCCGTGGCATATGGCATAGACACCGCCTACTCACCCCGCATATACTTTCACGACAAGATAATATCGGGCAATCTCTTTGCATTGGCACTATTGGCTACATCAAGTGTAATAGCACTGTTGCTGTTGTGCAAACAGATAAAAAGAATACCCATCATATCATACATAGGACGATATTCCATCATTCCTCTCTGCCTGCACCACCTTATTTACAGACCATTACAACTGCTTGTAAACCATCTGCCACACTCGGAAGAATATGGCAAATATCTTGTGGCCATGCTGACCATAGCCATCTGCATAGTATCCATCCCTTTGTGTATAAAGTATATACCATACTTTACCGCACAAAAAGATTTAATCAATAGCAAATAAAAATATCACCGGCAATGGCCGGTGATAACAGCATTCTCAAAAGAACTTCTTAGAACGGCATATCACCATCCGGTGTTTTCTGCGGAGGCAACATATCCGATGGCAAAGAGACACCGCCTCCTGAAAGATAATCGGGCAAGGGTGGCAACGAAGCGTCGCTATCGGGTTGAATATTTGCAGCATTTAAACGAGATGTCTTTACAACGGGTACATCTGATACAGGAGCTGCTACCAACGACTCATCGTCGAGGTTCATAAAACGCGCATATTCGCCACGGAACGCAAGTCGAACATCACCAATAGCACCATTACGATGCTTAGCTATGATAATCTCTGCTTTTTTACGCCAATCAAAGTCGCCATCCTTATATATGTGGAAGTACTCGGGACGGTTAACAAACAACACAATATCGGCGTCCTGCTCAATGGCTCCCGACTCACGCAAGTCACTCAATTGAGGACGTTTACCCTCAACGCCTTCACGACCTTCAAGGTTACGGTTCAGCTGACTCAGCGCCATGATTGGTATGTTCAATTCCTTGGCAAGACCTTTAAGGGCACGCGAAATGGTACTGATTTCCTCTTGACGGCTACCTTTGCCCACGTTAGCACTCATTAGCTGAAGATAGTCTATAAAAATCATCTTCACTCCATGCTCACGCACCATACGTCGAGCTTTTGTTCTCAATTCAAAGACAGAAAGCTGAGGCGTATCATCAATGTAAAGAGGAGCATTCTGAAGTGCAGTAATCTTATTGTCGAGCTGTCCCCATTCATACTTTTCGAGTTGTCCGCTCTTGATTTTATCACCCGGAATTTGACAAACGTTGCTTATAAGACGTTGTACCAACTGCACATTACCCATCTCAAGAGAGAACATACCAACCGGAATTCGCTGGTCAACAGCCATATTCCTTATCATAGAAAGAGCAAAAGCAGTTTTTCCCATCGCCGGACGAGCAGCAAGAATAATAAGGTCGGTATTTTGCCATCCGGCAGTAATCTTGTCGAGAGCATGAAAACCACAGCTAAGACCACTAAGACCACTGGTATTTTTTGAAGCCGTCTGTATGCCTTGATACGCCTCTTTGATAACCGGATTTATCTGTGTGAAGTCGCGCTTCATATTATGACGCGAAATATCGAAAAGTTCCGCTTCGGCACGTTGCATAAGTTCCTCGACATCCACCGTTTCGTCAAACGCATCAGTCTGTGTCTTGCTTGTAAAAGTAATAAGATCGCGAGCCAACTTCTTCTGAGCAATGATACGTGCATGATACTCCACGTTGACAGAAGATACCACCCTGCTTGTCAGCTCGGTAACATAGAAAGGACCGCCAACCTCTTCAAGAGTGCCTTTACGACGAAGATAGTCGGTCACTGTCAGGATGTCAATAGGACGATCGTGAAGGTCCATTTCACGTATAGCATCAAAAATAAGTTGATGACGTTTATCGTAAAACGATTCGGGCTTCAACATATCTCCCAAGCGACCAATTGCGTCGCTGTCCACCATAAGTGCACCAAGCACAGCTACCTCGAGTTCCAATGCCTGAGGTTGCAAATGTCCATATTCGTTGACTAAAGGAACTGCAGCAGCCTGTCTGCTACGTGTTTTTCGTTTAGGGGTATTTGTCTCTTCCATATCTCTTTATTTCGGACTGCAAAGATAATTCAACTCATGCGCAACACAAAAAAAGCCCGACTAAATTTATAGGCAATTTATTAACGGCAATATCAACCGAAAAAGCAAACAACGTGCAACTTATAAATTTTAAAGAGATTTATTTTTGGCTGTACAGAGTTTGTGGTTATCTTTGCATAAATTGCAAAAATCAAAAACAGCTTCATCATATGGTAACATTCCCTAATGCAAAGATAAATCTCGGGCTCAACATTGTTGAGAAACGTCCCGACGGCTATCACAATCTGGAGACACTTTTCTATCCCATAGCCATACAAGACGTACTCGAGGTAACATTACGTTCACCCGAAGCCGACGGCGATTATTCAATAACCATGTACAACGCACCATTCTCGGGTTCCCCCGAGGAGAACTTAGTAATTAAAGCATACAAAGCTATTGCCACTGACCACAAACTTCCCAAGATGGATTTCTTCCTTCACAAAGCAATCCCCACAGGAGCAGGATTGGGAGGCGGCTCAGCCGACGCTGCATTTGCACTGAAGATGATTAACGAAATAGCAAATCTCTCACTCAGCGACGACGACCTTGAAAGATATGCTTCGCAGATTGGTGCCGATTGCGCTTTCTTCGTGCGCAACAAACCGGCTTTTGCCACAGGCATAGGCAACATACTGACTCCTGCCGATTGTTCGTTAAAAGGTTATTACCTTGTACTTGTGAAACCCGAAGTACATATATCCACAAAGGATGCTTATGCCCACGTCACCCCTAAAAAGCCCGAAACAGCTATTACAGAAATAGTCAAACGTCCGCTGAACGAATGGCGCAATTTGCTTGTTAACGACTTTGAGGAGAGTGTTTTTCTGAAATATCCCGAAATTGCCCGAATAAAGGAGATTCTATACTCACAAGGAGCGATATATGCCTCCATGTCGGGGTCAGGATCCGCCTTCTTTGGAATTTTCGCTGATATGAAAAAAGAGGAAGAGATACAAGAACTTTTCCCCGAGTGTTTCTGCAGTGTTATGGAATTGCAATAACCAATTCCATATAAAAGCGATTGCCCCTTGATTCACATCAAAAGGCAACCTAAACACAAACACAAAATAAAACACGACAAAACTACTATGCAATTCAATGGCCTGTGCCATGCTTTTAAACATAGCTGCCACAACACAGGTATTCACATATCCGCGATGGGCTTCAGGACTTGTTGCATTATATAAACATCTGAAGAGAGCAAAAAGTTCTGCGAGGACAGGTTAATAAAAGTTAAAAATAATTTGTAGTATAAAGACGATGATAAAAAAAATACGTTTCGGAGTTATTGGCACAAATAACATTACCGATTGGGTGATAGCAGGTGGTAGAGAGGATGAACGTTTCGAACTCGCCGCAGTATGTTCGCGTACACGCGAACGCGCTGAGGAGTTTGCGGCAAAGCACTCCATACCCCATATATTCACTTCGCTTGAAGAGATGGCATCAAGTCCATATATAGATGCAGTATACATTGCCACTCCAAATTACATGCATGCCCGACAGAGCATTACCTGCATGAACCATGGCAAGCATGTGCTGTGCGAAAAACCATTTGCCTCCAACGCAAAAGAGGTACGTGAAATGATAGATGCCGCACGACAAAACAATGTTACACTGATGGAGGCTATGATATCCACCCTTAATCCCAATTTTTCCATTATAAAAAAACAACTTGATAGCCTCGGCACCATACGTCGATATTTTGCAAGCTACTGTCAATACTCATCGAGATACGACAAATTCAAAGAGGGCATCATACTCAACGCATTCCGCCCCGAACTCTCAAACGGAGCAGTAATGGACATAGGCATATACACCATCTACCCCATGGTTGCACTTTTCGGGCGTCCTAAAAGCGTAGAAGCACAAGGCGTTGTGCTACACACCGGAGTTGACGGACAAGGAGCCGTAAATTTCCAATACGACGGCATGAACGCAACCTGTCTCTACTCCAAAATCGCAAACTCGTCGCTCCCTACAGAAATCGAGGGCGAAAATGGCAATCTGCTGCTCGACAAGATACACATAACAAAAGAAGTCAACTATATTCCACGACGCAAAACAGCGCAAGGCAAAGAACAAGTGAACATCCCATCCTCCATTGGAGTTCCACTTAAGAATAGCGAATACTACTACGAAATTGCAGAGTTCATAAACCTTATAGAACAAGATAAAAAGGAGTCGGACCTAAAAAACCTCGACAAC
>JAFTTA010000138.1 GCA_017467015.1 Bacteroidaceae bacterium
CTAAGTTAGACTTTTTAGATATCGCCCAAATATAAATATTTTTCGCAAAATAACAAATTATACATGCAGCATTTAAGAAATGTTAACCATTACATGTGTAAATCCACCCTCTATCGCAGCAATACCTTCTTTTTCACCACCTTGCCACCGGCCTTAACCACAAGAATGTGTGTGCCTTTGCTATCGGTGGACAGGAATATTTCACTGCCATTGCCCTGTTGCTGCGCCACAGTGACGCCGTTGCTGTTGTAGAGGGTTGCCGACCAATCGGTGGCAGCGCCTAAATCCACGGAAAGTCCGCCGGCGGTGGGGCTGATGATGAGGTTTTCGGAAGTGAGCGATGAAATTCCTGTCTGTATCAGATGTAAATTATCACGATCGACATACAATGTGTCGCCGTTGACTTCCACGCAACAGATAAACATTTCCGAAGGACCACCCATTCGCCAGTTGCACTCTTCAAAAGGTCCCCTGCCTCCTTCAATATATCCCACGCCTTGCAACCATCGACATTTCCAACCATAAAGATCCAAATCCCAATATTTCAAACCATTCAGATAACCGACAGCCACAACAGTCTCGTATTTATCAACAACTTTCATACTATCAATGTCGAACACATCTTCGTGTATCCACGTTGTTGTATCGCCAACCTCCCACGATTCATCGAAGATAAGTATTTCGCTTTGAAGATAATAATCTTCAAATAAGTATATTTTACTGCCATCTATGCGATATTTTTGACCTGCAATGAACGAATATGTATTTCCATTTATCGTATCAATTTTATTTACAGAACATTCACTTACTTTATCATTAACGAGTGGATTAAGATAATCCAATAATACAACCCACCTACGACCCAAAGGAAAAACAGATTCTTGAGCATGAAGCACCTCGGATGACATTACTATTAACAGCAAAAAATAAAATATCTAAGTGGTTTCATAGGCTACTGATTTTATTGGTTAGTAACAGCTACATTTAGAGTAAGTTGCTACAAATATAATAATTGTAGGAAAAAAAATAAAAATGAACAAGTAACTTTTTTCAATGAAAAACAACAAAAAAGCAGCCCCTTTTTACACATAAAGGGGCTGCTGGAAACTTTATACAGGTTTCCTACTGATTATCCTTGTTCAAAAATTTTATTGCTTTTTTTCTGTCGAAAGCAAAAAGGTAGGTGTCGGGATTGGGCAAACTGCCAACAAGTTTAAAGAGGTCCATATGTTTCTCTAAACAAGGCAACAGGAAATATTCCGTGGAGGCAAAACCCATTTGGTCGAGCAAAACATATTCCACCTTGCGGTCAATCATTGCCTGCAACATCTTCTCGGTATCTTTGCTCTCTATGAATTGTACGCCACGCATACCCGACATGGCATAGAGAAGTTCGGGCTTGCGGGAACAGACAATAGCATCGGCATCGTACTTTGCAAGTGCCTTACCCATTGAAAAGAAGTTTTTATATTGTGGCGGAAACTTCATTGTGGCAAAATAGCGCATGTCACCTATTGTGTGGTTGTAGCCGCTCTTTTGAAACAGCGAGGGCACGAAAAGCAGCAACAATACCCAAGCAGAGAACTTTGTGCCCATGTATCGTTGTGCCACAAGGGTGCCAAAGTGCCACAACCCCACAAACAATCCCAATGTGAGGAAGGGGATGATGGTAACCAAATAACGATATTCGCTGGGGGTATCCATGATGGATATTATGCCTATTGTTCCACAGAAATAGAACAAAAGAGGCAAACGCAGCTTGTCCATCTTCCAAAAGCCGTAGAGCAGTGCGACAAGCATCGCTATGGCGATGAGGTAGAGCAACACGCCCGGTGTCTTTTCATAGTTTACAGGTACGAAAGGTATCACACATTCGGGGATTGCCTGAACGATGAGCATTTTTACATTTTTAAGGATGTTCGACAACTCAATCTGGTCGAAGTATCGCGACTGACCGAGCCCCAGCATGGCATTGCGCAGCATCCATGGCAGATAACCCACTGCAAATGCGGCCACAACAGCCAATGACTGAAGATAGCGACGCATGAGAAGCAATGCGAGGGCAAAGCCCAAAATGAGTGCAATTGCCTGTGTGCGTATGTAGTAGGAGAAGACCATCGCGATAAGAAAGAGATAAAATTGGGGCATGCGCCACACTGAGCGCCCCGCTTTTTCGCCGAGTAGCACACTCTGATAGAACCAAAAGACCAAAGCGATGAAACAGAAGCAGGATGCCTCGCTCATCATCATTGTAGAAAACTCGAGCAGGTGTGGGGTGGCAATAACTGCCGAACATGTGAGAAAGGCAAGACTGCGCTTAAACTCGGCACGTACCATTGTGAAATAGAGCAACAGCACTCCGGCAAGCAGGAAGAAGCCATTAAGCACCTTCTGAGCCACTATGCTGTCGGTGAGCAGACGCAACGGAGCCATCAACAGCGGATAGCCCGGAGGAAAATTGTTGGTGGGCTTGCCGAACATATCGGCGTAACCGTCACCATGAGCCAATGAGGTGGCATTGGCAAAATAGTAGCAGTTATCGCCATTAAGATTGAGTTTGGGGTCGAAAATGTAACCAAAGAGGGCGGCAAAAACCACTATAAGGGCTGCTACCCACAGGCTGTTCTTGGACTTCAATATATCTTTTATCATACCTGTCTGTTTCGAAGTTATTATTTAAGTTCTTGCAATGTAGCCGCTGCAGATGGATGACCATGCTTTTGTGCCTTCAGAAGATTTTCCTTAGCCGCAGCTTTCTCGCCCTTAATCATCTGACAGCGTGCAAGCAGATAATAGGCATCGGGGTTCTCGGGCGATAGCTTCACTGCCTTTTCGAGAGCTGGAAGTGCCTCGTCGATGAGGTTCACTCTGTAGCATACGCGCCCCTTTTCGAGCAGGAAGAGAACATTGTCGGGCTCCATTATCAGAGCAACACCGATGTCGGCAAGCGCCTGACGATACATCTTGCCATTATATTCAGCCTGCTCGCGCAGATAGTAGAAATTGGCATTCACATTGCTGTTGAGCAGGTTGGCATAGGCGTTGTAGTCGAGGACAGCTTCGCGGTAGCGTCCCGCACGATTCTTCACCAGACCACGGTTCATCACATAGGGCGCCATGGCTGCCACCGGCACACGTCCGAAGGTGGCTATTGCGCTATCGAGGTGCAGGATGGCTGCATCGACATCGCCAAGTATCTCTTTGCAGTTAGCGGCAAGCATATACACATCGGCACTTACAAGGTTGGTAGATGTCAACGCCGAGTAGCAGTCGAAAGCTGCCGAATAGTTGCGCTGCGTGTATAGGATATCTCCTTTCAGGCGTGTATAGGCAGGCTGATTGTCGAGTGCCAACGCCTTAGTGACATCCTGCAGAGCCGAGTCGAGTGGAAATATAGCATTTGCCGTTGAGTCGAGATATAGCTTTTGGCTGTAAATGGTGTTTGCCTTGCGATAGTAGATTTCTGCATCGCTCTCGCTCAGTGCCAGAGCCTTTTCCCAACACGACAATGCAGCAGGGTAATTTTTTGCTTGCGTTGCATTGTACTCGGCAAGATGCAGATAACCTTGATAGCTGCCGGGATAGGCTGCCATAAAATCGTCTATCACGTTTTTGTAGGCAGCAGAATCTGAGGAAAATGATTGCAGCAGCAGACACGAGAGTGCCTCTTCCTCGGTGGATGGCAACGCTTTTTTAATACCTATGCGCGAGAAGCGCTCGCTGTTGTAGTTGGTAGCCTTCATTGCAAGCTCTTTTGCATAGCTTGCGGCAAGGGCAAAGCTGTGCAAAGAATCCTCGCCCTCGACAGATTGCAGAAACGCCACCAACCTGCCCTCGGCGTCGACCAACGGAGCAGATATATAGCTTTCGCGATAGGGCAATGCCACTGTGTAGTAGAGGTGCGACCCGGCGATGGTGTCTCTTTTCTCTACGACAGCCTCCTCGATTGCTCCACTCTTTTTGGCTCCGTAGGCAACCATATAAACTTTCTCGCCATTGGCAACCTCAGCTGCAGAGAGTTCCATGGGTTTGAGTTTTTTATCGGGAAGCACCGAAAGGCGTATGCAATCGTAAAGTTCGTCGGCACCCAACACACGCTGCACAGGGCGAACCACTCCGCGAGGGTCGACCGTCACTGCGCTGTCGCAGTCGAGGAATAGCGAGTGTGAGGAGATAAGTTCGCCTGCACCACCGACAAAGACACCTACTCCGCTACGCAGCAGTTCGCCGTTCTTGTAGACCAACACGCTGACCACTGCATCACGCATTGTAGCAACCTTCTTCGGAGGTTTGGAATATGCAAAGAGGCTCGCCACAAGCAGAGCCACAATAAGAAAATGTCTCATTTCACCGTTTTTTACTCTGTTAAATGACGTTGACGAACACACTCGTAGAGAATGACGGCTGTTGCCACCGATACATTGAGCGACTCTATTCTGCCATATTGAGGGATAGAGACCCAATCGTCGCACAAGGCGAGATGTTCGGCAGGGATACCTGTGTCCTCGGCACCCATAACCACACAGACCGGTGCGGTGAAGTCGCTTTTTGTGTAGTCGAGTTTACCGCGCTCTGTGGCACAAACAATGCGCAGACCGCTGGCTTTAAGATATTTTATTGTCTCGGTGATGTTTTTCTCGCGACAAACAGGCAGGGTGTGCAGAGCACCGGCAGAGGTCTTTACTGCATCGGCATTGACTGTTACACTGCCGTGCGAAGGGATGATGACTGCATCGACACCGGCACAATCGCAGGTGCGGGCGATGGAGCCAAAGTTACGCACATCGGTGATGCCGTCGAGAAGCACCACGAAAGGATTCTTTCCCTCCTCGAAAAGTGTGGGAATGAAAGTCTCTATGCTTGCATACTCCACTGCGGAGATAAATGCAATGACACCCTGATGGTTCTTGCGTGTTATGCGGTTGAGTTTCTCCACCGGCACACGCTGTACAGGGATTGTGCGCCCTTTGAGGGCAGCAAACAGTTCGCGCGAAAGCTCGCTCTGTATGTCACGTTTAACTAAAATCTTGTCAATCTCTTTTCCTGCGTCCATTGCCTCGAGAACGGCACGAACACCGAATATCATTTCGTTTTTTACCTGCATGGTTATATATGTATTGCTATGTGTGTGTTAATTTTCCAATAGTTTACGGGCAGCGGCGAGAGCCGAATCATTGAGCTGCTCACCGCTCATCATCTGCGCAATCTCCTTTACACGCTCCTCGGCTGTCAACTGCACAATGTTGGTGCGTGTGCCTGCATCGCCCTCCTCTTTGTAGACCTTGTAGTGCTTTGCACCCAATGCTGCCACTTGCGGCAGATGGGTGATGCTGATGACCTGACGTTCCATGCTTCCCATCTGCTGCATGAGACGTCCCATGCGCTCGGCAAGCGCGCCGGAAATGCCGGTGTCTATCTCGTCGAAGATAAGCGTGGGCATATCCTTGTAGCCGGCGATAATTGATTTCAGGGCAAGCATAACACGCGCCATCTCACCACCCGAAGCAACGTCGGCAAGGGGTTGCAAGGGGCTGATGCTGTTTGCCGAGAAGAGGAATGCCACCGAGTCGGTTCCACAGGGGGTGAGGTCGGCAGTCTCTGTGAAGGCAACTTCGAAACGTATCATGGGCATACCCAATGTGACGAGAATAGCCATTATCTGCTGCTGCAGTGTCTGCGCGGCACCTTTGCGCTCCTTGCTCATAGTTGCAGCAAGTGCGGAGAGTTGTTTGCGCAGTGTGGCGCACTGCTTTTCAAGCACCTCTATCCTATCGTCGCCACCGGTTATATTCTCGAGACGTTGGCGGTAGTCGGATGCAACTGCAAGCAGTTCTGCAATGCTTTGTACGCGGTGCTTCTTGAAGAGGTCGTAAATGAGCGCCAAACGGGCATCGACCTGCTCCAGACGTTCGGGACTGAAACTGTTGCCATCTGCCTTGCGTCGCAGTTCGTTGCAACAATCCTTCAGTTCTATGTAGTTGCTCTCGAGACGGTCGGCGAGAGTCTCGGCATCGGGATAGTGCTGCGACACCTTGGAGAGCGACGATGCTGCTTCGCGCAATGCTTGGAGAAGACTTTTTTCATCTTTGTCGAGCAGTGTGAGCGAGTTGTATAACGCCCATTGAATATCCTCGGCATGAGCAAGCTGCACGGACTCTTGTTCAAGTTCTTCCTGCTCGCCGTCGCGCAGTGCAACGCTGTCAATCTCTTCAAGCTGGTAACGCAACCACTCCTCGTCGCTCTTTATGTCGGCAAGTTGTTCTTTTAAGTGACGAAGTTCGCTGCGAGAGTTTTCGTACTCTTTGAACATCGCGCGATACTCGTCGAGCCTACCATCATTGCCACTCAACACATCGAGCACATTGAGCTGATAATTTTTGTTAGTCAGCAGCAGATTTTTATGTTGCGAGTGTATGTCTATGAGCCTACCGCCGAGTTCTTTGAGCAGAGCAGCAGAAACAGGACTGTCGTTAACAAAAAAACGTCCCCTGCCACTGGCCGATAGCTCGCGACGGATGATGCAGTCGTGAGCATCGTATTCCAACTCATTCTCCTCGAAGAAATCCTCCATGGCAAGAGCTGAGATATCGAAATGCCCCTCAATGACACATTTATCGGCACCCTCACGAACGGTTTTTGCATCGGAGCGCTCACCCATAAGCATGGAAATTGCGCCGAGAAGCACCGATTTTCCTGTGCCGGTCTCTCCTGTTATGACAGAAAAGCCTGAAGTGAAATCTACCTCAAGCTTGTCTATCAGTGCATAGTTTTTTATATGTAGTGATGTCAGCATAATAAGCTGTTTAAAATTCTGTATCAGTTGGTGGATATCTTATCCCATGACGAACTTAACGAAGGATTTATACCCGAGAGTATCTCCACTGCCTTCTTGCGCTCTTTTGCGTCGCCTTTTGAGAAGATGTTTACAAGTTCATCCTGCTTATACTCCAAGAAGAGCTTGGGGAAATAGGATAGTGGGCGATCCTGATAGCCACTGTTCAAAAGTTCGAGGCTTTTTGCTATCGTTGCTCTGCCGTCATCTGCCTGTTGATACATTATGTCAAATCCTTGTCGATGATATTGATACATCATCTGTCTGACGGCGATGAGCGCACTGCTCATGTAGTCGTCGATGATGGTGAAACGGTTGCGGGTGCTTGTGCCCGACTGCCATCCCGGACTGCCGAGACTTTGAGCACCACTGGCAATGTTAAGTGCCTTGTTGAGGTACTCCGAACCGCCAAGTTCACCCATAGTGTCGAAGTCGAAACCTATTATGAGATAGGCATAAAAAGCTATTACGGCAGTGAGATTGTTGTCGAGGTTGTCTTCTCGAAACTCCAGACGGTCGTACGCCATATATTTGAATTTTATCTCATTGTCCTGATATTTAAACACTGGGGTGCTGTAGGACGAACCATAGACGGGGCGCAACGACTGCACCATCAGCGTACACTCAAAGGTGCCATCTTCGGCATACGACTCAACAACAAATGAGAAGTTGCAGGCTATGCGCTCAAATTCCTCAAATTCGAAGTTTGTCCATTTGGTGTTGTTTATGAACTCGTCGAGCGAGGTTTTCAACACGTCAAACACCTCGGTGTTTGTACCCTGTATCTTCTCCGAATTCAGAGTAACGTTGGCTTTCAGTTCCTGAGCATCGGCAACAGTGGGAACAACCATCAGCAACAGCAGAGCGATGAACAAAGTGGAAAGGTGTTTCACTATGTCGCGTGCCACCTCGAGCTTGCTTTTCAAGGGATATTCGGTAGATTTCTCTGCATCTATGATAGTCACCTTGTTGGTGTCCACCGCAAAACCTGCACCCTTGTCCTGCAAGGAGTTCAAGACGATGAAATCGAGGTTTTTCTTTGCAAGTTTGCCGCGCGCATTTGCCTCGGCGTCGTTTGTCTCAAGAGCAAAGCCCACAAGACGCTGCTCGGGACGTTTCAAGGCACCCAGCGACGCTGCGATGTCGGGTGTGGGACGCAATTCAAGAGTGAGTCCGTCGCCCTTTTCACGTTTTATTTTCTCATTTGCGCGTGTGTCGGGGGTAAAATCGGCAACAGCTGCGCAGAGTATGGCTGCGTCGGCTGTGTCGAAAGCATTGCGTGTGGCTTCGTACATCTCCGATGCCGATTCTACATCTATACGATGTATCGAAGGATGAGGCGTGGAGAGCGATACGGGACCGGAGACAAGCGTTACGTCTGCTCCGCAGAGCGCACACTCGCGTGCAAGGGCATATCCCATCTTGCCCGACGAGTAGTTGCCGATGAAACGCACCGGATCTATTTTTTCATATGTGGGACCGGCAGTGATTACCACCTTCTTGCCTTTCAAAGCTGCGGACTGCGAAAAGTGCTCTTCGAGGGCAAGCAATATGTTCTCGGGTTCCTCCATTCTACCCTTGCCCACAAGATGGCTCGCAAGCTCGCCAGCAGCCGGCTCTATGATGTGGTTGCCATAGGCTTTCAATTGCTCGAGGTTGCGAGTTGTTGATGGGTGGGCATACATATCGAGGTCCATGGCGGGTGCCACAAACACGGGAGCTTTCATCGAGAGATAGGTGGTGACAAGCAGATTATCGGCAACGCCTGTGACCATTTTGCCTATGGTGGCAGCTGTCGCAGGAGCTATTATCATGGCATCTGCCCACAAGCCTAAATCGACGTGGCTGTTCCACTGTCCGCTGCGCTCGTTGAAAAACTCGCTGAGCACTGCATTGCCCGAAAGGGTGGAGAGTGTCAGCGGAGCAATAAACTCGCGTGCCGCAGGGGTCATCACCACCTGTACCTCGGCACCTGCTTTCACCAATAAACGAACAAGTATAGCGGCTTTGTAGGCTGCTATACTTCCCGTTATTCCCAACACTATTTTTTTTCCTTTTAACATCTTGGTTGTTATACTTTTAACGAACGGACTCTTATCTCGGTAAGTTTCTGCTTGGTATTCAGCGGAAAATCGCCATTCATCATCCACCCATAGTAACCGGGGTCGCGTTGCAGCACCTCGCTGACAGGCACGCCTTTGTAGCGTCCGAAATTGAACACCTCGCGACCGGCATCGTCGTAGACCATGCGGCCGGCATAGTCTACGTTGCGCGTAAACGAAGAATATTCCGAGAGGAAATCTATGTCGTTCTGTAAAATATCGGGATATTTATCTAGCTGCGCCATCAATATTTCGTATGTGGCGCGTGTGTCGGCAAGGGCACTGTGGGCATCCACAAGCTCGCCGCCGCAATAAAATTTGTAGGCTGCCGACAGGGTACGCTGTTCCAGTTTGTGATAGATTACCTGCACATCCACCGCTTTGTGGCGGCTTAGATCGATGTTGACCTGCGCACGCAGAAATTCCTCGGCAAGCATGGGCACGTCGAAGCGGTTGGAGTTGAAGCCTGCAATGTCGCAACCCTCGAAGTCGTTTGCAATGTCGCGTGCCACCTCTTTGAAGGTGGGACAATCTTTTACATCTTCGTTGGTGATGCCATGCACGTCGGACGCCTCGCGGGGGATGGGTATCCCGGGATTGATGCGCATATTCCTTGAAAGCTCATTACCATTGGGCATAACTTTTATGTAGCATATCTCCACTATGCGGTCGGTGGATACATTGACGCCTGTGGTCTCGAGGTCGAAGAATATGATAGGTTTTTTAAGGTTCAGTTTCATGAGGTTGGTTATTCGGTTAACATCATGGGCATCAACAGCATAAGAAGTTCTTGCTGCTCTTGTTGCTCGGCAGGAATCATTACTCCGGCACGTGAGGGATCGGCTAGTTCGATGATTACCTCGCGACCGGGAAGGTTGCTGAGTATGTCTATGAGGAAAGATGCGCTGAAGCCAATGTTCATGGGGGCACCATCGTAGCTACATGTGAGGCTCTCCTCGGCAAATGTCGAGAAGTCTGTGTCCTGAGCAGAAATTGTCATGTTGTTATCCTGTAAATGGAGTTTCACAAGGCTTACCTGCGATGCGAATATAGCCACACGGCGCAAAGTGCCTATCATAGCCATGCGATCGACGGTTATCTTGCGGGGGTTGTTCTGGGGAATTACAGTGTTGTAATTGGGGTAACGACCCTCTATCAAACGGCACACGAGTTTGTAGTTTGAAAGTGTGAAGATGGCGAAACGGTCGTCAAACTCTATTGTCGCTTCGCTATCGCCGTCGCGTGCAAGAAGGTTTTTCAGCAAGTTGGCAGGCTTTTTGGGAAGGATGAAAGCCGATTTTTCGGCACCTGTAACTGAAAAGTCGCGACAACGAACAAGTTTGCGACCATCAGAAGCCACCATAGTGATGTTCTCGGGAGTGAAATCGAAATATATACCGCACATAACGGGACGAATTTCGTCGTCACCGGCAGCAAAAAGAGAACATGAAATGCCGTTGGCAAGTACCTCTGATGAGAGTGTTATTTTTACGGCATTCTCGCCCATGACAGGAGCCGATGGATATTCGTCGGCATTCATACCCACCATGCTGTATTTACCATTCTGATAGTAGATAACCACCTCGAGTGTCTCTTTATTGACCTCGAAACGCAAAGGCTGCTCGGAAATTTCTTTCAAAGAGTCCAACAGAATTTTAGATGATATTGCAAAGCGAACATCCTCGGAACTTTCGACCACTTCGAACGATGTGTTTAGTGTGTTGTCGTTGTCTGAAGCTGTAAGCTTAAGCACATTTCCTTCGAGTTCGAACAAAAAACTCTCGAGAACAGGAATGGTGTTCTTTGAGTTTATAACACGGCTGATAGCCTGCAAATGGCTTGTCAATAAAGAGCTTGATACAATGAAATTCATATTATATTTTTTTAGATTTTACTAATTGTATATTCCTTTTCACAAAGTTACAAAAATAGCACATGACAAGCGAAAAACAAAATAGTGAGCCGTATATTTTTGAAGCATCAGCCTATTTTTTGCCACAAAAAGAAAAAAAAGAGTTATTTTAATTCGTTTCTCGCAAAAATGAACTAAATTCGCATTTAAATATAATAACAAGTTATGGAAATTACAGGAAAAATTATCGCAGTGCTGCCTGAGAGAGGCGGCGTTTCTAAAACCGGCAATGAATGGAAAATGCAGGAGTATGTATTGGAAACTCATGAGCAGTATCCCAGAAAAATATGTTTCAATGTTTTTGGAGCAGATAAAATATCTCAGTTCAACATACAGGCAGGCGAAGAGATGACAGTATCCTTCGACATCAACGCACGCGAATATAATGGCCGTTGGTACAATGATATACGTGCTTGGCGTGTGGAGAGAGGCACTGCACCTGCACCCGCTCCGGAGTATTCTCCTGCAATTGATGCCCCCAAAGCCAATGCAGTGGATTTCGGTTCACAGAACGAAGCGGACGATCTGCCTTTCTAATTTAGAAACATATTATCATACAAATACAACGAGGACGACTGTTTAGGTCGTCCTCGTTGTATTTGTATTTTTCAAATTACCGGGTGTCAAAATTTCGGGAAAATACAAAACGACTGCACAATTCGACAAAAAGATTGTTATAAACATTGCTTGTGCGTGGATATGCAAATGGAGCAAAACTCGCAAACAGAAAATTATTCGAAGGTTGGAACTTCTCAGCAGGCATACAAGCCTTAACACCTCTATTTAATATGGCATACACAACAAACAGCGTGCAGCAAAGGCGCAGAAATGTGCCACGGAGGCAGAAACCAAAGAGAATATGGAACTGCTTTATTTGGAAGTTGCGCAGGCGACGAACAAACCCGAAGAGACAAGAATGGAGATATTGCTTACCGAGAATGTACTCTCTTCTGCTACAGAAAACCTGCGCGTAAGTAGCAGCCGCAACGAGGTGGGGACAGAGAGCTTCAGCGACCATCTTGAAACACAAGCGTTGTGGTCGCAGACAAAGCAAGCATATGTCGACGCCCACATGAACAATTATTTACGACACATAGAGTATTGCAAAGCGACGGGGAAATTGTAATAATTATCTCACAGCTTCTCATGCCAAACGACAATAGTTAAGAAAAATATCACTATCTTCGCAGAGTAAATTATAATTAAGAGAGAATTGTGAAATTTGAATACGACGTATTGGTAATAGGAGCAGGACATGCCGGTTGCGAAGCCGCAGCTGCAGCCGCCAATTTGGGTGCAAAAACCTGTCTGATGACAATGGACATGAACAAGATTGCACAAATGAGTTGCAACCCTGCCATAGGCGGCATTGCCAAAGGACAGATTGTGCGCGAGATTGACGCACTTGGAGGCTACATGGGTATCATCACCGACAAGGCGGCAATACAGTTCAGAATGTTGAATCGTTCAAAAGGGCCCGCCATGTGGAGCCCTCGCGCACAGTGCGACAGAATGAAGTTCAGTCTACTGTGGAGAGAGACACTCGAAAACATCGCCAACTTGAACATGTGGCAGGATTGCGCTAACGAACTTATCGTTGAAAATGGCAAAGCGGTGGGTGTAAAAACACAGTTGGGAGCCGAGTTCAGAGCGAAATGCACAATCATCACAGCCGGCACATTCCTCAACGGATTGATGCATGTGGGCAAGGTGATGTTCGAGGGTGGACGCATTGCGGAGCCTGCTGCCAAAGGGTTGACTGAATCCATCTGCAAGCATGGCATAAGGAGCGACAGAATGAAAACCGGCACACCGGTCAGATTGGACAAACGCTCAATAAACCTCGAATTGACCGAACGTCAGGATGGTGAAAATGATTTCCACCGCTTCTCATTCAAAAAAACGAAACGCAACCTTAAACAGCGTCCATGTTGGATGTGCTACACAAACCCCGAGGTGCACGATACTCTGCGCAGCGGACTCGACGAGTCGCCACTCTACAACGGGCAGATACAGAGTATAGGGCCACGCTACTGCCCCAGCATAGAGACCAAGATAGTAACCTTTGCCGAGCGCGACAGACACCTACTATTCCTTGAACCGGAGGGAGAAGATACACAAGAAGTATATGTAAACGGATTCTCTTCTTCACTACCGATGGAGATACAATTGACGGCACTGCGCAAGATTCCCGCGCTGAAAGACGCCGTAGCCTATCGCCCCGGCTATGCCATAGAATATGACTTTTTCGACCCCACACAACTCAATCACACATTGGAGTCGAAAGTGATAAACAATCTCTATTTTGCCGGGCAGGTGAACGGTACAACCGGCTACGAAGAGGCTGCCGGACAGGGACTGATAGCAGGAATAAATGCTGCACTGAAAGTGAAAGACAAAGACACATTTACACTCAAGCGCGACGAGGCATATATTGGAGTGCTTATAGACGATCTTGTGACAAAAGGCGTAGACGAGCCATACAGAATGTTCACATCGCGTGCCGAATATAGAATATTGTTGCGCGAGGACGACGCCGACATGCGACTCACCAGAAAAGCATATGCCATAGGACTTGCCGACAAAGAGCGTTACGACAATCTGTGCAGAAAGGAGCAACAGATGCAAGAGCTTGCCACCTTCATCGAGGGATTTTCCATTAAGCCCCACTTGATAAACGAAGCATTGGAAAAGATGGGCACTGCCCCACTCTCCCACGGATGTAAACTTATATCACTCATCGAACGTCCGCAGATAAGCATACTCAGCATAGCACAACACATAACAGCGCTGAACGAAAAACTACAACTGCTTGGCGAGGAAAAAGAGGAGATAGCTGAGGCGGTGGAGATACAGATAAAATACAAGGGCTACATAGAACGCGAACGCGAGCTTGCCGAGAAAAGCAACCGCCTGGAGAACATCCGCATCAAAGGACGTTTCAACTACAACGAACTGCAATCCTTGTCGACCGAGGCTCGCCAAAAGCTCACAGCCATCGAC
>JAFTTA010000139.1 GCA_017467015.1 Bacteroidaceae bacterium
CAGTCAGCTGAACCGTAATGTCGAGGGACGTGAGGGTATCGAGGGCAAGCGTCCTCAACTCAGTGACCTTCGTGAGTCGGGTGCCATTGAGCAGGATGCCGATATAGTAATGTTCGTGAACCGTCCCGAGTACTTCCATATATATAAGGACGGAGACTTTGACTGGCGCGGAAAGGCTGAAATCATCATCGCGAAGCATCGTAACGGTGGATTGGACAATGTGCCGCTTATCTTACGCAAGGAGTATGCGCGTTTCATGAACCTTGATGATGAGACGTTGGCGCCTCCCCCGGGTGACATGCCTGTGATGCGCGGTTCCAAGATGAACTCCTCAATACCATCGGAGCCTGAATATATACCTGATATCCCGACATATATGCAGAATGAGCAGATGCCGCCGGAACTTGCTTCGGCTCCGAATGAGCCTATGCCGTTTTAAACGGAGAACTGAAAGGTGGAAGGTTAAAGCAACTCGAAAATCGAGGAATCGTAAGCGTCGGTTGCGTTTTTTCGGGCTTCGCAAGCCTAAAAATAGCTCTTTTTATACAAGCTCCCTACAAAGTGAGGGTGACCCATTTCACTTTTGGGTCACCCACATACATTAATGATGTCTGTTATTTACCTTCGGCGAATTTCCTTGCCTGTTCTTCAATAAGCTCCTTGTCTTCGAAGTAGTTTATTTTCATTGCGCGGCGCACATCGGCAAGAGTGTCGGCTGCTACTGCACGTGCAGCCTCGCAGCCCTTCTGCAATAGTGCATAAACCTCGGGAATCTTCTGCTCCCACTCCTTGCGGCGTGCACGTATGGGGGCAAGTTCTTCCTCGAGGATTGCAATGAGGAATCTCTTTACCTTGACATCGCCCAAGCCGCCACGCATGTAGTGTGCTTTCAGCTCATCAAGGTTGGGGTAGTCGGGGAGGTACTTCTCGAAGTGCTCTGGACGGCAGAATGCATCGAGGTATGTAAACACGGTGTTGCCCTCTACCTTACCCGGGTCCTGAACGCGGATATGGTCGGGGTCTGTGTACATTGACATCACATGCTGCTTGAGCTCCTCGGCAGTGTCGGAGAGGTAGATGCAGTTGCCGAGCGACTTGCTCATCTTTGCCTTGCCGTCTGTTCCCGGCAGACGACAACAGATGCTGTTGGTTGGCAGCAATATCTCGGGTTCAACAAGTGTCTCGCCATATATACCGTTGAAGCGACGTGCAATCTCGCGCGCCTGCTCAATCATTGGCTGCTGGTCCTCGCCGGCAGGAACTGTAGTGGCGCGGAACGCTGTGATATCCGATGCCTGACTGATGGGGTAGGTAAAGAATCCCACGGGGATGCTCGCCTCGAAGTTGCGCATCTGGATTTCGGTCTTCACGGTAGGATTACGCTGCAGACGTGATACCGTAACAAGGTTCATATAGTAGAACGCGAGCTCGCAAAGCTCGGGAACCTGCGACTGTATGAATATTGTACACTGCGACGGGTCAATGCCCACTGACAAGTAGTCAAGTGCTACCTCGATGATGTTCTGGCGCACCTTCTCTGGGTTATCGGCATTGTCGGTCAGCGCCTGCGCATCGGCAATCATTATGAATATCTTGTCATAGACACCAGAGTTCTGTAACTCCACACGACGGCGCAGAGAACCTACATAGTGTCCCAAATGGAGGCGTCCGGTAGGACGGTCGCCTGTAAGTATAATCTTGCTCATATATTGCTGGATTTTAATTTGGATGCAAATATACAAACAAACG
>JAFTTA010000140.1 GCA_017467015.1 Bacteroidaceae bacterium
ACCTTTTCTTGTGGACAGTTTTTGTTGAATCCCACTATGTGGCCTGCCATGGATTTCAGACGTGAATAAGCATCGTCCTGTGCCACGATATTCATTGAGACAATTGCACTTAGAAAAAATGCCAGGAAGAATTTGTGATACATATTTAAGTTGTTTAGTGAGTACTTTTTGCAAAGGTAAACAAATATATAATATCTATATAAAATGTTTTTTTAATTATTGTCATAAACACATAATTTATATGATTAAAAAATACTAATATTCACGAAAAAATTAGGATAATATATCTTTTTTTGTAAATTTGCCACTGAGAAAAATATTTCCAATGAAATATGTAGCCTTGCCTACCGAAGAATTCCAAAAATTGCCTTTCTATTTGGCAATGGAGGAGTATGTGGCTCGTCATCTTGTGGCGAACGATTACTTTTTTATGTGGCAGGTGAAGCCTACGGTAATATTTGGTCGCAATCAACTTATTGATACTGAAGTTGACGTTGAATATTGCAAACTCAACGACATCGAAATGTATCGTCGCAAGAGTGGTGGTGGTTGTGTCTATGCCGACCTCAATAATATAATGTTCTCATACATCACTCCTATAAGCAATGTGAATTTCACTTTTGACAGATATATGCTGATGATTGAGCATATGTTGCGCCGGCTTGGCATAAATGCAAAGACCACAGGACGCAACGATATACTCATCGATGGCAAAAAAGTTTCCGGCAATGCTTTTTATAGATTGCCCGACAGAAGCATTGTTCATGGCACCATGCTTTATGATACCGATGTGGAGAAAATGGCACGTTCGACAACTCCTTCCGAGGCTAAATTGAAAAGCAAAGGAGTGGAGTCGGTGCGTCAGCACGTTACCACACTGAACAAATATCTTTCAATGGGTATAAACGAATTCATGCAGTTTGCCCGCACCGAGATGTGTGATGGCGAAGTTGTGCTGAACGGGAAAGACGTGGAAGCCATTCATGAGATTGAAGAACAATACTACAATCCCGAGTTTATTTTTGGTAATAATCCAGCATACACCGCAAAGGTGAAACGGCGCATCGAAGGTGTAGGGGAGTTTGAAGCCAAAATGGAATTACGCGACGGAATAGTTAAGAAGATAAATCTTGCAGGCGATTTCTTCATAATAGGCGACATTGACAATGCATTACTTGTTCCATTAATTGGCGTTGAGCTTACACGTGAAGCACTCGAAAAACGGCTTGCCGACACAGATGTCGAAAGTATAATATTGAAACTATCCAAACAACAATTTATAAACTTCTTATTAGATAAATAATGGAAAATAAAAGAACATGTCTTTACGACAAACATGTAGCGCTCGGCGCACTTATCAGTCCCTTTGGTGGTTTTGATATGCCAATACAGTACACAAACATAGTGGAAGAACACAATGCTGTGCGTAAGGCATGTGGTATCTTCGATGTATCGCACATGGGAGAAGTTCTTGTGACTGGTCCCGAAAGCGAGAAGTTTGTAAATTATATCTTTACAAACGACATCACCGATGCTCCCGATGGTAAAATCTATTATGGAATGATGTTGCATCCCACAGGCGGTGTTGTAGATGACCTTTTGGTGTATAAAATGGGCGACAAACGTTTCTTCCTTGTTATAAATGCTGCAAACATCGATAAGGATGTCGCATGGATTATGCAACATGCCGAGAAATTCGATGTCACCGTTGAGCACCAAAGTGATAAATATGGCGAAGTTGCCGTTCAGGGGCCAAAAACTGAGGAGATTATAGAGAGAATACTCGGCATACCTTGCAGCGAAATGGCTTTTTATACCTGCAAAGAGGTGGAGATTGATGGAGAGACAATCATCATCAGCCGTACGGGTTACACCGGCGAGGATGGATTTGAGCTTTATGGCTCACACGAGTTTACCAACTCCGTTTGGGATAAGTTAGTAGGCAGTGGCGAAGTACTTCCCTGCGGTCTCGGCTGTCGCGATACATTGCGCTTCGAAGTGGGACTGCCGCTTTACGGCGACGAGCTTACCGACGAAATAACACCTCTCGAAGCCGGTCTCGGCATCTTTGTGAAGCTCGAAAAAGATGACTTCATAGGCAAAGAGGCTCTTGCTGCACAAAAAGCTGAAGGTCTCAACCGCAAAATTGTAGGTATAGAACTTGCCGACAAAGCAATTCCGCGTCACGGTTACGATGTGGAGGTCGATGGTAAGGTTATTGGCTGTGTGACCACAGGCTACAACTCAATATCAACAGGCAAGAGTGTCTGCATGGCTCTCATAGATGCCGAATATTCTAAATTGGGAACTGAGGTGGCTGTGCGCATACGCAAAAAAACATTCCCCGGTGTGGTTACAAAAAAACGTTTCTACGACAAGAATTATAAAAAGTAAAATATATATATTAGAAATTTAGATAGCTTCAAATAACAACAATTTTTAATCTTTAAATATTTATACTATGAGCAAAATTATAGACGGACTCTTCTATGCAGAGTCACACGAGTATGTGAAAATCTAAGGAGAATATGGTTATGTAGGTATCACCGATTATGCACAGCATGAGCTTGGCAACGTGGTTTACGTTGATATGCCCGAGGTTGACGACGAAGTTGAAGCAGGTGAAGACTTTGGCGCAGTTGAGAGCGTAAAAGCTGCCAGCGACCTCATTTCTCCCGTTAGCGGAACTGTTGTTGAAATAAACGATGCTCTGAACGATAGCCCCGAGCTTATCAATCAGGATCCTTATGAAAACTGGATTATCAAAGTGCAACTCTCAGATGCTTCGGAAACCGAAAATTTGATGGATGCTGCTGCATACAAAGAATTTATAAAGGAGTAATATAAACAGTAGATGTTTCACGGTTAAAATTCTACCGAAATGAAATATTTCCCACATACCCAACAGGATATCGAGCAGATGCTGAGCGTCGCAGGGTTGAAATCTCTTGACGACCTCTTTGCAGAAATTCCTGCCGAATTGCAATTCAATCGCGAATTTGCTCTGCCCGAGGCTATGTCCGAAGTTGAGATACGCAAATTCTTTGAAGCTCTCGGCAAGAAGAACAACAATCTCATCTGCTTTGCAGGAGCCGGAGTGGAAGACCACTATGCCCCCTCTATAATAAATCCCATTATCTCGCGTGGCGAGTTTTTGACAGCATACACTCCCTATCAGCCTGAAATTTCGCAAGGTACATTGCAGTATATTTTCGAGTATCAGTCGATGATGACCGAACTTACAGGCATGGATGTCACAAACGCCTCCATGTATGATGGTTGCACAGCCACAGCCGAAGCCATGATGATGTGCGTAGCTGCTGCAAAGAAACGCAACAAAGTGCTTGTTTCCAGCACAGTCAACCCCAAAGTAAAACGAGTGGTGGAGACATATGCCAAGTTTAACGGCGTGGCTGTTGAATTCATAGGCGAAAAAGATGGTGCAACAGACCTTCAAGAGCTAAGTACCAAACTGGAGGCAGGTGATGTGGCAGGTGTAATAGTGGCACAACCCAACTTCTACGGAATTATCGAAGATTACTCAGGCGTTGCCGATGCTTGTCATGCAAACAAAGCTCTGATGGTGATGAATGCTAACCCCTCAACATTGGCTGTACTTAAGACACCGGCAGAGTGGGGCGCCGACATCGCTTGTGGCGACGGACAGACATTGGGCATTCCTATGAGCTATGGCGGTCCATACGTAGGCTATCTGGCTTGTAGCAACGCACTCGTTCGTAAACTTCCCGGACGTATCGTAGGCTACACAAATGATGTTGATGGCAAACGCGCTTTTGTACTTACACTTCAGGCTCGCGAACAACATATTCGTCGCGAAAAAGCAAACAGCAACATCTGTTCTAACCAGTCGCTGATGGCTCTCTATGTGACAATTTACATGTCGTTAATGGGCAATAAAGGTCTTAAAGAGGTCAATGAACTCTCTTATAGCGGAGCGCACTACCTTGCCGAAAGCCTTGTTGCTACAGGTAAATGTACAATGGCATTCGACAAACCTTTCTTGAACGAGTTTGCGGTGAAGACCACTGTATGTCCTAAGAAAATACAGGCTGCATTGCTTGAAAAAGGCATCCTCGGCGGTGTGCGCATTGCCGACGATACATTGCTTTTCTGTGTGACCGAACAGCGCACAAAGGCAGAAATAGATGCTCTTGTAGAGGTAATTAAAAACATTTAAAGAGAGGAGGATTGACTATGATACGTAATTATGACAAATTGATATTCGAACTCTCAAAAGAGGGTCGTACAGGATATTCTCTTCCTAAAAATGAACTTTCGCAGTATAGCATAGCTGCTCTGCCCGAGGGCTTGCAACGTTCATCAAAGCCCGAACTGCCCGAAGTAACCGAGTTTGACGTGGTGCGTCACTACACCAACCTCTCGAATAAGAACTTCGGAGTGGATACAGGCTTTTATCCTCTTGGTAGTTGTACAATGAAGTACAACCCACGCATCAATGAAGAGATGTGTGCTCTGCCTGCGTTTACCACATTGCACCCCGAACAGCCTGCCGAGTGTGCTCAAGGCGCCCTTGAGGTATATTACAACCTTGCAGCTTCGCTTGCCGAGGTGAGCGGTCTTTCAGCTTTCACACTCAACCCCTACGCAGGTGCTCATGGTGAACTCACCGGATTGATGATTATGCGCTCTTACCACATACAGCGTGGCGATTTCAAACGCACAAAGGTGATTGTACCCGATAGTGCCCACGGAACAAATCCGGCGAGTGCGGCTGTGTGTGGCTTGCAGATTGTGGAGGTAAAATCCACAGCCAATGGTACAGTAGACGTTGAGGATTTGAAACCTTTGCTCGACGACACCATCGCAGGTATAATGATGACAAACCCAAACACCCTTGGCATCTTTGAGACAGAGATTCCGGAAATTTCGCGTTTGGTGCATGAGTGTGGCGGATTGCTCTACTACGATGGAGCCAACCTGAACGCGCTTTTGGGAAAATGTCGCCCCGGAGACATGGGCTTCGACATTATGCACATCAACCTACACAAGACATTCTCCACTCCTCATGGTGGAGGTGGCCCCGGTGATGGTCCGGTAGGCGTTAGAGCCGGTTTGGAGAACTTACTGCCCAACCCGCAGGTGAAGAAAGATGCAGAAGGCAAATTCTACATCGACACCGATGATAAATCTTTGGGTTACGTCTCCAACTATCTTGGCAACTTCGGAGTAATCATGCGTGCTTACACGTACATTCTCACACTCGGACGCGAGAATGTGAAGATGGTAGGTCCGCTCGCCGTACTCAATGCCAACTATGTGAAGGAGTCGTTGAAGAATGAATATTATCTGCCTATTGAATGTGTGTGCAAGCACGAGTTTGTATTCGATGGTCTTGCCGACAAATCTACCGGTGTGACAACTCTCGACATAGCAAAGCGTCTGCTTGACTATGGCTATCATGCTCCAACAATATACTTCCCGTTGCTCTTCCATCAAAGCATCATGATTGAACCCACGGAGACAGAGAGCAAAGAGACACTCGACGAATTTATCGAAGTTATGAAGCTGGTTGCCAAAGAGGCGATAGAGAACCCCGACATTGTGAAAAGTGCGCCACACACAACTCCGGTCCGCAGACTGGACGAGACTACCGCTGCGCGTTTCCCGAAGGTTACCTATAAGCAGATGAAAGGATAAATTGCTATAATCCGATAAATAAACCGCTTCTATTCAAAAGGGAGCGGTTTATTGTTTTAAAAATCCGCTACCTATTGATAAAACCGATAGTAGCTATAATAAAAAATAATTTATTTAATGTGAAAAAATTCTGATAAATTAAATAACTTTGCAACATTTTGAGGAATATTATTTTTAATTAATAAAAACCAAAAAATCATGTTTAAAAGTTTTCAAGGATTTAATGTTCTGGAAAAGATCCAGAAGGAGAAAATCCACAAAAGAAAGAGAAATGTCTCTTGGACAACAGTCAAGTTGATTTTTGTGCTTTTGTGTTCATTGTTCATCGCTTTTATGCCCACAGAGTGGTTCGGCATTCCTGCAATGACAACAACACAACACCGTGTGATTGCACTTTTTGTTTTTGCAGCTATCATGTGGCTCACAGAGGCTCTTCCTTCGTGGGTGACATCAATGGTTGTAGTTGTTGTGATGCTCTTCACGGTGTCCGACAGCGCATTCACATTCCTGCGTGGCGAAGGTGAGTCTTTTGGTACACTTGTATCATACAAAGACATCATGCACTGTTTCGCCGACCCCACCATCATGCTCTTCATCGGTGGATTTGTGCTTGCAATCGGTATGACGAAAACCAAACTTGACGTTGCTCTGGCACGTGTATTGCTGAAGCCTTTCGGTACACGCTCGGAGGTTGTACTTCTCGGTTTCATCCTCGTTACAGCTATTTTCTCTGCATTCGTAAGTAACACAGCAACAGCGGCAATGATGCTTGCTTTCCTTGCACCTGTGCTTCGCTCACTTCCTGCCGACGGTAAAGGACGCATCGCTCTTGCTCTTGCAATTCCGGTAGGTGCCAACCTCGGTGGTATCATGACTCCTATCGGTACACCTCCCAACCTTATCGTTCTTGACAACCTTAACAGATTCTGTGGCATCGACATCACCTTTACAGAGTGGATGCTACGTATGATTCCTTTTGTACTTTTGCTGTTGTTCCTCTCTTGGATATTGCTCCGTTTCCTCTTCCCCTTCAAACAGAAGAATATTGAGATTGTAATCGAGGGCGAGATGAAATGGGATCTCCAGACAATCGTTGTTATCGCAACATTCGTCGTAACAGTGTTCCTGTGGATGTTCGGTAAAGAGTTGTGGGGTCTTAACACAAATGCTGTCGCTATGATTCCTATTGCTGCATTCTGTGCATTCGGTATCCTTCAGCGTCGCGACCTCGAAGAGATTAACTGGAGCGTTCTGTGGATGGTTGCCGGTGGTTTCTCACTCGGCGTTGCACTCAGCAAGACTGGTCTTGGCAGTGTGCTCGTAGAGGCTATTCCCTTCGCAAGTTGGTCTCCTCTGATTGTGATGATTGTTTCAGGAC
>JAFTTA010000141.1 GCA_017467015.1 Bacteroidaceae bacterium
ATATGTTTATAGCTGCAATACCATTGCTGCCCACACCATGCCCCACGAAGATGCCGTCAGCAACTGTCACGGCAGACCAACTAAGCATCCCCATCAATGTGGGAAAGAATAGCTTGCGAAACAAGCGAGAAACGCGGCCCGAAGAAAAGTCTATAGCGTCACGTTCCATTTTATTATATAACCTCGGCCTTGAAGCCCAAACTGGTTACAGTTGCAATAACGACATCCGGCTCCACTCTGCCCTTTACGGTTGCAATGCCACCGTCGAGTTCCACAACCGCCTCCTCTACTCCGGGCAAGGCAGCAATTGCTTTTTCTGTGTTTGCACGACAATGATTGCAGCGCATGCCCTCGATTTTAAATCTAACTACAGGAATTTCGGCACTCTCTACAACTTTGTGACTATGCACAGTTGCATGTAAGCGTCTCTGAATGAAGGCATTTACCAATAGAATAAACAAGAGCACAGTGCAAGCAAAACCAAAATATGGGAAGCCGGCATCGCAACAACTTTCCACATATCGCAATGGTTCGATAAACCATTCGCGCGGCAGCAAGTAGTCCACAAAAAGAGCAGAAAGAATAGCTCCACCAATAATGGCAAGAAGATACAAAAACATTGTACGACGTCCCAGCACTTTGCTGATAACCAAGACAGAGGCAGCACTTGCGGCAGGGCCTGCCATCAGCAAAACAAGAGCAGTTCCGGGCGACAGACCTTTAAGCATCAGAGCCACTGCAATGGGGATAGAGCCTGTTGCACATAGGTACATGGGTACAGAGAAAAGCAATACCAAAAGATAGCTGAGCAATGGTGAATCACTGAAAGACGAGAAAAACGAATCGGGTACGAGCACAGTTATCAACCCTGCTATTATCAGTCCTATAATCAACCATTTGCCAATATCCTGCACAAGTTCCACAAAACCATAATGCAGTGCCGTGAGTATGCGATTGCCAAACGTCATGTCATTGCGCGATTTTTCTTTCTCCGATATTTGCGCATCAACGTCTGCATCATTATTAAAGACATTTATCAGCTGTCCGCCTAAAATTGCTGTAATAAAGGCAGTAATAGGACGTAAAATAGCAAAAGTCAGGCCCATAAGTGAATATGTGGCAAGAATGGAGTCTACACCTGTTTGAGGTGTTGCAATCAAGAAAGAGACAGTGGCTCCTTTCGATGCCCCTTCGCGACGCAACGACATGGCTGTGGGAATGACGCCACACGAACAGAGGGGCAATGGCACACCAAAAAGCGCAGCCCTGAAAACCGAAGCAAAATTATTTTTTGCCAAGTAGTTTTTGTAAACGCTACCCGGCACAAATACATGCATCACACCGGCAAAAAGAAAGCCCAACAGGAGATAGGGCGACATTTTATTTATAAGTTCAAAAATCTCGTACATTTTTATTTAATTAACAGATAAATAACATTTGTAACTACTGCATTGCGTTGAGACTATCTGCAAAGATACGCATAAATTCGTGTAATCCCTATAAAGAAATTTAAAATACTTTTAAACACAAAGCTACGTATGGGGAATGAAACCGTTTGAATTAGTTTCCATATTTCATATTAAACTGTATATAAAATACAAGATAATTGAAGTGCAGATAAAGACTCTAAGTTTCCTAACAGACTTAACCTCTTTTATAAATATTTTACGATAAAATTTAATCTGTTTCAAAGGTAATTTTTCGTTTCAACCTCTTGAATTTTTCATAGCCATACACTATTTTTGCATCGATTTTAAACAAAAAGGATATGAAAAAAATAAGAGCTGCCATTGTAGGTTATGGCAATATTGGCAAATATGCGTTACAAGCATTGGAGAGCGCACCCGATTTTGAGGTTGCAGGTGTTGTGCGCCGTTCCGGAGCAGAGAACAAACCCGCCGAACTGAACAACTACCCCGTTGTAA
>JAFTTA010000142.1 GCA_017467015.1 Bacteroidaceae bacterium
CTCGAGAATATGAATGCTAGCGTGTCGTTTGGTGTCAATATTCCTCTCGGAGCGAAAAGATAGTTGCTCTTTTCCGGTATAATAATAAAAAATCAGGTTCACTTCAATGCGAAGTGAACCTGATTTTTTATTGGGGGAATTTATTAAAGTTTGTAAGGTTTGCGATACTCGTAGTGGAGTTTTGAGTTTGCCTCGTCGTCGTTTTTCATGAACTTCTGTACTATGGGGTTCCACTCAAGAGGACGGTTTAGTTCGTAGGCAATGTTACCCAATGTACACATGGTGCATGAACTGTGACCAACTTCGATGGGTACGCTGGGGTCGCGACGCGAACGTACGCTGTCGATGAAGTTCTGATAGTGGGGTACGCTTGTCTCATATACCTTCTGCTGATCAACCTTTGTAGGCATGAATTCGGGTGATGATGCAAGGAACTTGCCACGACCAACAATAATCCAGCCATTTTCACCATAAACCTTCACTGCTTGACCGTGACCGAAATTCATTTGAGCGACTTCGATACCATTGTCGTAGCGGAATGTGAGGCAATCGTGGGGGCTTGCCGATGGGGGAAGAATCTCTGTGGGGCCGCTGCCGTCCTTACCTATGCACCACTGTGCAATGTCGAACATGTGAGCACCCCAGTCAGTGGTGAAGCCACCACCCATGCCTTGATACCAACGCCATGCACCCCAACACTCATCGTGTCCACTTTCAGTGAGCAATGGGTTGAGCTGGTGGTTGTAGTAGAACTTCTCGGAGAGAGGGCCGAGCCACAAATCCCAGTCGAGTCCTGCGGGTACCTCCTGTTTGGGCAGGTCGTAGGGCTTGGGACCGTCACCAACGTATGCTTTGATGAGGGATACCTTGCCCAAACGTCCTTCGCGTACTACGTTGGCAGCGTGTATGAACTCTTTTGAAGAGCGCTGCATACTTCCTACCTGAAGAACGATATTGTTCTCGCGAACAGCTTTGATAAGTTGCTGTCCTTCGTATATTGTAAATGTGATGGGTTTCTCAAGATAGATGTCTTTGCCGGCACGGCAGGCTGCTATTGCCATTATTGCGTGCTGGTGGTCGGGAGTGGCAATAACTACTGCGTCGATGTCTTCGCGTGCAAGAAGTTCCTCGTAGCGAACATACATTTTCAGTTTGTTCTTTATCTTTTTATCGGCATAATATTTGTTTACGCGTTGCTCGAAACGGTTACGTTTGATGTCGTAAACGTCGCAACCTGCAACGATGCGCACTCCGGGTATGGTAATGAAGCCATTCATCAGATAGATGGCTTGCTGTCCCAAACCTATAAAACCGAGGTTGATTTGGTCGTTGGCACTACCTTTTTTACTTTTTGCCGCAGCAGGTGTCATTGCATCTGTTACTGATGGAAGCATTAGTGATGCTCCGCCTAATGCGCTGAAACGCAAGAAATTTCTACGTGATATTCCCATAGTTGTATTTATTGGTGTTTTGTGTTGAATTTATACGCATGTAAATTTAGTATAAATATTTTTATTGTATGTCATTTTTGAGAAATTTTATTTAAAAATAATTTCTCGGCTTGTATTGTCTTTAGTTTGGTTCTTGTTTTACGCAATGGTTGTCGGTGTTATGGTGATATAGGATTTGGTATCCTAAATTATATGTATTTGAAATTCTCTATTATATTTCAGCCGTTTGTTATTTGAAAATTTATCGGAGTTCTCTTCTTTTTGTGCCGACAAAAAGAAGCAAAAAGCTCTGCGCATGGACGCTTTCTTAACGGCATCCGAAGCTGATGGTTTTTGGGTGTTGCGGAAC
>JAFTTA010000143.1 GCA_017467015.1 Bacteroidaceae bacterium
CAATATCCTCGAGCACAGCATCTATCTGACCGGAAATAATCTCCACAGGGATGGGAGCTACCGCTTGCACTCCTAAAGTATTCTGCACCGTCACTGCAGTGATTGCCGAAGCTGCGAAACAGCCGCATGCCGAGATTGCCTTTATATCTGCCTGTATGCCTGCGCCGCCGCCCGAATCGCTGCCTGCAATGGTTAAGACTCTATTATATTTCATATTTGTAAATCAATTTGCCATTTATAAATAACATATCAGCACGTGCTGAACGTAGATGCTGTTTAGAAGTTGTTAAAATTTTCTTGAAAATATTTTATTGAACAGCATGATTAAAAAAATCCTCCTCGAACTGCACCGAACGTATAAATGCCTGCAACATTTCGGCACGCACGGCAGCAGAAGAATTGTGTGCAAATTTATCACAAATAACGGAAATAACATCTACGCACTCCTCCATAAATGACGACGAATAGGTATTTATCCAGTCGAAATATGGGTTATCGTTGCACTTGCAACCCTTAAGCATGAAACGTCCGAGCTCGGCATACACCCAGAAACAGGGCAGCAACGCAGCCAACGAGAGCTCCACATTGCCGGCATCGACATAACGACGCGTGTGTGCCATATACTCTCTTGTGACATCGGCCATTTGCACACCCTCAACCACTCCGAAACGCTCTGAAAGCATGGTATGAAGCGACTTTTCGCTCTCTACGGCATCGGTTGCAAGACGAGAAAAAAGAGCCTTCTGCTCACCATCGTGCAACATTGCCGAAAGCGTCTCCATCTCCTCGCCATAATTGGCTATATATATAATATCTTGTTGCAGGTAGCGTTTGAACTGCTCCACAGGCAGAGTGCCTTGCATCAGCCCCACATTAAAACTGCAATTTTTCATGCGCTCCACAATGGGCATTGAAAGCCCTTTGGCAATATTGCTCCATGGTAGGCGATTATCATTGAGAATCGACAGCAGATGACGCGAAACATCGCAAGGAGAGTCGGCAGAGACAATGGCAGAGACAACAGCCACTCCCTCGATGCCACAGGCTATGACATCGCCCACAGTCGCTTCGTTCATTCCACCTATGGCAACAATGCGATGACGTGAAAGTTCGGCGGCGCGACGAAGGCCCTGAAGCCCGAAAGGCTGCAATGTATCGGTCTTCGTAGCTGTGGAATATACAGGCGAAACGCCTATGTAATCGACATCGAGTGCATTGGCTTCTACAACCTCGTCCATTGTCTCCACCGAAAGGCCTATTATCTTATCATTGCCCAACAGACGACGCGCTGTGGCATACGGCATATCGGACTGTCCTATGTGCACTCCGTCGGCATCGACGGCAAGAGCCACATCTATTCTGTCGTTTATGATGAGAGGGACACCCAAAGGCTTAAGTTTATCCATCAACCGAGAAGCAATGCTCACAAATTCTGCTGTAGAACAATCCTTTTCGCGCAGTTGCACTACGGTAGCTCCACCCTTGACAGCCTCTTCCACTATCCACTCAATGTCACGACCGCGCGACAACGGGCGGTCGGTGACCAAATAGAGTGACATATCAAAATCTTTTCTCATTGTCTCACAATGTCGGCAAGTTCATCGCCTGTAATATTATACAAAGTATCTACAAAAGCTGTCAGCAACGAGCCTGGACCTGCAACACCTTTTGCTGCGACTTCGCCGGCAACGCCCATAAGAGCCATCGCATGCAACGATGCCTCAAAAGCATCGCTGTTGATAGCGGCAAAAGCACCGACCATAGACGACGCTGTGCATCCCATAGCTGTTACAAGGGGCATCATGGGCGAACCATTGCGAAGCGTCTCCACCCTTTCACCATCGGTCACATAATCGACCTCGCCACTGACAACCACCACAGCACCGGTGCGTTTGGCAAGCATAGTGGCAGAATCGACTGCTGCATCCGAACTGCAACTGCTATCCACACCCTTGCTCTTTACATCGGCACTGACCAATGCCATAATCTCAGATGCATTGCCACGAATGATAGTGGGGTGGCAATCTTCAATAATTCTCCACGCAACCTCGGTGCGATAAGATGTTGCACCTGCGCCCACCGGGTCTAATACAACCACTCCACCGGCAGAGCTCTTGGATTTTCCGGCAATAATCATGGACTCAACCCACTCGGCATCGAGTGTGCCAATGTTTATCACCAATGCTCCGGCGATACCTGCCATAGCAGCAACTTCATCGGCAGCATGAGCCATGACGGGTGAAGCGCCTACAGCCAACAAAGCATTTGCACTGAAATTCATTGCCACGTAATTGGTTATGTTATGTACCAATGGCGACTTTTCCCTTACAAGCGCAAGGTCTCTCTTAAGATTTTCTTTATTCAACATAGCTACTATTATTTTGGTTTATAAGCTGTTATTGCCACATACGAGCCTTTTCGGAAACCCTCGCAAGGCTCTTCGGGTTCTTCGTGAGAATAGTGCGGTGCAGTGGTCAGTGTCTGTGCAAAGGTCAGATTAGCAAAGCCGGCATCTTCGATGGCTGCAATCTTCTCTGCCGTTGTACGCCAATTTGCCTGCTTCACAAACTCTATCGGATAAGGCATCAACGGTGCACACCCTTCGAGCAGAGGATGTTCCCACGTACCCACGGCAAGAGCAAGGTTGTAAATAAGTCCATAGGCGCTCTCTTTGGGCACATCAATGACCACTACCCTGCCACCGGGACGCAAAGCATCGTATGCCTTGCGCAAAGCGACGCCGAGGTTCTGCATATAGCAGGGACAACCATTGAAAAGCACTGTGTCGTATTCGCCAATGCCATACTCGGCATTCTCGCCGGTGCCAACAACAACCTCCATACCCCTTTTGCGGGCAATCTCAGCCATTGCCGCTGCCGGTTCTATTCCCTTGCGAATGTAAATACCATACTTGTCGGCAAGAATCTTCTCGAATAAGCCACTACCGCAACCTATGGAGAGAACATCTCCGGCGTTCTTCAGGCACGAAGCCACAAGTCGCACTTCACTCTCGAGTACGTTGCTATTCTCGATGAACCAACTGTCATACTCCGATGCATAGGCATCAAATCCTTCAAATCCCATCAGTTAAAATAGTTTAGTTTTATAAAACAAAAAGCCGTATCCTGTGGGAATACGGCTTAAGTATAAATATAGTTATGTAATTCTAATCTACTCCGTTTTCCTCTCCGCTATTACGCGGCAGGTTCAAAGGGTATAATCTCAGCCTGCCACGATGGGCAAGCACCCCCAACAAAATATGTGTCGCTGCATACGCTTCTCCGTTTGCAACGGTGCAAATTTATATATTTTTTCTTAGAAGCTATTATTTTTTAGAAAAAATTATTGCTTCTACTTTTTCAGCAAGCTGTCGAGCATGGAGAGCGGTACAGTAAAAGCCGTTCCATGGCGCACACCTTTGGGAAAGGAGATACTGTCGGAAACATCCTCCCAATTCTTCATGTCGCGCGAACGTATTGCACCATATTTACCCTCCATATATTTATCGAAATATACGTAGACATAATCACCAACCTTCAGTGGTGAAGGACCTTCCGCCCAATAGTCGCCCGTGATGGGCGCAGAGACCTCTGTGGGAAAATCGAAAGGCCGGGGTGCAGAGGTTATGCGCAGATTTTTCTCTGCCGGAGCAGAATTTTCGTTCTTCACAATGAGATGATATAGGTTGTCGTGTTTCACTATTGTGCCATCGATAACCGAAAAACCGGGGTTGAAAAAGAGTTTCGTTGCACTGAAATTCTGGAAATCCTTTGTCGTAACATAGTATTGACGATGGTTAAGTCCCTTTTCCGATTCGGAGGTTGCGAGTTCGGGGAAGGCACCGGGAACGGTAGAAGCCCAGAAAATATAGAAAATTTCACTCTCGCTGTCGTAGAAAAGCTCGGGTGCCCAACTGTTCTTCGTTCCTTCGAACTGAGCCATAACGGGAATTTCTTGTTGCACCGACCAGTTGACAAGGTCTTTTGACGACGCATAACCGATGCTACGCTCCCACCACCCCGGTGTCCACACCATGTGGAAAGTACCATTGTTGTCGCGCACTATACACGGGTCGCGCATCAGTTTGTTTTTACCTATCTGCGGAGCAAGGAATGAGGCACCACCTTTCAACGACTCCCATTTGAGCCCATCGTAGCTATAAGCAAGATGCAAACCATCCTGACCATTTTGTGTAAAGTAGGAAAACAGATAAACTTCCTTTTCTTTATTTTCACAAGAAGAGAGGAAGAAGATGCTAAAAAGCATGGCACAAATCGTAAAAATCAGCTTTTTCATATCTTATTCAAAATTATTATCGGAAACCTCAACAGACACCTGTACACCGGTGACTGGATGAACAAAAGAGAGATACTCGGCATGAAGCATCAAACGCCTATCCTTAGTGCCGTAAAGTTCATCGCCCACGATGGGGGTGTCGAGCCCCTCGGCATGAGCGGCGTGCATACGCAGCTGGTGCGTGCGACCCGTTACAGGCACAAACTGAACCCTTGCACAACTGCGACCGTTGTAATTCTCCACGCTTAACACTTTATACATTGTAACAGCCTCCTTGCCCGACACATTATCAACCATCTGACGCGGACGGTTTGCGTAATCGGCAGAGAGAGGAAGAGATATTTTGCCATCCGACACACGAGGAACACCATCGAGCAAGGCTATATAGCGTTTCTGCACACTGCGCTCGGCAAAAAGACGTTGCATAGCGGTGTAAACACCGGAACTTTTGGCAACCACCAACAAGCCCGATGTCGCCATATCCAAGCGGTGAGCCACACGCAGAAAACCGGCATATTTACGTTGCAACATCTCTTCCAACGACTCTCCGCCCTCTTTCCCGGGCACAGAGAGAATGCCGGCAGGCTTGTTCACAATCATCAGATGCTCATCTTCGAAAACGACCTCAACATTGCACTCTCGACTCTGCTCTTCAAAAGAAGCCGGCTCGACATCCATTCCTCGAAGCATGAAACCAAGTATGGGGCGACACTTGCTTGTGCACGAGCCATAGAAACATCCGTCGCGACGCACCTCACCTACGGGTGACGCACCCATCCAAAACTCAGCCATCGCCAACGGCTTAAGCTCATGAAGAAAAGCATATTGCAACAATTTGGGAGCAGCACATTCACCGGCACCGGCTGGTGGT
This sequence comes from Bacteroidaceae bacterium, assembly GCA_017467015.1. Classification (GTDB taxonomy): domain Bacteria; phylum Bacteroidota; class Bacteroidia; order Bacteroidales; family Bacteroidaceae; genus HGM04593. The sequence goes on from JAFTTA010000143.1 coordinate 5,168, forward strand.
ACGCGCTGAGACGTCGCACTGAAAATTTGCGACAGAGAACACTGCTCCCCCATGATATTCAGAAAAACAAAATTATCGAAAAGCCACTGTTGCAATGCAGCCGAACGATGCTTACGTTCTTCGCGCAACGTATCTATCTGCTGTTCAAAAGGGGCAACGGCATCTTTACATAGAGAAATTTCCTTCTCCCACCATTTCACTTTTCTACGATATTCAGCCTTAGCGAAACGGCTCTCGTTGAGCAATGCCTCCTCTTCTTCGGGAGACAGTCCACCGGCTGCACGACGCTTATCGCGAGCCTCTTTGGCTACACGCATATCACGGCGCATTGCTTCGAGCGAAGCATCGCGTTCACACGTCTTACGAGCCAAAAGTTCTGTTGCATCCACATATTCGCCATTTGCCTTTATATTCTCAATCAGATGATTTATGTTGGAAATTTCACCCTCTTCGCGCTTGAAATAGCTGTCGGGGGAGATAAAATCAAAAACTGCGGGAACAAAAAAAGGATGGTCGTTGCAACCGTCGAGCAACCCCGAAAATGCAGCTAAAAAGCCACACTCTCCAGCCTTGTCGCATACTACAAGCACGCCGAACATTTTACCTTTTTCCGCATCAGAACGCCACCTTTCATCCTCGTTCACCACACGACGCACCTCATCGGCAGCCCTCACACATAAAGGATGTGCCACATACGAAAAAGGATTGTTGAACCGCTCGGGCTGATCCGAAAGGTCAACATCGCCGATGAAAGGGTGAAACTTTTTCATTTATCTGTTTCTAAAAACTTTTTACCTTGCTGTAATGTGGAAACAAGCCTGCTTGACCTCATGCTTCACATAACATCTGCCCTGTTTCTTCAAATCACGTAATACCTCGCCAAGCACAGCCTTCAGTTTACCCTGCGAAGCCTCGTCAGACGATAGCTGATGGAAGCGCTTATATGTGATATCGAAAGTGGTGGCATAGCAATGGGCAGAATTCTTTGAAGCATTTATATTGCGCTTGCCCAACATCTTTACATGTTTGCCGGTGCGTAGCACAGAGGATACAATAACCTTGTACGGGGGCAGATGGTGAGCCACCAATGAATCTTGAAAGCTGCGACCTATCTCGGAAAGAAGTTCCGAGGCTCGCGGTACAAGATAAGGAACGGAATGTGTCAGTTTATCCACCTCATACGCCTCATAATCATCAATCAGTTCGAGTTTTTCAATAATCTCGTTCTCCAATACATTCTCTATATCGTGTGCAGCGACACCTATGCTGCGGGCAGCAGCAAGATGAGTATCGTTCATATCGTTGAACTCACGCTTAAAACTGATATTTGCAATTCGGCGAGCCTTCTCGGGTTTTTCAACACGAGCCTTATACCCCTCACTGCAACTGCAACCTGCAAAAAGAAACAGCGCAGCCAATGCCAGCAATGGCAAAATTTTATTTTTCATGTAATTGAGTTGAAATCTTTTTAAAATTATTTTTCTACAAATCCTTCGACCACCTTGCTGTAGCCCTCGTTGTTGGGATGCAGACCGTCGACAAATAGCGAAGCATCTATCTTGCCATCTTCGAGAAGCATATTCTTGCCCGGGTCGCGGAACTCTACACCCATACGACGGGCGACATTTGCTATGCCCATATTTAAACGCTTAACAATAGTCTCTTTGTTGGCACGTGGGAAAATTCCTATAAGCGTCAACTTCGCTTCGGGACGACGCACTCGAATAGCAGATACCAGATTTTCTATGCCGACAAGTATCTCCTCTTCGCTCGCATTACCGATGTTGTTCGTACCTACCATCATGTAGATATTATCGGCGGTAAAGCCATCGAGTTCGTCGTGATAGACACGCCACAGTATATTCTCTATTCGGTCTGCTCCAAAACCCATGTTGAATGTGCCTTTCATATACTTTCTCCACACCTTGGCTCCACGCTGAACCGGGAAACCCTCGATGCCACCCCAATGGTGAATGATTGAGTTTCCTATGACCACACGTCTGAAATGTTTCGCCTCGCGACCCTCTTTGATAATGTTGTTGTGACGCTCCATCCAATTATAAAAGTCACGTGACTGTTCTATCGGCACAGTTGTCTTGCACTCACCTTTGGGTTCGTTCAGAATATCAAGCAGTTTCTTTTCATAAGCATCGGCATAAAGCACCATGCCATAGTCCGATGGATGAACACCCTCGACCGTTGCATCCTGCGACATTCCGTAATCCTTGTATTTTATTATATAAACCTCGTCGACACCGTCGGCAATCAGTTTTTCGTATGCAGCTTGTAATGTCTCATTCGAATAAGTCTCTTCGCCTTTCCAGAATTTCACAGTGCTGCCATGTGGATAGCCCAAATGGTCGGCAAGCAAAATAGGGGTCACGGGACGAAGCTCACGCAGACGGGTAACAGCCTTCACTATGGTATCTATCAACACCTCGGCAGGCTTAATCATATGTGAATTAGGCAAAGCATCAATCACATAGGCTTTTGCTTCTATCTCGCCCATAAGTTCGATGACGCTTCTATCAAAAAGAGCATTTCCTGCAAAGCCCATGTTCACTATGGGACGTCCCAGACGACGATGCAAAATGTTTGTCCATGCCATGCCGGGACGCGAAGCACAAGCCCCGTGAACTATGGATGTTCCATAGACCACTACAGGAAGGTCGGCACGCAACTGTTCGAAACGGAACTCGTCGTTTTCTCCTACTCCTATCTCCATCCACATAACCTCGTTGTAGAGAGGCAGATAAAGTGTATAGGCATGAACATGCTTGAGATTATTATCAAATTCGAGACTTCTACTGCCACCGCCAAATGTATATTTAACGGTGTCGCCCATACTGTAACGCGATGGTGCTGCCCACAGTTCCACTCCGTTACGGTTTTTAGTGTAGAGGTCGACGCCCGACACACCTGTTGCAGGCATATGATTCTTTGCTTTTGCACCCTTAACCACGTATCTCACCTGAATCTCCTTGGCATTGGTTGTAAAGACGATGCATTCACCCGCCGAATGGCGCGACAGCGACCACACATATTTCCTAACATTCTCCTTCGCACGCAAAGGGAAACGATTATAAGGATTCTCACGCTCTTCGCCCACCCACGCCTGATTTTGTATCACAGGGAAACCGGCATCCATGGGGTTGAACCATTTTATTTGTGCTGCTGCAGCCAATGACGAAAGTGCGGCAATTATCAGTAATAGATTTTTTTTCATTTTGGGATTATAAGAAATTATTCTAGTGCTCTACAAGAGTTATTTTCCTGCTTTCTCCTTCTTCAGCAACAAGTCGTTGATGGCACTCTTCAGCGTCTCTTTTGGAAGGAAACCTGTGCCGGCGCTGGGATTGCCCTTCATTGGCACAAAAACAATAGTGGGCAGCGAAGCGATGCCAAAAGCAGCTGCCACCTCCTTTTCGTCGTCGACATTAACCTTATAGACATAAATTTTACCATCATACTCCGCCGCAATCTCTTCGAGCAGAGGAGCAAGCCTACGGCAAGGCCCGCACCAATCGGCATAGAAATCAATCACGGCAGGTTTGTCACCGAGATATTTCCACACCGTCGGGTTTGTCTCGTAGTTTGCTACACGCTCAAGAAATGCCTTTTTATCGAGCTTTATGGTTTTCGACTCACCCATGCCGCGTCCCCTCTGCGCCACAGCATTGTTTGCCACAAATAATGTCAAAACAAGAATTATTAACAAATAGGTTCTTTTCATAATCTTATAAGTTTTATACGAAAAACATCGAAACAAAAGTAGTTGTTTTTATCCCCAAATCAAAAAAGCAGATTATTATCGTCGGGCAACTGTTTCTTGCGCTTCAATGGTTGTTTTTTAGGCTGCACAGGCGATGGCTCTGCCTTTGAGACGGCAGCAAAATCGGTACCCGCAGGACTCTGGAAAACACGGAGTCCGAAACGGGGAAGCACAGCAAACAGATGTTCAAAAACTTCGGATTGCAAATTCTCGTAAGGTATCCAATCGGTGCCGTCAGAGAAGAAATAGAGTTCCAAAGGCAATCCCTGCGGTGTAGGCTGTAACTGGCGCACCATGATTATCATTTCGCTGTTCACACGCGGATGGTTGCGCAGATAGTGCTCGATGTATTTGCGGAAGAGACGCAAATTAACAACATTGCCCTCTTCTGCCATAGTTTCATCTGCCCACTCCTCGGAAACAAAACGTGCAACCTGCTCATCGGAGCAAAAATCAATGGAATGCATATCAATAAAGACAGAACGCTTCACGCGACGACCTCCGTAGTCCCACATACCGCGCCAATTTTGGAATGAGTCGCTTACCAATAAATAGGGAGGAATGGTGGTAATGGTCTTATCCCAATTCTGAACTTTCACAGTGGTTAGAGTAACCTCCACCACAGCACCATCTGCTCCAAACTTAGGTATTGTAATCCAGTCACCGGGACGCAACATATCATTCACCGATAGCTGTACACCCGCCACCAATCCCATGATGGTATCTTTGAATACCAACATCAGAATAGCAGCCGAAGCACCAAAGCCGGCAATAATATTCATCGGATTTTTATCGAGCAGTTCACTGATGACGATGATGACACCTACACAGATAACAATCAGTTTAAGCATCTGGAATACACCCTGCAAAGCTCGATTTTTAAGTTTCTCATGATCGCTTGACATATCATATAGCTATGAGATCACAGAACACATCAACCTCACAGCAACAATTCCTAAATAAACATTGCAAAACTTTAAAGTAAGCACACTGAATCTGCTGTTACCATCAAAAAACAGAGGCAGCAAGATTGTCAGAAGCACCGGAGGCACTATTGCGCAAAAATCGTTAAGCACTTTATTATTAAGCAGTGCATCGTCCCATGCAGTTTGCGTCTTTCTTGTCAAGCTTTTCACCAAAGGAACAACCACTTTTTCACAAACAGCATTTGAGGCATACACAACAAAAGCCACAGTAAGAAGCACTATAGTCCAATATATAAATGGTAAAAATCCCTCAGTGACTCCCCAGTTCTGCAACAGCAAAATTATTTTATCATTCATAATATCCATTCTTTATTTGGCAAAGATAATAACAAGCGAGCGAGAAATATGAAACTTGTTTCGATATTTTTCACAGCGAGCGCAGTTTATTTTAGAGGCTTACCTCAAAGATAATAACAAGCGAGCGAGAAATATGAAACTTGTTTCAATATTTTTCACAGCGACAACGCGAAATTAGCTTTTCGATGCAAAAAGCAGTTTCTTACTGTCGAAGTTCCGCTTTACTTACCTAAGGGTAGCGCCATATACTAATTATGGTGATAGAAGATAATAAATCCTAAATGTATTATTTATAGTATTCTTCGATAGTTTTTACCCTTATAGTTTTATTGCAATCCGTAAATTCCTTGTTTCTATTATGTTCTTTTGCCGGGCAAAAGAACCAAAAGCCCCGGCACACGG
>JAFTTA010000010.1 GCA_017467015.1 Bacteroidaceae bacterium
AGTTGTCGCAAGGCTCAAATAATAGGCAAGCTTGACACGCTGATTTTCACCACCCGAAAGCGTTGAGGACGATTGGCCCAACTTTATGTAGCCCAACCCCACATCCTGCAAAGGTTTCAAGCGCGACACAATAGCAGTCTGATTATACCTCTCGAAGAACTCGATAGCCTCATTCACCGTCATCTCAAGAACGTCATATATGCTTTTGTCGTGGAACTTCACCTCAAGAGTTTCGCACTTGAAACGCTTGCCGTGACACGCCTCACACTTTAGTTTCATGTTTGCCATAAACTGCATCTCAACAGTTATTACACCCTCACCTTTACACTCCTCGCACCTACCGCCGTCGGAGTTGAATGAGAAGTAACCGGCAGTATATCCCATCTGTTTGGCTAATGGCTGCTGCGCATAAAGATGCCTTATCTCATCGTAAGCCTTAAGATATGTGACCGGGTTCGATCGCGATGACTTTCCAATGGGATTCTGGTCGACAAATTCCACTCCTTTCAGCAATTTTACTGCACCCTCAAGTGCATCGCACTGCCCCGGCGTCTCCGTACCCTCGCCAAACTGACGTTGCAACAATCTATAAAGAATATCGCGCACAAGAGTCGATTTTCCAGAACCGCTGACTCCGCTGACCACGGTAAGTACATTAAGAGGTATGTTCACATCAATACCTTTGAGGTTGTTCTCACGTGCTCCTTTTATAGTAATGAAGTTGCGCGACACACGACGATGAGCCGGAACATCAATTTTATCAAGTCCCAACAAATATTTCACCGTATAGCTCTCGCTCTCAGGGTCGAGATTTTTCATATCTCCGCGATAGACAATCTCGCCACCTAGGCGTCCCGCCTTCGGTCCCACATCTATTATATAATCGGCAGCACGGATTATATCTTCGTCGTGTTCCACAACAACCACCGTGTTACCCAACTGCTGTAAACGGCGCAACACTTTTATCAAACGTTCCGTGTCGCGGCTATGCAGACCGATACTTGGCTCATCAAGAATGTAAAGCGAACCTACAAGACTGCTGCCCAGCGATGTTACAAGATTTATGCGCTGGCTCTCTCCACCCGAGAGAGTGTTACTCAGGCGATTGAGAGTTAGATAACCGAGTCCCACATCCAAAAGACAATCTATGCGGTTGGTTATCTCGGTAAGTATGCGATGGGCTATATTTTCGTCATTACCTTCGAGAGACAAGCCATCAAAAAACTCTTTCAAGCGCACAATGGGCATTTCCACAAGTTCGGTGATGCTTTTGCCACCTATTTTCACATAATTAGCCTCTTTCTTCAGACGGGTGCCGCCACAGGTGGGACAGATAGGTTTACCACGATAACGGGCAAGCATCACACGATACTGTATCTTATACTGATTCTCGCGAACCATGTCGAAGAATGAGTCGATGCATATACCATGACCATACTCGGCAATATACGGACCTTTGTGCCACAGATAGTTGCGTTGCTCATCTGTAAGGTTATAATATGGTTCAAAAATGGGAAAATCGTCCTCGGGTGCACGACGGCAGAACTCATTTTTCCACTCACCCATCTTCTCGCCACGCCAACAAAAGACTGCTCCTTCGTAAACACTCAGAGATTTGTTTGGTACAACAAGGTTTTCGTCTATTCCGACAATGCGGCCGAAGCCTTCGCAGTCGGGGCAAGCACCAATTGGAGAATTGAACGAGAACATCTGTTCGCTCGGCTCCTCAAACTCCATTCCATCCGCCTCGAAGCGCACGCTGAAACTATGCATAGTCTCCTCGTCGAGGAACTTCATCATGCAACAGCCGTTGCCCTCGTAGAATGCCGTCTCTGCCGAGTCGAGCAAACGCATAGATGTCTCCTTTGCACTGCTTGCCGTCAATCGGTCTATGAGCAAAAAAAGCTTATCCTTTTTCTTATGAGTATAATCCTCTATGCGCACCACCTCGCCATTGACATAAAGCCTTGTAAAACCTTGCTGCATATATACCGACAACTGCTCTTCCATGGTGCGTCCTTTGCGTAACGTCACGGGAGAGAGCAACATGAAACGCGCACCCTCTTCGTGGGCAAGCATACAGGTTACAAGATCTTCGGGTGTCTGCTTCTTTACCACCGCGCCACTGATAGGAGAATATGTCTTTCCCACACGGGCATAAAGCAGTTTCAGATATTCATAAATTTCGGTAGAAGTACCCACTGTGGAGCGTGGATTTCTATTGTTCACCTTCTGCTCTATGGCTATAGCAGGAGGAATACCTTTGATAAAATTACACTCGGGCTTATTCATCTGACCAAGGAACTGACGGGCATAAGACGAAAGCGACTCCACATAACGACGTTGTCCCTCGGCATAAAGAGTATCGAATGCCAACGATGATTTTCCCGAACCGGAGAGCCCGGTAATAACCACAAGTTTGCCACGCGGAATATCCACATCCACATTTTTCAAGTTATTTACACGCGCTCCTCGTATTATAATATTATCTTTTTCAGCCATACAAACAGGTAGTAAGTGAATTGGCAAAGTTACATATTTTTCTGCATCTACATTCAAAAGAATAGCGAAATAGTATTAAAGCATGAGTACATAATTGGAATAATTGCAGAAAAGAAGTACATTTGTAACATATTACAATAATTACAAAAAACCGAAACAATTACACACATAGACAATATGAAATATCTACACAGAATCTGCATGACGATTCTTGCGATGCTCATTTGCAGCACAGTCGCATTTTCCGAAGTGAAAAACCCTAAGAGAGAGTTTCGTGGAGCATGGATACAAGCTGTCAACGGACAATTTCTGGGAATGGGTGAGAAAGATATGAAAGTATATCTCACCACAATGCTCAACGACCTTAAAAAAGCCAACGTAAATGCCATAATATTCCAAGTGCGAGTAGAAGGCGACGCGCTCTATAAATCGCCATACGAGCCATGGAGCCGCTACCTCACCGGCACACAAGGAAAGAACCCCGGTTGGGATCCTCTGGAATTCATGGTGAAAGAGGCGCATGCGCGCAGCATGGAACTGCACGCATGGATAAACCCCTACCGTGCAAAGACTAAGGGCACACGCAAACTTGCCGAACAGCATCAAATAAGCAAGCACCCCGAGCGCTTCATACGCTACGACGAGCAATTGTTTTTCAACCCCTCTCTTCAGAGCAATCGCGACTGGATATGCACAATTGTCAAGGATATTGTCAGCCGTTACGACGTCGACGGACTACACATTGACGACTATTTTTACCCCTATCCCGTTGGTGGTAAAGTTTTCGACGACGAAAATGACTTCCGTAAAGATAGCCGCGGTATTGTCGACAAAGGCGATTGGCGTCGCGACAATGTCAACCGCCTCATATGGCAGATGCACAAGACAGTACGCGAAACAAAGCCATGGGTAAAATTCGGAGTATCACCCTTCGGCATTTACCGCAACGCGGCAAGCTCGCCCGATGGCAGCGATACAAAAGGTCTGCAAAGCTATGACAACCTCTATGCCGATGTACTTCATTGGATAAACGAAGGATGGGTTGACTATTGCATACCTCAAGTATATTGGGAGATTGGGCACACAGCCGCAGACTATGAGACACTTGTCAAATGGTGGGCACAGCACGCATCCAAACGCCCGTTATACATTGGTCAGGATGTAAACCGCACAGTGCGTGCAGCCGACCTGCGCAACAGCAACAGCCACCAACAACCTGCGAAGTTCAACTTGCAACGCTCATTGCCCGCAATACAGGGTTCATGCCTATGGGATGCAGCATCAGCTGCAAAAAATGTAGGTCGCTACAGAGACGTTCTTGCACAGTACTATCACAGCAGTCCGGCATTGATGCCTAAATACAAATTCATAGACAACAAAGCGCCCAAAAAGGTGCGTGGCATAAAAAGAATAGCAGCACCCGACGGTGACATTCTCGTGTGGCTCACACCAAACAAGGAGAAGACAAAGCCCATGGATAAAGTGGTAAACTATGTTGTATATTGTTTCGCAAAAGGAGAAAAAGTAAACACTGAGAATGCAGCCAACATAGTGGCTATCACCCCCAACAACTACTATCGTCTGCCTGCAAATGCCGAAGGTAAATTCACATATGTAGTTACCTCGCTCGACCGCATGCAGAATGAGTCGAAAGGCAAAAAGATAAAAGTGAAATTTTAGAAAAATGGAGAGGGAGATAAAAATCTTTGAGGTGAACGAAGCACGCACCGAGTATGCAGAGGCCATAAACCGCCTGCTTCCGCAACTATCCTCCACACCCCACGCACTCAATGTCGAACAGCTCAGACAGCTAATATTACACAGTGGAACACATCTGTTCCTATTGCAAGCAGACGAGGTTATAGGTGCAATGCTCACGCTCTGCGTCACACATTGTCCCACAGGCTGCAAAATGTGGATAGAAGATGTCGTGGTGGACAAATCGCTTCGCGGACAATCGCTGGGTCGCATGATAGTAGAACACGCCATAGAGTATGCACGACGACAAGGCAATGCTACCGTAATGCTCACTTCGCGTCCGTCACGAATAGAAGCAAATGCACTATATCGCTCCACGGGATTTACCCAAAGAGATACCAATGTATACAAACAAAAGGTTTAGAGTTAACTCTAAACCTTTTGTTTGTACTATAAAGAATATCACTCTTTCTCCATCTGTCTGCCCCACCACTTGGTTGAACGTATGAACAGCAGCCATTGAGCAAGATAGTAAGGAACCAAAATGTAATATCCACTGTAAGATACCGGCTCTACAAATTTATTCCATGCAAGCACCATGTCGGATGCAAGAAATAATCCCGCACCTATGGCAA
>JAFTTA010000144.1 GCA_017467015.1 Bacteroidaceae bacterium
AAGAGGACCGCATGAAACATGTGCGCGTGAACAACGCCAACATCGAGCCTGTGTTCCTTGCTTATCCCGACAGCGAAAAACTCAATGCTATAATCTCTTCATACATCGTTGGAGATCCTGTATACTCATTCGTGGCAGCTCTTGACGGCTTCGGACATCAATTCTGGATTGTCGACAAAGATGAGGATAGTGCTACCATCACAGCCGAGTTAGCCAAGATGCCCGCTCTGTATATTGCCGATGGTCACCACCGTTCGGCAGCCGCAGCACTCGTAGGCAAAGAGAAGGCAGACAATAACCCCAATCATCGTGGCGACGAGGAGTATAACTACTTTATGGCAGTATGTTTCCCCTCTTCACAACTAACCATCATCGACTACAACCGCGTTGTAAAAGATTTGAATGGTCTCAGCGTGGAGGATTTCATTGCAGCGATATCGAAAAATTTCGATGTTGAGCTTAAAGGTGCCGACATTTACAAGCCCGCAAAACTTCACGAATTTTCGCTTTATGTCGATGGCAACTGGTATGCACTCACTGCGAAAGAGGGTACATACGACGACAATGACCCAATAGGTGTGCTCGATGTAACAATTTCATCGAACCTTATCCTTGATGAGATTTTGGGTATTAAGGATTTGCGCTCCGACAAACGTGTCGACTTTGTAGGCGGCATTCGCGGTCTTGGCGAGCTTAAACGTCGTGTAGACAGCGGCGAAATGAAGGCTGCACTTGCTCTCTATCCTGTTTCTATGAAGCAGTTGATGGATATTGCCGATTCGGGCAATATAATGCCTCCCAAGACTACTTGGTTCGAGCCTAAACTGCGCTCCGGTCTTGTTATTCACGAATTGTCATAAAGCATCTGACAAAGATTTTGGAAGAGGATATTTATAAAACGATAGAAATTGCAGGCGAGGGAATTTACTCCGAGAAAAGGAGTAAATTCCTCGCCTTTGCTATTCCCGTGCAGTCACTCGACGATGTGAAACGCGAAGTGGAGGCTTATCAGAAAAAATATTACGACGCACGACACGTTTGTTATGCCTATCGTTTGGGCGAGCGTCGCGAACTTTTCCGCGCCAATGACAATGGCGAGCCTTCGGGCACTGCAGGAAAGCCCATCCTTGGGCAGATAGACAGCCGTGAACTGACAAATGTTCTTGTCATTGTGGTGCGATACTTCGGTGGAATAAAACTCGGACCAAGTGGGCTTATTGTTGCTTATAAAGCTGCCGCAGCCGAGGCTCTTGATGCTACGGAGCACATTGAAAAGACTATAAACGAGGAGATAACTCTGAAATTTTCCTATCCTCTGCTAAACGATGTTCTGCGCATTGTGAAAGAGGAGGCGCCCCGCATTGTCGAACAGGTGTTCGACAACGAGTGTGTGGTGCGGTTGTCTATTCGTCTGACACGTATGCCACGTCTGCGCGAGCGTTATGAAAAACTTGTCATCGACAGTCGTGGCGATTTACGCATAGTGGAGGAGTAGGCTTTTTCGCTTTTATCTGCAAAGAAATCAATAAGAAATATATTTTTTAGAAAATTAAACAGCATCTAAGCACTCTCTTAGCCATTTTTTATTATCTTCGCGAAAGCATTATTTGAAAATTCTCATAGAAGATGATAAACATACTTAAGGGATTGTTCCACAAAGCGACAGGACTTGTTGCCGAAGATGTTGTTAAACTTACGGGAGATGGCTCGAACAGAAGCTATTACCGTATGCGCTCGGGCGATGTATCGCTCATTGGCACTGTGGGTGTCTCGGCTGAGGAAAATCGTGCTTTTTTTGCTTTGTCGGCGCAGTTGGCTGTGCGTGGCATAGATGTTCCTGTGGTGATGGCAATCTCCGACGATGAACTTTGTTATGTACAGAACGACCTTGGCGATACTAATCTGTATGAACGCATGAAGCAGGCACGCGAAAGAGGCAGTTTCGACGACGGCGAGTGCGCCGACCTTTGCAAGGTGATGTCGCTACTACCCGATATTCAGTATCTTGGTGCCGAGGATTTCGACTTTACCATCTGTTATCCTGTTGCTGCTTTTTACAGACGTTCTGTCTTCTGGTATTTGAACTATTTCAAATATTGTTTTATTAATTCTGTGGGGTTGGATTTCAACGATACGAAACTCGAAGATGAATTTGAGCTTTTTTCAACCATG
>JAFTTA010000011.1 GCA_017467015.1 Bacteroidaceae bacterium
ATTGGAAACATCGGCGGTACAGAAATCATAATCATCGCCATAATCATACTTTTACTTTTTGGTGGTAAGAAAATCCCCGAACTCATGCAAGGCTTGGGCAAAGGTGTAAAAAGTTTCAAGAAAGGCATGAAAGAGATTGAGGAAGATGTTGAAAATGCCGGCAAAGACGAAACAAAATAAATAAGATACGGTCTCAAAAAACAATCAAAAATTTAAATTGTTTCCAAGCAACAACTTTTTTTTATAAAAACACATACTATGTCAAACGGAATGTCAAGAAGGAAATTCCTTCAGAGCAGCACAGCTGCAGCCATTGGATTAGCAGTGGTACCTAACACAGTATTAGGTAAAGATTTCGGGCACACAGCCCCTAGTGACAAACTCAACATTTTAGGTGTTGGTATCGGTGGACGTGGTGCATCAGTGCTTCGTGGTCTTGAGACAGAGAATATTATCGGTCTCTGCGACGTAGACTGGAAATATGCCAAAGGAGTATTCGACCGCTACCCCAACGCAAAAAGATACAAGGATTATCGTAAGATGTACGACGAGATGCTGAAAGATGCAGACGCCGTAATGGTTGCAACAGCCGACCACACTCACGCAATCATCGCAGCAGAAGCTATCGTAGCAGGCAAACACGTATATGTAGAGAAACCACTTACACACACCGTATACGAATCACGTCTTTTGACAAACCTTGCAAAAAAACACAAAGTTGCCACACAGATGGGTAACCAGGGAGCATCAGGCGAAGGTGTACGCACAGTATGTGATTGGATATGGAACGGAGAAATTGGCGAAATCAAACGCGTAGACACATTCACCGACCGTCCCATTTGGCCCCAAGGTCTTGCACGCCCCGAAAAAGTAGACAAAGTGCCCAAAACATTAGACTGGGATTTGTTCATCGGCCCGGCCCAATTCCGCCCCTACAACTCAATCTATTCACCCTGGAACTGGCGTGGATGGTGGGATTTCGGTACAGGCGCACTCGGTGACATGGCATGCCACATCCTGCACCCCGTATTCAAAGGCTTGCAACTTAAATACCCCACTAAGGTAGAAGGTAGCTCAACAATGCTTCTCAACGAGTGTGCTCCCAACGCACAATTCGTACACTACACATTCCCCGAGCGCGACAACATGCCTAAGGTAGCAATGCCCGAGGTAGATGTATATTGGTACGACGGTGGTCTGATGCCCGAACGTCCCGCAGGACTTGCACCCGGCAAGAACCTCAACGACGCAGGTGGTGCAGCCATCTTCTATGGAACAAAAGACACACTCATTTGTGGTTGCTACGGACGTAACCCCTATTTGGTATCAGGACGAGTTCCCAACGCACCCAAAAGAAACCGCGAAATTCCCGGTAACAACCACCAGCAAGACTGGGTACGCGCTTGTAAGGAGAGCCCCGAAAACCGCGTCAAGTCAGCATCTGACTTCAGCGAGGCAGGTCCTTTCAACGAAATGGTAGTAATGGGTGTACTTGCAGTACGTCTGCAGTCACTCAACCGCGTACTCGAGTGGGACGGCGAGAACATGCGCTTCACAAACATCCCCGAAGATGCAACAATCCGTTCAATCATCAAGGACGGTTTCAGCATCAAGGACGGACACCCCACATTCAACAAGACATGGACAGAGCCTGTTAATGCAAACGCATTTGCACAGGAACTCATCAAGCACACCTACCGCGATGGATGGAAGTTGCCCGACATGCCTAAATTCTAATAAAAGAAACAAATATTTAACCAAATACTCTTCCGCACACGTGCGGAAGAGTATTAAAACATAAAATAAGGATGAAAAAAATTTTCAAAACAGTAGCATGCGCCATGGCATGCGCAGTTATCGCATCATGCGGTGGCAATGCACAGAAAGCAGGTGAGACAAAAGCAGAAGCTCCCGAAAAAGACGCCAACACAATAGTACTTTTCGACGGAACAAGCCTTGATGGCTGGAGAGGATACAACAAAGATCACGTTCCCTCACGTTGGACTATTGAAGACGGTTGCTTGAAATTCTCAGGTTCAGGTGGTGGCGAGGCACAGACCGGCGAAGGTGGTGACATCATCTACGCAGCACAGAAATTCAAAAACTTCGAACTCGAGCTCGAGTGGAAGGTATCAAAAGGCGGTAACTCAGGAATCTTCTATCTTGCACAGGAAATCCCCGGCAAGCCCATATATATCTCAGCACCTGAGTGCCAGGTACTCGACAACGAGAACCACCCCGACGCACGTTTGGGCAAAGATGGCAACCGTCAGTCATCATCACTCTACGACATGATTCCTGCTAAGCCTCAGAACTCAAAACCCGCAGGCGAGTGGAACAAAGTAAAAATCCTTGTTTACAAAGGCACAGTAGTTCACTATCAGAACGATGAGCCCGTTGTAGAGTATCACTTGTGGACACCCCAGTGGACAGAAATGTTGCAGGCTTCAAAATTCTCTGAGGAGAAATGGCCCGATGCATTCGCACTCCTTAACAATTGCGGTGGCGAGAACCGCGAAGGTTACATCGGCTTCCAGGATCATGGCGATGATGTATGGTTCCGTAACATCAAGGTTAAAATTCTTGAATAATATTATTTACAATAACAAACTAAATGAAACTGTGTCATTTGTATGACACAGTTTCTTAAATTGTTATAACATAAGAAAGATGAAAAAACAGGTTATAATAATGTTGGTTGCAGCAATGAGCATCGTTACATCGTGCTGCACACCCGGCTGCGAAGCAAAGAAACAAGACAAAGACATTTCAATACAACTCTACTCTATTCGAGACACCATCGCAAGAGCCGGTTACAACCTCGACTCCATCTTCAAAGGATTGGCAGAAATGGGTTACAAAGGCTTTGAGGCAGCAAACTACAGTAACGGAAAATTCTATGGCAAGACACCTGAAGAGTTCAAGGCCGTTGCCGAAAAATATGGTTTGACAGTACTGTCATCACACACCAACAGAAACCTCAACGCCGAGGAGATGGCTTCAGGCGACTTCACAGAAGCTCTTAAATGGTGGGAACAGTGCATCGCCGACCACAAGGCAGCAGGCATGAAATACATCGTCAACCCTTGGTGTGGTCGCCCCGGCACACTCAAAGAACTGAAAACCATCTGCGACTTCTTCAACGAGATTGGTAAAATGTGTAATGCTGCAGGCTTGAAATACGGCTATCACAACCACTCACACGAAATGGTAAAAGTCGAAGACCAAGTTATGCTCGATTACATGATTGAGAACACAGATGCCGACAAAGTATTCTATGAGCTCGACGTATATTGGGCAGTAATGGGCAAAAGATCACCTGTTGAATTTTTCAACAAATATCCCGGACGCTTCACACTGCTCCACATCAAAGACCATCGCGAAGTTGGTCAGAGTGGCATGGTTGGTTTCGACGCAATCTTCAACAACTATAAGACAGCAGGTGTAAAAGACATCATTGTTGAGATTGAAGGATGCAAAGGAACCACAATGGACGGCGCAAAAGCAAGCATCGACTACTTGCTTAACGCACCATTTGTACCTGCATCTTACGAAGAATAAGATATAGCAGAATGTAAGTATGAATTCATAAGAAACATTTCTGTTTCAAAAAAACAAAACCGGAAAGAACAATGGAAGAAGAACAAAGCATGAGTTTTTGGGACCATCTTGAAGCACTCAGATGGTCATTGATGCGTGTGGCAATAGTAATGGTAATACTGCTTGTTGGATTATTTTCGTATATGCCATTAATATTCGACAAGTTCATACTCGCCCCCACCACATCAAATTTCTTCTTATACCGTTGGCTATCGGGATTGGGTGAATTGGGACCATTTTTTCCTAATTTCGGGAACGATAATTTTGCAGTTGATATAATAAACATCAATGTTGCTTCTCAATTCCTAACCCACATAACCACATCTTTTTGGTTTGCATTCATACTTTCGTTTCCCTATCTGATATATGAATTGTGGAAATTCATAAAACCGGCACTCTACAAGAACGAAGAGAAATACATAGGCTTTGCCTTCCTATTCGGCACAGCAATGTTCTACATCGGATGCACATTGGGCTACTCATTAGTATTCCCCTTTACATTCCGTTTCCTCACAGAGTATCAGTTGAGTGAAGCCATCACAAACCAAATATCACTATCGTCTTACATGGGCAATTTCATGATGATGATACTGGTAATGGGAATTGTTGTTGAATTACCGCTATTGTTGTGGATACTCTCGGGGTTGGGTGTTGTCAACAAAGCCTTCCTGAAGAAGTTTCGTCGCCATGCCGTTGTGGTGCTGCTTATCCTTGCAGCAATCATCACCCCGTCGGGCGACCCCTTCACACTGATGACAGTATTCCTACCACTCTTCATGCTATATGAATTCGGCATCATGCTGGCTAGAAAATAGATAGGAACAAGACATAAAACTCCCGCCTAAGTTTGCAAAAAAAGTAAATTTAGGCGGGAGCTTTATAATTATATGCCGAAATAAA
Organism: Bacteroidaceae bacterium; assembly: GCA_017467015.1. Lineage (GTDB taxonomy): Bacteria > Bacteroidota > Bacteroidia > Bacteroidales > Bacteroidaceae > HGM04593. Next base: position 4,501 of record JAFTTA010000011.1, read on the forward strand.
TAAAAAACAGCTTCTTAATTCATTTTAATGTTGTATATTTGCGAAACAGGTCAAACAAGCAAGCATACGCAAGCTAAAAGAAACAAAGACAAAAAACAAGACAACCATGACAGATGTTCTAAGCGTAGCAAAGAAATGTTTTCAGGATGAAGCAGATGCCATACTGAACCTCATACCAAAGTTGGATGACAATTTCACCAAAGCCATAGAGCTGATAATAAACAGCACAGGCAAGCTGATAGTCACAGGAGTGGGAAAATCGGGACACATAGGTGCAAAGATAGCCTCCACACTTGCAAGTACAGGCACGCCCTCGTTCTTTGTGAACCCATTGGACGCCTTCCATGGCGACCTTGGCATGTTCACTGCAGGCGATGTAGTTCTGGCAATATCAAACTCGGGACAGACAGATGAATTGTTGCGCTTCATCCCATTGCTCACAGACAGAAAGATACCCATCATATCAATGTCCGGCAATCCGGCATCTTTGCTTGCCAAGTATTCAAGTTGCCACCTAAACGTGTCGGTGAGCAAAGAGGCATGCCCACTGAATCTTGCACCCACATCATCTACCACAGCCACATTGGCAATGGGCGACGCCATAGCCTGCGCTCTGATGACAGTGCGTAAGTTCAAAGCATCCGATTTTGCACAATTCCATCCCGGTGGTTCGTTGGGACGCCGTTTGCTCTCACGCGTGAAGGACTACATGCGCACAAGCGACCTGCCCATCGTCACACGCGAATCAAAGATAAGTGACGTACTTATGCAGATAAGCCACACAAAGATGGGAATAGCGGTGGTTGTAGAAGAAGAAAAAATCCTCGGCACAGTGACCGACGGCGACATACGCCGAGCAATGCAGCGTGATCAAGAACATTTCTTCGAACTCACTGTTAAAGACATCATGAGTAATGCACCCAAGACCATCCAGGAGACAGCCAAGCTGTCGCAGGCAGAAACCTTGATGCGCAAACACAACATACACTCACTCGTTGTAGTGAATTCAGACAACAAACTCGTAGGAGTAATAGACACATTCAGTTGCATATAACAGATATATGAAAGTAGTAGCATTTGTTCCCATTCGCCTTAACAGCAAACGAGTAGTAGGCAAAAACCTGAAAATGTTGGGTAGTAAACCACTCATGTGGTACATACTCGACACACTCACACGTGTACCACAAATTAACGAAGTATATGTATATTGCAGCCAAGATGCCATAACCCCCTACCTACCCGAAGGAGTAAAGTTCTTGAAACGCGACAGTTCCCTCGACAGCGACGAAACACTCGGCGAGGACATCTACGAAGCATTCATCAAGGAGGTTGATGCCGATGTGTACCTATTGGGACACACCACATCACCATTCATCAAAGCAGAAACGATAAGTTGCGCAATAGAAGAGGTCGTTTCGGGACGCCACGACTCATCATTTTCGGCACAGAAAGTGCAGACATTCACATGGTTCGAAGGCAATCCTTTGAATTATAGCCTTAAAGAGATACCCCGCACACAGATGATAGAACCCGTATTTGTGGAGACAAGCGCATTCTACATTTTCCGCCGTGAATTGTGGACCGAGCATCATCAACGCGTGGGCAGCAACCCCTACATGGCACTTGTAGGGCCCATCGAAGGAATAGACATCGACTACCCCGAAGATTTTGAATTTGCCGAGAAAATAATAACCAACAATCAATAACATAAGATGTGGGGCACATTGTGGCACAAGACATGGAACGCCATGAATTACCTCTACGGAGCATTGATGCTGCGTAGCACATGCCATTTGCGCCGACTGAAAAACATATACAACGGCGGTCGCTGCTTTGTCATAGGCAATGGTCCCAGCCTCACATACGACGACTTGCGCATGCTGCAAAGCGAAACAACCTTTGCCTGCAACTCGCTGATACGCCTGTTCGATGAAATACCTTTTAAACCCACCTACTATTTTGCTCAAGACAACCACATAATCCTCGATAACAAAGAGCAGATAGAAAAACTCAACACCACCCGATTTATAAAATCACACTATGCACGTCGCTATCACATACCCGGTGCGACATACTACAAGATGCTGTTCCCCAAAAGCCCCATAGGCTTTTCGCGCAACATTGCCAACGTAGTGTACAGCGGACAGACAGTGACATACTCCATGATACAGTTTGCAGCTTACATGGGATTTAAGGAGATATATCTCATAGGCGTAGATTGCAACTACTCACCCGGCAACAGCACCATCAGCGCCGACAGCTATTTCGACAAACGCCTGTTCAACAGTAAACGCAAATATGCAGCACCCGAGGTGGACACCAACCTTCTCGCCTATGCCCGTGCCAAAGAGGTGTGCGACAGAGAAGGCATACACATCTACAATGCCACCCGAGGTGGTAAACTTGAGATATTCCCACGCGTAGATTTTGACACACTATTCGACAAAAAAGAGTGACCAACCAATGCGCACAATAACAGCAATAGCACTGACACTGCTTGCCACACTCACTCTCAGCGCCCAGAAAAGCACCGAGAAATATCACTGCATAGGGTTCTACAATACAGAGAACCTCTTCGACACGATACATGCCGAAGGGCACAACGACTACGAATTTCTACCAAAAGGAGTAAACCGTTGGAACAGCGAAAAATACACCAACAAAATAAAGAACATCGCATCGGTATTGGCCGAGCTGGGCACCATCCTGCAACCTCAGGGAGCCACCATGGTGGGAGTGTGCGAAGTGGAAAACAGTGCCGTACTCGACGACCTTGTTAACAGCCCCGCACTTGCACGAAAAGGTTGGAAATACCTGCATGCCGAAAGCAAAGATGTGCGAGGAATAGACTGTGCACTGCTCTACAACCCAAAGCTGTTCACCCCCAAAGAACATAAACTGATACCTTACGGCAACAAACGAAGAACACGCGGTTTTCTCGTTGTCAGCGGAAGCATTGACAAGGAACAGTTCCACATCATCGTCAACCACTGGCCATCGAGAAATTCAAAATCACCATCACGCGAATACGCAGCCACACAAGTGAGAGCCATCAAGGACTCAATAATGCAGGCACACCCCATGACAAAAATAATAATCATGGGCGACTTCAACGACAACCCTAAAAACATAAGCCTTAAAGACTCGCTGCGCACCCGCCAATACATAACCGACGCAAATAAAGCCGGCGACCTTTTCAATCCGTTTTGGGACATCCACAAACAAAAGAAGATAGGCTCACTGAAGTACAGAGACCGCTGGCAACTCTACGACCAGATAATCATCAACGGCAATATATGCCGAGGGAAAGGGCTCAAATATGCTAAAAGCGAAATATACAGTCCTACCCACCTGATTAACAAAAATGGCAGATACAAAGGCTACCCAAAACGCACTCATGCAAACGGAGAATGGCTTAACGGATACAGCGACCATCTGCCGGTACTCATATATATGAAGAAATAGCACAAAACGTAAAAATCCTTGCCCGGCTCGAGCCGGGCAAGGATTTTAAAAGGACATTATAGAAGCCCATTCACAAACGAGCCGTTTACTGCTGCATACGACTCTGCACCATTTCCCAATCGATAATATCCCAAAGACGATGCACATGTTCGGCACGTCTATTTTGATAATCGAGGTAATAGGCATGTTCCCACACATCGATGCCCAGCAGAGGTATCAGATTGTGACGCACGGGATTGTCTCCATTCTTGCAACTGAGAATGACTAGACGACCGGATGCCTCCTGAGCCAGCCACACCCATCCCGAGCCAAAGAGAGCCACTGCTGCATCCTCCATCATTTTGCGAAAATTGTCGAAAGAGCCGAAATCGAAATTTATAGCCTCGGCAAGAGCACCACCGGGACGATTGTCCTTAGGCGGATAAGGGGTAAATTGCTCAAAATAGAGAACATGATTCAGCACCTGTCCGGCATTGTTGAGCATAGGGCCCTCGGGCGCTTTTGCCACCACCTCACGCAACGGCATATTCTCGAAACGCGAGTTGGTAACTAAACGATTATAATTATCTATGTAAGCGCGCAGATGCTTGTCGAAATGCAGTTCAATGGTAGCCTGACTGATAACAGGCGTCAATGCATTGCTCGAATAGATGAGTACAGGCATATGGTAGCCCACACTCTTGTTTTGGGTTGTTGTATCCATCATCGATGAAAAGTTTAGGTTTAACAAAAGTATAATGCTTAAAATATTCATTTTGCAGAGAATTTGATTTATATACTGAAGAACAATAGAAGAGGATATATGTTTCTGTTCAAAAAGTTTTTTTACCTTTGCGAAAATTGTTTGTCGCAAGCATAAGCAAAGAAGAGAGAATGGCAATAAACTACGAAAAAGAACTCAACCCCTCGCAACTTGCAGCCGTAGAATACTGCGACGGTCCCTCGTTGGTAATAGCAGGAGCAGGCTCGGGCAAGACAAGGGTGCTCACATACAAAATATCATACCTTTTAGACAACGGCTATGAGCCGTGGTCGATATTGGCACTTACCTTTACCAACAAAGCAGCCAAAGAGATGAGAGAGCGCATAGCACGTCAGGTGGGAGAAGAAAAAGCACGCATGCTGTGGATGAATACCTTTCACAGCATATTTGCAAAAATCCTGCGCCGCGAAGCAGCATACATAGGCTACGAGCCAAACTACACCATCTACGACCAATCGGACTCGAAAAGCCTTGTACGCACCATCATCATGGAGATGCAGCTCGACGAAAAGCTATACAAGCCCAACACCATAGTGGAACGCATATCCTCGGCAAAAAGCAACATGATAACCCCGGCAGAGTACGCACGCAGTACCGACCGCATGAATGGCGACCAACATTCGCGCATACCATCTACATACGAAATATATCGTCGCTACTGCGAACGCTGCCGCCAGGCAAACGCCATGGATTTCGACGACCTGCTTATAAATACCTACCGTCTGTTCGACGAACACCCCGAAGTGCTTGCAAGATATGCCGAACGATTTAAATATGTGCTAGTCGACGAGTTTCAAGACACCAACTATGTACAGGGCTGCATAGTGTGGCAGCTGACACAGAGCCGACGCCGTGTGTGCGTAGTAGGCGACGATGCACAGAGCATATACTCGTTCCGCGGAGCAAACATCGACAACATTCTGGGTTTCACCAAGCGCTACAGCGAAACAAAAGTATTCAAGTTGGAACAGAACTACCGCTCGACGCAGAACATAGTGAATGCAGCCAACAGCCTGATAGCAAAAAACAATGAGCAGATACGGAAAAATGTCTACTCTGAGCTAAGCATAGGCGAACCTCTGACACTCTATCAGGCATATTCAGATATAGAAGAGAGCGAAATTGTAGCGAATAGGATAAACAACTTGCGACGAGAAGAGGGGCTTGCGTACAGCGACTTTGCCATACTCTACCGTACAAACGCCCAATCGCGCACATTCGAGGAGGCATTGCGCAAACGTTCCATCCCCTACCGCATATATGGAGGATTGTCGTTCTACCAGCGAAAAGAAATAAAGGATGTAATTGCCTACTTCCGGCTTATCTGCAACCCACACGACGAGGAGGCATTGAAACGCATAATAAACTACCCCACACGCGGCATCGGCGACACCACAATGAAACACATATATGAGGCTGCCATCAATGCCGGAGTCAGCCTGTGGACAGCACTATGCAACCCCGCAGAATATCAGTTGAAGGTCAACAAGGGCACCTTGTCGAAGTTGCAGGCATTTGCAGATATGATAAATGGTTTTATAGCAAGTGCCGCTAAAAAAAATGCATACGAAATTGCCGCCGAGGTGATACGAAGTTCGGGAATCTCAGCCGAAATATTCGGCGACAACACAGTGGAGGGCAAAAGCCGACAAGAGAACATCAACGAGTTAATGAACGGTATAAAGGGATTTATAAGTAACCGCGAAGAGGAAGGTAACAGCGATGTAGCCCTGCACGACTTCCTCGCCGAGGTGTCATTGATGTCCGATCAAGATAAACCAGAGGACGACAACGGCGAAAAAATCACCCTAATGACCATACACTCTGCAAAAGGATTGGAATTCAATTCGGTGTTTATAGTTGGCGTCGAAGAAGACTTACTACCAAGCAGCATGGCACAAAGTTCGATGCGCGAACTTGAAGAGGAGCGCCGATTGTTCTATGTTGCCATCACACGTGCCAAAGAGCATTGCACACTCACCTTCTCCAAAAGCCGTTACCGCTACGGCTCGTTCGATTTCTGCGAGCCCAGCCGCTTCTTAAAAGAGATTGACCGCGCCTACATACGCATGGCAGGCAGTGGCGCGCCAAGCACTGCTGCACGCGAGCCATATCACCGTCCACAGCACACACCGGGACAACCCACATTCTCCCTCACCAACCGCACACGCACACAAGCGCCACAAGAGACACCGCGCATAGTGCCGCAAAGACTGCAACGCATAACCACAAGCAACGCCACAGCCACTTCGGGCAACATCACAGGCAACCCGCTGCGCATAGGCCAGGTGATAGAACACAATCGCTTCGGCATTGGCGATGTAATAAACATAGAAGGTAGTGGCGACAACGCCAAGGCAACTATACAATTCCGCAACGTAGGCACCAAACAATTGCTGCTGAAATTCGCACAATATAGAATTATAGAATAATAAGGAATAAACACATGAACAACGAACAGATAAAAAAGGTGCCATCGCCCTGCTATGTGATGGAAGAGAAACTGCTACGTCGCAACCTCGCACTCATCAGCCGTGTGGCACGCGAAGCAGAGGTGGAGATTATACTTGCCTTCAAGGCATTTGCGCTATGGAAAAGTTTCCCCATATTCCGCGAATATATAAACTCGGTGACATCAAGTTCGATACACGAAGCGCGTCTCGCATTCGAGGAATTCGGATGCAGGGCACACACCTTCTCGCCTGCATACATAGAAGAGGAATTCGACGAAATGATGCGATACAGCAGCCACATATCGTTCAATTCACTTACGCAATACGAAAGATTTTACAACAAAACAAAGGAGTACGGCGAGCCCATATCGTGTGGCATCAGAATAAACCCGGAATATTCCGAGATTGAGACTGAACTATACAATCCCTGCGCACCCGGTAGCCGCTTCGGTGTGACAGCCGACTTGCTGCCCGAAGAGCTACCCGAAGGCATCGAAGGCTTCCACTGCCACTGCCATTGCGAGTCAGACTCATACGCATTGGAGAACACACTCGTACACATAGAGGAAAAATTTGGTAAATGGCTACCACACATAAAATGGCTCAACCTCGGCGGCGGTCATCTGATGACCCGCAAAGACTACGACGTAGAGCATCTAATAAGCCTGCTACAAGCACTGCGCCAACGCTACCCCAACCTTAGAATCATCCTCGAGCCCGGCTCGGCATTTGCATGGCAAACCGGAACACTCGTTTCAACCGTTGTAGACATCGTAGAAAGCCGAGGCATACGCACCGCCATACTCAACGTCAGTTTCACATGCCACATGCCCGACTGCCTGGAAATGCCATACCAACCGGCAGTACGCAACGCCATAAGCCTCCCCGCCGACGCTGCGAAACAAGCTCTCCCCGAGGAAAACATATATCGTCTGGGCGGAAACAGTTGTCTTAGCGGCGACTACATGGGATGTTGGCAATTTAAGGAGCCTCTGCGTCCCGGCGAC
>JAFTTA010000145.1 GCA_017467015.1 Bacteroidaceae bacterium
AAAATCTCTATATCTCTGTTATAGTTGACAGCAATATTACCATAATTTTCCAAATGGAACGGGTCAATCATGTTCACATCGTTAAGGTCGGCTGTTGCTGCTTCATATGCCATGTTAAGCGGATGTTTCAAAGGTAGATTCCACACAGGGAAAGTCTCGAATTTAGCATATCCGGCTTTTATTCCGCGTTTATTCTCATGATATAGCTGACTCAGACATACAGCCATTTTTCCACTACCGGGGCCGGGGGCAGTAACGACTACCAACGGGCGAGTAGTCTCGACATAATCGTTTTTTCCAAAACCTTCATCCGAGTCAATCAATGCCACGTTATTAGGGTATCCATCTATAGTGTAATGCTTATAAACCTTAATACCCAATCTTTCGAGGCGCATTCTGTATGCATCAGCACTTGATTGTCCGTTGTAATGAGTAATGACAACACTACTTACAAACAGTCCTATCCTTTCGAACTCATCGCGCAGACGCAATACATCTTCGTTGTATGTGATACCCAAATCACTTCTTGTCTTGTTTTTCTCGATATCTAGTGCGCTAATTACAAAGAGAATTTCTGCGCAATCACTAAGTTGCATAAGCATCTGCAACTTAGAATCGGGTTTAAAGCCTGGCAATACACGACTTGCGTGATTGTCATCAAACAACTTACCTCCAAACTCGAGATATAGTTTGTCACCGAACTGAGAAATACGCTCCTTAATGCGTTCGGACTGTATTTTCAGATATTTTTCGTTATCAAAACTTGTTTTCATACTGACTACAAAATTACAATTTCCTAATTTTTCTACAAAATAAGAAAGCAAAAAAATATCTCTCTTGTTCAGAACTTTTTTTAACTACATTTTATAAATAGATAAAGAAAATCGGCGCATGATTTTCTATGTCACACGCCGATTTTTCTATATATACATTATTTACTTACTTAACCTCTAGAAGCTGAAGAGCAACGCTTGAATATTCCGATTTCAGAAGATTGCGCATTGCGAGACCCTCTTCCATCAACATCTTTCCGCTGAACACCTTTCCATCCACTGCACAAGGTTTTTTCTCGTTAACAGGAGTAAGATCTTTTACCTTATACTTTTTATTGGCATCGAGACCAGCCATCTTCACTGTGGGGATGATGGAATTGATAAAGTGAGCTGTCTTATAAGCATAGAATACTGCTTCGTTTTGCTCGGGGGTAACATACATCAATGATGCAAGACCCTTGTTGTCGTAAGGAGAGACAAGACGATAAAGGTCGCCGAACTGCACTACAGGACGAATGGTTTTGTATGCAGCAATTGCTCGTTTTGCAAATGCCTTGTCTGTGGCAGACATATCTTTGGGCTGAATTTCCATACCGAGACGTCCCGACATTGCTACGTCGAAGCGGAACTTCAAAGGCACACGACGACCTGTCTGATGATTCTTGTCGGCACTTACGTGTGACGCCATCGCAATGGCAGGATAGAATGTAGAAACACCCCACTGCAAATAGATACGCTGCAATGCATCTGTGTCGTCACTTGTCCAGAACTCGTTGAAATAGGGCAACCAGCCGTAGTTCACACGACCACCGCCACCGGCACAAGCCTGCATCACTAACTTGGGATATTTTGCACGAATACGCTCGACAACCTTGCGCAATCCACGATGATACTCAATGTAGATATGCGACTGTTTGTCTTTGGGTAAATAGTATGAACCATAATCCTGTACAGAGCAGTTTGCATCCCACTTCATATATTTAATCTCGGGGAAATTTGTCATCAATGAGTCTACAACTCCGAATACAAAATCCTGAACCTCGGGGTTAGAGAGGTCGAGGATAACCTGTGTTCCACCACGGCCTGTAGATACAGGACGGTTGTCTACGCGAAGAATCCACTTGGGTTTGTTCTCGAAAAGCTCACTCTTTGTATTTGAACTTTCGGGCTCAATCCAAATACCGAATTTTATGTTATGCTTCTTGGCCGATGCAATGAGACCGCCCACACCTTCGGGAAGTTTCTCTTTGCACACCATCCAGTCGCCCAAAGAGGTAGAACCGTTGTTGCGAGGATATTTATCGCCGAACCAACCATCGTCCATAACGAAGAGTTCGCCACCGATAGCCGAGAACTCTTTCATCATGTTGTCCATTTCCTTTTGGTTAACGTCGAAGTAGACACCTTCCCAGCTGTTAAGAAGAATATCTTCAGCAACGTCACCCTCCCACAGTTTGTACTTGCGTGCCCAACGGTGGAAAGCGCGGCTCACACCACCCTTACCTGTTGTGCTGTATGTCATGCAGAATTCGGGAGTTGTGAACACCTCTTTTTTCTCAAGTTTATAGAATGATGTCTCTTCGTTGATACCTGCGCTGACCGACAATGCTGTATTGGATGCAATAACCTTGATAAGGTAATTACCGCTCCATGCGAGTGTTCCACCAAATACCTGGCCTGTCTCCTCGCCGGGTTTGCCATCCATTGAGAGAAGGAACGAGGGATTGTCCTGCTCGGTGTTGCACATACCGTCTTTGTTTGAAATTGTCTTTTGGCCGTTTGTCAACTGTTCCTCAGCCATAGTGTGCTCTGCACCCCAGAAGCCGTGGAAGTGAGTCATCCAGTTGTCGCCACGCTGCAAGGGGAAGAATGCCGATGCAAAACGATAGAGTGTCACGGCTTTTTTGCCTTGGTTCTCAATCTCCACCCATGTAGAGATGATATCAGTACCTTTGTAAGCCTTGAAAAGTTGCTTAACAACAAAAGGATACACCTTGTCTTTCATGGTGATTTCTGTTACATCGCCATCCTCTGCGCTGAACTGACGTACACCTGTCACTGCAAGGTCGAGTGTCATGTTGCCATCGCTGTGCATTACTGCAATGGCTTTCTCGTTGGCTGTTTTAAGACCGAAAGCAGGATAGCTCTCTACATTCAACGCTAGTCCGGCGTCGAAAATACCTTGTACGTCGCTCTGCTCAATGCGTGCGCCGTAATATTGATATTTAGGTCTTTCGCCCTCAGTGGCAGTAATAAGCAAAGAGGTCTTTGCTGTCGAGATAAGATAGTTCTCGGCACTCGCTGCGCCTACTGCAAGCATCAACGAGATGAACATAAACATTTTTTTCATAGCTATTTTTATAAAAAGTAAGTGTTATTTCTTTATAGGGGAAGCGGGAACACCCTCAGCTGTCATTTTAATGGGGTTTATGAATCCTTTTTCGTCAAAGGTCATTCTGTCGATACATGTCACACGATAGATACCCCTTGTCTCGCCAATGGGACGGCGGTGATAAACGATATAGTATTCGTTGTTCTCGGGATTGATTATTACCGAATGGTGACCGGCACCACGTGCGATTGTCGAATCCTGTTCAAGAATTTTTGCTTCACGTTTGAATGGTCCGAAAGGTGAATCGGATATTGCGTATGCCACGGCATAGTCGGGACCGGTCCAACCGCCTTCGCTCCACATGAAATAATATTTGCCATCTTTCTTGATCATGAACGGACCCTCGACATAATTTTCAGGAGTAACCTCTTTGTATATTTCACCATCGTCGAATGGTACCAACGAAGTGAAGTCGTCACTTAATTTCACCATGTTGCAATGTCCCCAACCGCCATAGTACATATAATATGTGCCATCGTCGTCGCGGAACACAAATTGGTCGATGGGTTGTGCCCCGTTTACTATTTTGCCTACAAGAGGAGCACCAATAAGGTCTTTATATGGTCCTTCAGGTTTGTCTGCCACAGCAACACCTATGCCACCGACCTCATCATTACTATGTATATCATTGGCGCCGAAGAAGAAGTAGTATTTACCATCTTTTCTTATTACAGAAGGTGCCCACATTGCACGTTTAGCCCACTTCACTTCTGTTGTGTCAATGATGTTAGAATGTTTTGTCCACGACACAAGGTCTTTAGACGAAAAGCAATCGAAGAACACCTGCTTAGAAAAACTTTGGCTGTATGTGGGAAATATCCAATAGGTATCGTCGTAGATGATAGCCTCGGGGTCGGCATACCACCCTTCGAAGAGAGGATTACCGCTGTTCTTCACATCTTCCAATCCATTGCGTCTTGTATTACAAGCAACAAGCAGTGTAAGGAACAAAATGGGAATTAAAAGATATTTTTTCATTGCTTATTTGAGATTTAAGCAAAGAGGCTGCCTAACAAATAAATGTCAAACAGCCTCCTATGATTATTTAAGCAATTTTGTACTATATTTTATTACTTAGCAACCTTCTCAAGACGTTTCAATATTGAGAAGATGAAGATAGCAGCAACAAGGCAGATTGCGATGAGAACGCCCCAAACAATTGTCAGTGATGCTCCCCACATAAGTGCGGGAATAGCAACAAGGAAGTTACCGATAGCTGTAGCCACGAACCATCCACCCATCATCATACCGGCATATTTGGGAGGAGCAACCTTTGTTACAAATGAAATGCCGATTGGTGAAAGAAGCAACTCTGCAAATGTAAGAACGAGGTAAGTAGAAATCAACCAATTAGGAGACACATCAGCCATGTGCAAAGGCTGACCGTCGGCTGCAATCTCGGGAGCGGGCAAGCCAAGTGAACCAACAGTGAGGAGCACATATGCAATACCTGCAACCAACATACCCAAACCTATCTTCATAGGTGACGAGGGCTCTTTACCTTTCTTTGCCAATGCGCTGAAGATAGCGATTGAAACAGGAGTAAGAGCAACAACGAAGCAAGCGTTGAACTGCTGGAAGATAGGAGCGCTAACAGCAGTTTCTGCAGGAAGAGAGTTGTATTTATAAATTAATCCTGCTACGGCAGCGGCGATAATCGCACCGTAAATAGTTTTACCTTTGCCGGTTTTGCTCTGGAAGATACCGAAGAGACCATAAACAAGGAAGATGCAGAACACGAGGTTTACAACGTCGAATGCCATGCTCTCAATGCCGGTTGAAGATGTAGCAGTGTAGTCACGTGCGAAGAATGTAAGTGTCGAACCATTCTGGTGGAAAGCCATCCAGAAGAAGATAACAACAGCAAATACAAGGCAGAGGCAAACGATGCGCTCTTTTGTCTCAGCAGGTGAAAGTTCTTTCACATTCTGGTCGCCGGCAGCGGCAGTAGTTTTGCTACGATCGGTGTGAGCAAATGTGCTGCGGAAAGCATAGTAAACAGCAATAGAAGCTATGAGTGAAAGGCAAGCAACACCGAAAGCAAAGTGATATGAATCTGCCCCGCTAACGCCGAGAGATGTCTGTGCCCACTCCATGATTTTAATTGCAGCTGTGGGAGCAAACATTGCACCAATGTTGATAGCCATGTAGAAGACACTGAAACCAGAGTCGCGTTTGTCGGCATACCGGGGATCATCGTAAAGGTTACCTACCATTACTTGCAGATTACCTTTGAAAAGACCGGTACCAACAGATATAAGCAACAATGCTGCGCCCATAGCCACGATAGCCAATGAGTTAGCTCCTAATGGTAATGCCAAAAGCACATAACCAAAGAACATTATTGAGATACCGATTGTCACCATTTTACCATATCCCAATTTGTCGGCAGCGATACCACCGAAAAGGGGCATAAAGTAAACAAGTCCAAGGAAGGTTGAATAGATAGATGCGGCAGCGGCGGCTGAAAAGCCGAAGTTTGCCTGCAAGAATAACACGAATACAGCCAACATGGTGTAGTAGCCGAAGCGTTCACCTGTGTTAGCCAAAGCCAAGGCATATAAGCCTTTAGGTTGTCCTTCAAACATAAGAATTTAAATTATTTAATTAGTTAATACATTTATTTTTTACGCATAAAACATTGTCTTTCGCACACTCGAAAGACAAAAAGCAGGTTAAATGCCAACATAAAATGCTTCTAACGTGCAAATATACAAATATTTTACATTAAAAGATATGAATTTGCATAAATATATCAAAACAGCATGAACAATCACCTTGAATAGTGGTTATAAAAAGTTTACTGCAACAATGCTATTGTCGTTCAAGTTCACGGGCAAGATATTTCGCAGTGAAGCCAATTCCGGCGGCAGCGACCTCTTCAGGTGTTCCCGAAGCCACAACTACACCTCCGTCGCGACCACCTTCGGGACCCATGTCTATGATGTAATCAGCCATCTTAATAACATCGAGATTGTGTTCTATGATTATCACCGTGTTACCTTTGTCTACCAAACGGTTGATCACCCCCATTAACACCCTGATATCCTCGAAATGCAGACCTGTAGTAGGTTCGTCAAGCAGATATAGTGTTTTTCCCGTATCGCGTTTGGAGAGCTCGGTCGCAAGTTTCACACGCTGGCTCTCGCCACCAGAAAGAGTGGTTGAAGGTTGTCCCAGTTTTATATATCCGAGACCTACGTCCTGCAACACCTTTATTTTATTGAGGATTACGGGGACATTCTCAAAAAACTCCACAGCCATGTTTATTGTCATATCAAGCACATCGGCAATGGATTTTCCTTTGAAACGCACTTCAAGCGTTTCACGATTGTAGCGTTTGCCGTGGCACACCTCGCATGGCACCATTACATCGGGTAAGAAATTCATCTCAAGTGTCTTATATCCGTTGCCACCACAGGCATCGCAACGACCGCCACTGACATTAAACGAGAAGCGTCCCGCTTTATATCCGCGTATTTTAGCCTCGGGAAGCTCCACAAAAAGATTTCTTATATCGGAAAAGACTCCGGTATATGTTGCCGGGTTAGAGCGTGGTGTGCGACCAAGTGGCGATTGGTCTACACTAACTATCTTATCGATATTTTCAATACCCTCAATGCGGTCGTATGGCAACGGCTGAAGCAAAGAACGATAGAAATGCTGCGACAATATTGGCTGCAATGTCTCATTTATAAGAGTCGATTTACCACCTCCCGAAACACCGGTGACACAGATAAGTTTTCCTAAAGGAAACTCTACATTAATATTTTTCAGGTTGTTTCCACGAGCACCGAAAATCTTTATGCTCTTGCCATTGCCGGCACGGCGTTCAGAGGGGACTTCTATTTTAAGTTCATCATTGAGATAACGTGCGGTCATTGTGCCACTGCGAAGCATTTCTGCAGGCGTTCCTTGAAAAACCACATTTCCACCTTTACGGCCAGCTTTCGGCCCAAGGTCGACGATGTAGTCTGAATTGAGCATTATATCTCTGTCGTGTTCAACCACTACAACTGTATTACCTGTGTCGCGCAAGGCTTTCAGTGAATTTATCAATCTGTCGTTATCGCGCGAGTGGAGACCTATGCTCGGTTCATCAAGAATGTATAGCACATTCACCAATTGCGAACCTACCTGAGTGGCAAGCCTTATACGCTGTCCCTCGCCTCCTGACAAGGATGCCGAAGCACGGTTGAGCGATAAATATCCAAGCCCCACATCGAGCAGAAATTTCAATCGCGATAATATTTCTTTTATAATCTCTTCGGCAATGGCACGTTGTTTGT
Organism: Bacteroidaceae bacterium; assembly: GCA_017467015.1. GTDB lineage: Bacteria > Bacteroidota > Bacteroidia > Bacteroidales > Bacteroidaceae > HGM04593. The sequence goes on from JAFTTA010000145.1 coordinate 7,455, forward strand.
TTGTCAGATGGGGTTCAAGAGCAAGCAACCAATCATATAGTTCGGCGATATCCATTGTTGATAACTGATGGATATTTTTGCCGTTTATACGAAAGTGAAGCGCCTCCTTGTTCAGACGCGCACCGCCACACTCGGGGCATTCCATGGTTGCCGAAAATTGCTCTGCCCAGCGTTGTTCCTTTGCCGACACACCTGCATCGCGCTGCATCTGTATATATTTTATAAGGCCGTCGTATGTTGTGAACCCATCAAAAACAGACTCCGCGCCGGCTGGACGCAAAGGCACAGGAGAGCCATAAAGTATCTCGTCGATAGCCTCTTCGGGAAGTTCAGACACAGAGGTTTCCAAGTCGGCATCATAGCGTGAGAGAAGAGTCTCTATCTGCTTGAAAATTGTCGATTTTTTATATTTGCCAAGCGGAGCAAGTGCACCATCGTGAATGGAAAGCGAACGGTCCGGGATGATTTTTTCCACATCGACCTGACTTACAATCCCCACTCCTTTACATTTGGGACAAAAGCCCTGAGGTGAGTTAAAAGAAAAGTTATGAGGATCGGGCTCGTTATATGCAATGCCGGTCACCGGACACATCAGCTTTTTTGAATAGTAACGCACGTCGCCCGATGGCATTTCCATAATCATTACAAGCCCACCACCCTGTTGCATGGTAATTTTCAAACTCTCTTTAAGGCGCTGCGTATCTTTGGCATCTACAGCCAATTTGTCAACTACCACCTCGATACTATGGTTTTTGTATCTTTCGAGCGCCATACCATGTGACATTTCACAAAGTTCCCCATCAATGCGTACATTCAGATAACCTTTACGCATCATCTGCTCGAAGAGCTCTTTATAATGACCTTTACGCGATTTCACCAATGGGGCAAGCATATAAATTTTCTTGCCATCATAATCCTTTAAAATAAGGTCGAGCACCTGTTCTTCAGTGTATTTCACCATCTTTTCACCCGAGAGGTAAGAATAGGCATCTGCCACTCGCGAAAAGAGCAGACGCATATAATCATAAATCTCAGTGGTGGTGCCCACCGTGGAACGTGGGTTCTT
>JAFTTA010000146.1 GCA_017467015.1 Bacteroidaceae bacterium
GAAATAATTTTCATCGGTGAGATATACCATCCCCACCTCTACCGTATCTTCATATATCAAGGAGTATTCGATTACCTCTACTACAAAGTAGTACTCTACGACAAAATGCGCGCTATAACCGATAACCTTGGCAATGTGTATAACATAACCCACACCCTACAACAAACCGCCGACATCAGCAAACACATGCTCACATTCCTCGAAAATCACGACGAACAACGCATCGCATCAGAGTTCTTTGTAGGCGACGGCTTCAACGCACTGCCGGCACTCATCGTTTCGGCAACCGTAGGAGTGCAACCATTTATGTTCTATGCCGGTCAGGAGTTGGGCGAAAAAGGAATGGACAAAGAGGGTTATAGCGGAGTTGACGGGCGTACCACCATTTTCGATTACTGGAGCGTAGACACGTTGCGTCGTTGGAGCAACAAAGGCAAATACAACGACACGAAACTCACAACCGAAGAGAAGAAATTGCAAAAATATTATTCTCACCTGCTCAACCTGTGCAACAGCGAAGAAGCAATCAGCGACGGCACTTTCTACGACCTGCAATACGCCAACCCCTATTCGACAACGTACGATGCAGCAAACGTATATTCATATCTGCGTGCTACCGAGAAAGAGTTATTGCTAATCGTAGTAAACTTCAGCAAAGAGTCACGACGCCAAGAGATAAGAATACCCACTGAAGCATTTACATATCACAAGATAGAACCTTGCGACAAAAGCATCAAAGCTACCGACCTGCTCACGGGTGCAACAGTGAAATGCAAACTCACACCCGACTCTAACATACCTGTCGACCTTCCTGCATTGTGAGCCGTAATGCTGAAATTCAAGATATAAGCAGTTCCAGCTTATACAAACAAATAAACAAAACAACCATTTAAGAGATTTCAACAAAAATTCAGACAACTTCTTAATCTAAGAAATATGAAAAGAATATTCCTCATAGCAACAACACTTCTCATGATGCTTGGCACAGTACAAGCACAGGAGAAATTTGATTACAAGTTGGTAAAAGAGATTGTCGATAACGAAAGAACATATTTCAATGACATTCTCAAGCTATATCTTGCCGACGACCCATTACTGAGAGTGGACGACGTAGCCCTCATATACTACGGGCAGACATATCTGCCCACATATAAAGGCGGAAACGATGTAAACGAAAAAGCACTGAAAAACTACGTTGCCGAGAATAACCAGCTGAAGATATACGAGACAGCAACAAAAATTCTCTCCTACAACCCAGTCAGCCTTAACGCCCTTTTCTATGCATGGCTCTCGTCACAGCAACTGCTGAAGACCGAAAAAGAGACTAAATCGTATGTTCACAAATACTTGACACTGCTGAAGATGATTACCACCATGGGCGATGGCAAGAGCAGCAACAACCCCTTCCGTGTAATCAACCCCGATGATCAAGACCACGTAATGTACGGCTATCTTGACATAGAGCAAGTATCATCACGCAACCTCGACACAAAGACATTGTGCAATATCATCCGTGTGACTCCCAGCAAAAAATTCACATCAAGACTGATGTATTTCGATGTAAGTCGCTACCTTGCACACACTTCAAAAAAATAAAAGCACAAAATTAAATTGAATCCCAAAAGTTATTAATCTAACATTTGGGGTTCAATTTAATATAGCCTATTCTTTCTTAGAATAAAAAATAGAGGAGAAGATAACAGCGAGAATATAGCAAGCGAGGATATAAATTATTATGCTTAATATCTAACTGACGCATGCAACTCTTCAAACTTGCAGAGAAGGAATGTTATTCTTAAATTTGCACAACATTTGCGGTAGTAGCTCAGTTGGTAGAGCATTGGCTTCCCAAGCCAAGGGTCACGGGTTCGAGCCCCGCTTACCGCTCAACATAGTAAAAGAGTCCGTAAAAAGTGTGCCATTACTATGATAGGCACACCACTTTTTTAAAAAATAATAGAGAAACGTGAAAACAGCTCTGCGTCTCATCATCGGCACAATAATTACATTCCTGACACTGTCAGTAGGCGTGGTCATATTGTATCGTTATATCCCCGTACCTATCACACCACTGATGCTTACTCGACACATCGCCGAAGGCACCCCTATAAACTACGAATGGACACCCATAGAGAATATAACACCCGACCTTGCATTGGCAGTCGTATCCTCAGAAGACAATCTCTTCATGCAACACAACGGCTTCGACTTCAAAGCTATTGAACAAGCACGCGCAGAGGCAGAAGCCGGCATACGTTTCCGTGGGGCAAGCACCATCACACAGCAAACAGCAAAAAACCTCTTCTTGTGGCACGGGCGCTCATGGATACGCAAAGGACTCGAAGCCTACTTCACAGTGTTGCTCGAATTCTTCTGGGACAAGAAACACATCATGCAAGCCTATCTCAACTGCATTGAAATGGGTAACGGCATATATGGTGCAAAGGCAGTAGCCAAAATAAACTTCGGCACCACACCCGACAAACTGACACGCAACCAATGTGCACTCATTGCAGCCACCCTACCCAATCAGCGACGCTGTAATTCGGCAAAGCCATCAAAATACATTCGCAAACGCGAACAAGACATCCTAAAAGCAATGAAGAACATAGGAAGCGTCAGATTTGAAGCAAAAAAGAGCGAAAACAGCAAGAAAAAATAAAAACAAAACAGTTTCTTACAAAAAAGCATAGAAACTATTCAAAAAAGACGTATATTTGCTTCAGCCAACAAATAAAAGCAGATATACTACTATGAACAAGAAAAGAATATACTTCGACATGGACGGTGTTCTTGTCGATTTTGAATCGGGATTAGCAAAAGTAGACGAAGCTACAAAAGATCAGTACAAAGGAAAGCTGGATGAAATACCCGGTCTCTTCGCACTGATGGACCCCATCGCCGGCGCAGCCGAAGTGGTACGTCTGCTTGCACGCAACTACGACCTGTTCATCCTCACCACATCACCGTGGAACAACCCCACCGCAGCATACTACAATATAGAATTGGTAAAAAAACACCTTTACGACATAGTACACAAGCGCGTCATAATCACCCATCACAAAGACCTGCTCGAAGGCGACTATCTCATCGACGACAGAGGCAAGAACGGAGCAAGCGAGTTCAAAGGTGAGTGGATAAAATTCGGTTCGGAACAGTTCCCCGACTGGGAGACAATCCTTAAATACCTGCTAATGTAGCATAAACCTTAAAAGGCGCATCACAAAATAAACGATGCGCCTTTTTACATATATATAATTCATACGTCAAGTACTAACAAAAGTTAAAAACGTCGCATAATAGGTACATTTTATCAAATATACTTGCATTTTTGTAAAGCACTCTTTACTTTTGTAGCAAAGATTGTTGCTACACGCCGGCAAATTCAAGTAACAGCTATTTAAAAACATTAAAATGAAAAACGTATGAAAAACTTATGGCTATTACCCCAATGGTGCCACAAGGCAGGTTGGGTACTTTTTACCCCATGTGCAATTTTAGGACTCTACATAATATTTGTAGAAGAGTATGCACCGATGAATATTGAATTTTATCCTGCTCTAAAAACAAACATTGCAATCATAGGCACACTGATAGGCCTTTATATGGTAGCATTTTCAAAAGAAAAAATCGAGGATGAATTTATTAACGCCTTACGAATGGATGCAATGATAAAAGCATTTA
>JAFTTA010000147.1 GCA_017467015.1 Bacteroidaceae bacterium
AAGAAAAACTTTCAAAAATTGAATCCCTGCGATTGTTGAGTGAAGAAGAGAGGGAAGAAAAGATTGCTCAAAGAAAGGAAGAGGAGAAACTGATTGTTGCTCTGAAAAAACAGTATGAAGACTTTGAGAAAAAAATATCGTGGCTCAACAGTTACGAAGATTGCAAGAAAAGCACTCTGAAAGCTGAGACTGAATTATCTGAAGCACAAAAAAAGAACGATACACCTGAAAGTGAGAACGACCGTCATCTTTTAGCCGATTGGGAGAGAAGCGATGAAGTGCGCCACTCATACGTAACTCTACAAAGATTAATTGTCGAGCGTGACAACATAGCACAAGAGACCGAAAAAGCACGACAGAAATACATGCTACTGGCAGCTGGCAACTCTGCAATGCAAGAAAACATGCAACAAAACAGAGAGAGATGCAGGCTGTTGCGTCAAAAGATGGAAAATGCCGTAGCAGACATCCCTATGTACGAAAATGCAGGTACCCTCATTGCGCAGATGCAGGAATATATGCGCAAGATGGAAGAAATTCGCTCAATAAAAAATGAGCAAAATAAAAACAAAGAATTGCTTCCACAAATAACCATAAGCATAAATACCCACGCCGCCGAACGCGAAAAAATAGAGAATATTTTACTAAAAAAAAGCGAAGAACACAAACAAGCAATAGAAAAACAGAAGCAACTTCCATCTATTGCAGAGACTGATGCACGTAAAGAACTGATAATAAAAATAGCATCTCTACATAAAGAGAAGATGCAAGCCACCGAACGCCTCGATAATCTGAGAAAGAGAATAGAAGAAATAGAAAAAACAATCAAAGAAAAGAATATCAAACTGCAAAAAGAGGAGAAAGATAAAAACGAAGCAGAAGCCACTCGCAAAGAACGCGAAGAGTTATATTCTACAATGCTCATACGCCTCGACAACCATGCAAAGGCGCTACGTGCCAAACTGAAAGAAGGAGATATATGCCCTGTGTGTGGTGCAGAGATAAGCGAACTGCTGCAAGACAGCGAACTGATGGCAATAATCGCTCCTATAGAGAAAGAGTGCAAAGATTCCATAAGAAATTACGAAGAGAAACTCGGAGCATATAACAACAGCATAATTACCATTAAATCACAAACAGAGTTACTCGAAGCTACATATGCCCAACAAAGAGCCGAAAGCGAAACAGAGAAAAATGCCGCTTTAGACTTAGAAGCACTATGTAAAGAGGCAAACATCACATCATCTCCCGAACATTTGCATGAGGCAATCGAGAATGAACGTAGAAAAATCAATGAACTGCAACAAAAGAACGAAGAACTATCAAAGTATATACTTGCAATTTACGACGAGATTCTGAAACTACGTCAATCGCTCACCATCGTAATGCAAAAACTTACCATCGAAATCAGCCGTCGCAAACAGACAGAGGACAATATAAAACAGCAAGATGAGCTACAACAAAACATTAACAACTCAATGTTATTGTTGCAAAAAGAGATAACCAATGGCAAAATAACCATTATCGATTGGCATGAAAATATAAGACAAAGCATAGACGACCTCAAAGCACGCTCAACTGCATATCAAAAAGCAAAAGAACAACAGCAAAAACTTGAACAATCGGTAAAAGAACTTTCCGAATACATTCAACGCATAGAAAATCTTCAAACCGAAGTAGAAAAATTGCATCCGTTGTGGAAAGAAACCTACCACTCGAAAGAGACAAACGGTCACTCCGACAATGAATTGGAAAAAGAGTGGATGGAACTTGCAAAACATTGCAATGTGCTGAAAAACAACGACGAACGAATAACAAAAGAGATTGCAACAACAGAGAATATCATAAAGGCTTTTCATCTCAGCAACCCCTCGATGACGCAAGAAAGGGTAGAACTACTATTGAGATATAGCCCTGAAGATATAAGAAGAATAAAAGAGAAGTACACACTACTTAATAAGGAGATTGAAAACAACAAAACATTACTTTCCGAATGGAAAAAAAGATGTGAAAACTTGCTTCAGCTACGACCCGATATAGCTGAAGAAGAAAACATCTACTCTCTCACAAACAAGAAAAACGAAATAGCAGAACAACGCTCACAAGCCGACAAGAGAGTAGGGGCAATCACTCTTGAGCTCGAACAAGACAGCGAAAAAAGCAAACTTGTAGAACAAGAACGTGCCGAAGCAGAGCAACTAAACAAGGAGTCAGGCAAATGGGAACGTCTGAACAAGATATTCGGTAGTGCCGAAGGTGGAAAGTTCAAAGCAATAGCACAAAGCTACATACTCCGTCAACTGCTAGAAAATGCCAACTACTACCTAAGCCGCTTTACGACACGATATGAACTTACCACACAACCCGGCACCCTTGTCATACTGATAAAAGATCACGAAGATGGAGATGTATCGCGTCCGGCAAACACACTTTCAGGTGGCGAAAGTTTCATGGTCTCTTTAGCATTGGCTTTAGGACTATCTTCGCTAAACCGAAACAATTTTACCCCCGACACAATTTTTATAGACGAAGGATTCGGCACACTCAGTGGCGACTGTCTCAACACAGTCATAGAAACCTTGGAGATATTGCACAACATCGGCAACAGAAAGGTAGGCATCATAAGCCATGTGAATGAACTATATGAGAGGATTGCCACACGCATAGAAGTCAAAAGAGGAACAAGAGAGAGTGTGGTGAAAATAGTAGGGTAGAAGTCCTTCAAGCCTAACACAATAAAGCGCTGTATCTCCGAGGGTTACAGCGCTATATTGTGTTGATTTTAAACCAATTATTTCTTCAAGAGGCTATCAATTGCTTGAACAAGTTCCTTGAATTCCGTTTCATTGAAAAGACGAGTGAGCTTAACAATGCGTCCATCACGATCAATCAATATGTTACGTGTGATTCCCGATTTACGCTCAGCATAAGAGGCAAAAACATCGGCATTTGTGTCGAGTGCCAAAGGATATGTAACACCGGTACTCTCAGCAAATTTCTTGACATCCTCCAAAGGCTCCTCGCGGTCTATGCCCACAAGCACAAAATCCTTGTTGTCTTTGTTTGGCAACCAAATATCTCGCTCTATGAAAGGCATCTCCTTACGACATACGCCACACCAACTTGCAGTGAATTGCAGCATTACAACCTTACCACGGTTTTCAGACAATTTGAAAGCAGTGCCGTCGGTCAGATTAAGAGTAAAATCGGGAGCAACATCGCCAACTTTAACTAAATAATTATTCTCATAAACAACTTTTGCAACAGTATCCTTAGAAATTGTTTTAGTTTCTGCTTTCTGACTCTCAACATTCTGAGATGTCTTGCTTCCACAAGATAACACAAGTAATGCAATAGAAATGATTGTAATAATGTTCTTCATAATAATTTAATTTTCAGCAAATATATAATTAATACTTAAGAAATGATAGGAAATAAATAATAATTTCCTATTAAATATAAGTTTATTCTATCTTATGCTAATAATTAAAACTCGCCAATATTGGCGAGTTTTTCTCTCTTTCTAGTTTTTTATATGCGGTAGAGTAAAGTCTTCTTTCAAATCCTATTAAACATAATATATATTATCATGACTTTATATATGATATATATGATTATGATAATGTTATAGGAAAGTTAAATATTTGGCTCAACATTTCTACCAAAAGGCATTAACGCAAGTTTAGCTATTTTAAAATGTTGAATACCA
>JAFTTA010000148.1 GCA_017467015.1 Bacteroidaceae bacterium
CTTTCAGCGCCATGTTGCCCAGTCGCAGCAGCTCTTCGGGTGTGTTTTCTCCATCGGTGGCTGTGGTGTACAACGATGATATGAAGTCGGGGGTGGCCGTCAGTGAAGAAAGATTGAGGTTATATTCGGGCTCTTTTTGTTAGAGTTTCTTTAACCATCCGGATATTTTAGTGTCGAATTTTTTGTCTGTTGAGGAAATTTGCAGGCTTTTTATATTTACCTCTTGTTCTGTGCCGTTGAATTTTATGTTGAAATTGAGCGGATGTCCGAAGTGTGCCAAGCGTGGCAGTATGGATGTGAAATCGGCTGCAGAAAGTTTGTCGCTTCTGAGTTCTCCGTTGAATGTGGGTTGTTTGTGGCTACCTTCGTCGGGGAATGTTATTCTTACAGCGTCGGACATTATGTTGCTTTGAGGAAGGCTGATGCGCAAACGGGTAATATCTATTTTGTCGTTTGATGCGTTTACGTTGCCTTTCAGACGGCGCAGTGTGAAACCTGATGCTTCGTCAAATGATATTCGTCTGACATACAGACTTAGTGTGTCCTCACGCAACGCTCTTAATGCGAGGTTGGTGTGGAGGTTTCTGATGTCGATGTGTGAGGGTGTGAAAGTCTCGTCTTCAGGTTCGCTCAGTACGTCGTATCTGAGGTGTCCGTCGTGTATGTGTATCTGCTTGATGCATATCTCGGGCATGCTTTTGTTTGACGTGGTGTCGGATGAGGCGAACTTCTCTAGGAGGAACTGTATGTTGAGTGGTGCTTCCGGCACTTCGCGGTATATGCGTATGTCGGGATGCGACAAAGTGATTGTGTGTATGTTTATCTTGCCGTTACGTATGAATGGCAATATGTCGAAATTGGCTGCTATGCGTGGCAAGTTTGCGAGGGTCTCTTGCGATTGGTCTTTAATCAACAAGGAGTCTATAATGATGTTGTTGGGTAGGTTCAGCCTTACGTTGCCAATTTCCACCGGCACCCCTACTGTTTGTTGCAGTGTGTTTGTGATGTGCCGAGCCAAACGATGCTGTATGGCATCGTGACGCAACGTTATCGCAGATATTGCTATCAGCAGCAATAGCACGACGAGTGTTTTGGTGATGTTTTTTAGCGTTTTTATAGCTCTCTGTTTGTGTTTGAAATAGTTGTCGTAAAGTGCAAAGTTATCTATTTTGAATGAATCTTTACGCTTATTTGAATGAAATTTTTATTTATAAAGAGTATGCGTTGAATTTCTTAAATATTTTTATCTGTTTTTTACAATGCACCTATTGACTTTTTTTGTTTTATTTGTTAATTTTGCAAACCTTTTCAAGGTATATGCTGTCATAAGGTTAACGGGGTGTTATCTCGTATGTTAGAGGCCTTTATGACGCTTTTTTTTGTTGTTGGATAATTAATTTAATGCCGTGGTTGTTACAATTGCTATTTTGCTGTTTTCCGTTATATTCTTTGTGAATGGAAAACTGCGCTCGGATGTGGTTGCGCTGTGTGCGCTCATTGCATTGTTGTTGTGCGATATATTGACGCCGGCTGAGGCGTTGTCGGGATTCTCGAATTCTGTGGTGATAATGATGATTGGTCTTTTCGTTGTTGGTGGTGCCATTTTTCAGACCGGCCTTGCCAAAATGATTAGCTCACGTATATTGAAACTTGCCGGAAAAAGCGAATTGCGTCTATTTGTCTTAGTGATGTGAGTGACATCTGCCATTGGTGGTTTTGGCAGCAATACAGGTACGGTGGCATTGTTGCTTCCTATAGTTGTAAGTCTTGCTATGAGCGCCGATGTGAATCCCGGTCGTTTTCTCATGCCTTTGGCATTTGCCAGCAGCATGGGAGGTATGATGACGCTCATTGGTACCCCGCCAAACCTTATCATTCATGGTGCTTTGCAAGATGCAGGCTATGAGGGGCTCTCTTTCTTCTCATTCTTTCCTGTAGGTGTAATATGTGTGTTGGTGGGTCTCGTGGTGCTTGTGCCGTTAAGTAAATTATTTCTTTCTAAAGCAAAGGATTCGAGCAACGGTAATAATAACAGTCGCAAGACATTGAAAGAGCTTGTAAAAGAGTATGGTGTCTCCAACAACCTTTCGTTGCTGAGGGTAGATGGTCGTTCGTTGATCATTGGTAAGACTATTGCCGAACTAGGACTGCGTGGAGAGTATGGATTGAACATCTTTGAGATACGACGCAAAGAGGCTACTCAAAATCGCTTCCTCAAAGGAATAACACAGCAAATGGCCGATCCGGATAGTGTGATAGAACTAGGTGATATACTTTATGTCACCGGTGAGCAAGAGGGCGTGAAACGCTTTTCCGAGGAGGCAAAACTCGAAATATTGGAAAATACCGATGCTGATAAAAAGAATAGTTATAAACACTCTTTGGATTTTTACGACATAGGTGTAGCGGAAGTGGTTGTTATGCAATCTTCCAACCTTATCAACAGCACCATACGTGATTCGGAGTTCCGTGCAAAATATAGTCTGAATGTCCTCGGTATACGTCGTAAAACTAATTACATATTGAAAGATTTTGCCGACGAGCGCATACATACCGGCGATGTTCTTTTAGTGCAGGGGCCTTGGGAAAATATAGCACGTCTCGGTAGTGAAGAAAATGATTGGGTGGTGCTGGGACGTCCTCTTGAAGAGGCTGCTAAAGTGCCATTGGATTATAAAGCTCCGGTTGCGGCTGCAATAATGGTGTTGATGGTTGTGATGATGGTGTTCGATTTTATTCCTGTAGCCCCTGTTACTGCGGTGATGATTGCCGCGGTGCTGATGGTGCTCACAGGGTGTTTCCGCAATGTGGAGGCTGCCTACAAAACCATAAATTGGGAATCGATTGTGCTTATTGCTGCCATGATGCCTATGTCGCTTGCTTTGGAAAAAACCGGTGCGTCGGAATACCTGTCAAATACTCTTGTAAGTGGTCTCGGAGGGTATGGTCCCCATGTTCTTTTGGCCGGAATATATTTTACAACATCTCTCATGACAATGTTTATAAGCAATACGGCAACTGCTGTGCTGTTTGCTCCTATTGCATTAAATAGTGCTCTGCAAGTGGGTGTGAGTCCGGTTCCGTTCCTTTTTGCTGTTACGGTGGGTGCAAGTATGTGTTTTGCATCTCCATTCTCTACACCCCCCAATGCATTGGTGATGCCGGCAGGGCAATATACATTTATGGACTATGTGAAAGTGGGCTTGCCATTACAAATAATCATGGGTATAGTAATGGTGATAGTTCTTCCGTTACTTTTCCCATTCTAAGCCCATGTTTAATAAATTTTCATGATTTTCTGACAAAATTGCTTGTTCCTGAGATAAAAATAGGTAATTTTGTCAGAATTATTATTCTCTCCTTATGGATACATCCAAAATACAAAGCATAAAACAACAGTTTGGGATAGTTGGAAACGACCCGGAACTGCTTAGAGCAATAGATACTGCCATGCAAGTTGCTCGCACCGACCTGACTGTGTTGATAACAGGCGAGAGTGGTGTGGGTAAGGAGCATTTCCCACAGATAATACATCAGAACAGTGTGCGCAAGCATGCCAAATATTTTGCTGTCAATTGTGGCGCAATCCCCGAGGGTACAATCGATTCGGAACTTTTCGGGCACGTGAAGGGTGCATTTACCGATGCTGTTGGCGAGCGTAAAGGTTATTTTAGTGAAGCCGATGGCGGTACGATTTTTCTCGATGAGGTTGGAGAACTGCCAATGGCTACGCAGGCAAGGTTGCTTCGTGTGTTGGAGAACGGAGAATTTCTTCGTGTGGGCTCGTCGAAGGTGGAAAAGACCAATGTGCGCATTGTTTGTGCCACAAATGTTAATCTTCCACAGGCCATCAGTGAGGGGCGTTTTAGGGAAGATTTGTACTACCGTCTCAATACGGTGCCAATAAATGTTCCTCCTCTTCGCAAACGTGGCGAGGATGTTATAATGCTCTTCAAGAAGTTTACTTTGGATTTTTCGGCAAAATATGCTGTTCCAAAGATACAATTGAGTGAGAGTGCACGACAGGCTATAATGGAATACTCCTGGCCCGGCAATATCAGGCAACTGAAGAATGTGGCCGAGCAGATATCTTTGCTTGAGATGCAACGCGAGATAACCGATGAGACAATGAAGAAATATTTGCCACTGCAACCTCAAACGAGTTTGCCGGCGCGTATAACATCCGGTGCATCAAGTGGCAAAACATTTGAGAGTGAGAGAGAGATACTCTATAGCGTGCTTTTTGATATGCGTCGTGATATTACGGAGTTGAAAAAGCAGATGGAGGAACTGATGGTTGGCGGACACAAGGAGGAAGTGCCAATATATACACATGCTCATGAGATTTCTGCACTTCACACTCAGGTGCAACCTGCTACTATACATCTCTCACCTATTGCTTCGGAGCAAGAGACTAATCGCCATGGCAGTGTTGTGGAAAACAGCGAATATGTCGAGGAGACTCTATCGCTCGACGATATGGAGCGTATGGCTGTGGTAAAAGCATTGGAGAGACATCGTGGTAAACGTCGCGAGGCGGCCAAAGAACTGAATATATCGGAACGTACACTGTATAGAAAAATAAAAGAATATGGACTTGATAAAAATATATAAAAAAGCAGGAATGCTGACGCTCGCCTTGATGCTTTTGATGTTGGTAGGGTGTACGGTGAGCTATAAACTTACGGGCGCATCAATTGATTATACGAAGGTGAAGACTATCTCTTTGGAGACATTCCAAAACCGTGCGGCTTATCAGTGGGGTCCTATGGCGCAAATGTTCAATCAGACACTTAACGATGTTTTTGTGCAGCAGACCAAACTTGTTCAGGTTAAAAATGGTGGCGACCTGCATCTTGCAGGCGAGATAACCTCGTACGATCAGTTCAATAAATCGATATCGTCTGATGGATATTCCTCTATGGTGCAGTTGAAGATGACGGTAAATGTTCGTTTTACCAACAATACCAATCATGATGAAGATTTTGAGCGTTCATTCTCTGCTGTGAGGGATTTTGAGGCTTCGCAGCCACTTGAAAGTGTACAGGAAGAACTTGTTACGCAAATGATAAAAGAGATAGTTGAGTCTATCTTTAATGCAGCTGTAGCCAATTGGTAGAATTATATGAATATAACCTACTACATATCCAATGCTGACAAACTCGATAGAAATACTCTCTACGAGCTTCGCTTGTTGGTGCGCAAGTATCCCTATTACGATGCAGCCAGGTTGCTGTTGCTGAGAAATCTATATCTGTTGCACGATATTGATTTTGGCAAGGAGATGAGACGTGCCGCTCTTTATCTGAAAAATCGTAGGGTGCTTTTCGATTTGATGAGTGAGTATGGTGATGTCATGCAGCACGAGAGTGATGTGGAAAATTCAACAGGTGATATTGCGGTGGATCGTACTATGGAACTTATAGATAACTTCCTAGGTACATTGCCTGCTGAACATTTTTCACTTGAGGCCGAGGGCGCAGCTGCAATCGACTATGTCTCTGCATATCTTTCGGATAAGGATGATACAGCCGAGGATGCTCCTAAATTGCGTGGGCAAGACCTTATAGACAATTTCTTAAATGGAGTGGAAGAACGGTTTACTTTGCAGATGGCAACGGAAACAGCGCCTGTCGTTCATGCAGACAACGTAGAGTTTTCAGATAGTCAAGATGGTGCTGCACCGGTGTTAAATAGTGCTGTTTTCACAGAAACACTTGCCAATATATATATTAAACAAGGTAAATATGAGAAGGCATACGAAATTCTTAAACGAATATATATGGAATATCAAAATAAAAACCGTTACTTTGCAGACCAAATCAGATTTCTTGAAAAAATAGTTAAACATACAAAAAGAAAATAAGATGTACTTACTTTGTGTTATTTTGATTACCATTGCAGCCGTGTTGATGTGTCTCATTGTTCTTGTGCAGAACTCTAAAGGCGGCGGTCTTGCATCGGGATTTGCTTCATCCAACCAAATAATGGGTGTTAAGAAAACAACAGATTTTATTGAAAAAGCTACATGGGGTCTTGCTGCTTTCATGGTGGTTGCTTGCATCGTAGCTACTTATGCTATACCTCAGGCAGAAATTGTTGACGAGAGCCTTCTTCAGCAGAATGCAATAGAGAACAACGCAGTTAATCCAACTGCTGTTCCCGACTTATCTGAGCCTGTTGCACCTGAGGCTCCTGCTCAGGGCGAATAATTAAAATAAACGGATATATACACAGATAGAGGAGATGTTATCATCCCCTCTATCTGTGTATATGCGTATGGTAGGTTCGTGCATGTTGCTGTTGCTACGTGCTTATGTTTGAACTAAGAATTGATAATAGTCACACACACAATAGACAGACGAACTGCAAAGTTCGTCGGTCTTTTGTGTGATTCCGAAGCGATTCGAACGCTTGACCCACGCCTTAGAAGGGCGTTGCTCTATCCAGCTGAGCTACGGAACCAACCTTGTGCTTGTATAGCGTTGGCAAAGGTAGCGCTTTTTTGCGTTAATACCAATAAAAATGTGAACTTTTTTTGTTTATTTGTGCCTGCAGAGTCAAAGTTGGCTCTTGCTGTCTTTTTTTCCTCCACCTTCTTTTCTTGAAATGTTCCTTTCGTGTCTGCTAATTTTTTAAATGATGGTATGCGTATCTCTTTTCGTTTGAGTTCTATTAAGCCTTGTTGCTGAAACATATTCAATGTTCGTGATATGTTTATTCTGGTTTCTCCTAATATATTTGCAAGGTCTTCCATTTTTAGTTGTACTACCTTTTTCCCATCTTGTTGTTCAATCCTGTTTGCTACAAAATTTATTATTTTGTCGGGGATGCTTTCAGGATGCCGCTCACATATATGGTTGTTTTTCTTCTGTGCCCGTTGGCTGAGCAGGTTCAAAAGATTCATTTGAAATATCGCATATTTTGAGAACTCACTGAATAAGTAATGTTTTTTTATTGTCAGTATGTCGCATTCTCCTATGGCGTGGTAGCTGCACCTGTAGGAAGGCTTTTTCCCAAATAATGAGTATGGCTCGAAGACAAACGGAGTGCTTATTTCCTCCATGATAGTATAACTCTTGTCGGGTGATATACAGGTGGATGTGACAACGCCACGCACTAACATGGTGAGTGTGTCGCATGGTGAATCTTGTGAGGCTATCTTTTGACCGTCGTTGTAACGGATGAATTCAAGTTTTACTTTGTCGAGAACTGAGGTTATCTCGTCTTTGCTCATACCCTGAAAGTAGGGTAGGCACATAAGGCTTTCGTACATGCTTGAAAGTGTATTCGCGTTTTGACGCAAAGATAGTGATAAAGCTTGCATGCGACAATAAAGCCCCGTCTATTTTGTCTTTTTTAAATCATTTTTTGTTGTAGCTTGTGACGAATTCAAGAATTTTGCATTTTATTTCGTGATGTGCAAGATTATAATTATTTTTGTCTTCAATTATTATCGATTGCAAAAAATACGATTTGATATCCATCATCGGACCTA
>JAFTTA010000149.1 GCA_017467015.1 Bacteroidaceae bacterium
CATATATAGATTATTACGACATATTAGGAATTGACAAAAACGCTTCACCACAAGACATAAGAAGAGCCTATCGCAAACAAGCAAAGAAATATCACCCCGACCTAAACAAAGACGACCCTCACGCAAAAGAACGCTTTCAGGCAATAAACGAAGCCAACGAAGTACTCAGCGACCCTGATAAACGCAAAAAATATGAGGAGTATGGCGAAAATTGGAAACATGCCGAAGAGTTTGAGGCGCAACGTCAACAATACAAAGCGAGAGAAGGCAGTGGCGGATACAACACTTTCGGTGGTTACGATTTTGGAGGTTACAACGGCGCAAGCGGATTCAGTGATTTTTTCGAAGAACTATTCGGGACAAATTTTGCTAGACATAGCAGCCGAGAGCAACGCATGCGTGGACACGACTTGCACAGCACACTGACACTGCCATTAAGAGAGGTAATCCACACAGAGAAGAGAATTATCACCATTGATGGCAGAAACATACGCATCAGCATCCCTGCCGGCATAGCCGACGGGCAGAAAATACGTCTCAGAGGACAAGGCGGAGCATCGGCCACCGGCGAAAGAGGCGATCTTTACATAACATTTCACATTGAACCAGAAAAGGGTTATACACGTCACGGCGACGACTTGCACACCACCCTCACAACAGACCTCTACACCGCCCTCTTAGGTGGAGAAGTAATGCTGCGCACCCTTGACGACAGCAATCTTCGCATACGGATTAAAGCCGGCACACAACCCGACAGCAAGTTGCGACTGCAAGGACAGGGCTTGCCCGCATACAAAGACGAGACGAAGCATGGCGATCTTATAATCACAATAAAAGTGAAAATCCCCACACTGAACGAAGAAGGGAAAGAACTAATCAGACAAATACGCGACAAACAACATCAATACACAAAGGAATAAAACAGAGGCACAAGGTTAAAAATGTAAAAATGTAACAAAAACAACAGCAAAGAACATTATAAATTTCCTAAAATAAAATTATTGATGTAAATTTGCAGCCGATTTTAAAAAAACACACATTTTTATGACGCAAAAAAGAATGAGAGGTATGGGCGTAGCAATTGTAACGCCTTTCACCGAGACTAACGAAGTTGATTATGCGGCACTGGAGAAATTGGTAGATTTGCACCTAAACAGCGGCACCGATTTTTTGTGCGTGCAAGGTACAACGGGTGAAACACCCACATTGACAATCGACGAGAAACGCAACATTCGAAAGCGCATAATAAAGCAGGTAGATGGTCGCATGGGCATCATGTTGGGATGCGGCGGCAACAATACCAGAGCAGTCATAGAGGAACTGCAAAACGAAGATTTTACAGGAGTTGATGGTATATTGTCAGTGGTCCCCTATTACAACAAACCAAGCCAAGAGGGACTCTATCAGCACTTCAAGGCAATAGCCAACTCCACCTCGCTGCCTATATATCTATATAACGTACCCGGTCGCACAGGATTGAACATGCACCCCGAAACAACCGTACGACTCGCTAACGAATGTAAAAACATCATCGGCTTCAAGGCGGCATCGGGCAACATCGAGCAGATTAAATATTTATTAAAAATAAAGCCCGACACCCTTGATGTACTTTCCGGCGACGACGGTTTGACATACGAAATAATGAAAGCAGGAGGTGTAGGAGTTATCTCAGTTTTCGGAAACGTTTACCCAAAAGAGTTCGTAAGTTTCATACGTTTGATGCAACAAGGCAAATACGACGAAGCAAAAGAACTCAACGACAGATACAGCGAGATATACAAACTGCTGTTTGCCGACGGCAACCCTGGTGGAGCAAAAGCCCAATTAAGCAACCTTGGCTACATTAAAAACATACTTCGACTTCCCTTGACACCTGTCCGCGAAGAGATAAGCGAAGCGCTGAGGTTAGCCGATGAAAAGTTACAAGCAGCCAACAGACAGTAGCCCGACAGCAAAAACAAGACAACAAAGACAACAATCCATTTCTCGGCTTGTTGTCTTTGTGCAGTTAAGATAGTTACAGAAAAAAGAAGAATGCCATGAAACCGAAAGTTCTGATAACATACAACATATACCGCGAGGTCTACAGCGAGGTGCTGAAAGACTTTGATATAACAATGCCGGCGGAAGGCATTGAAACATTCAAATACGAAGATGTGCTGCCCGTAGTAGACTCATTCGACGCAATACTCTCGATGTGGAATTTCCCAATAGACAAACAACTGCTTGATGCAGCCAAAAACCTAAAGATTGTATCGAACTACGCAGTAGGATATGACAACATCGATGTAGTTTACGCCACACGCCGCGGAGTGACCGTTGCGAACACTCCCGACCCCGTCACCGATCCCACAGCCGACATTGCAATGGGACTTATACTATCGTTGATGCGCCGCATAACAGACTGCGACAAAATGTTACGCGCCAAAGAACTGAAATGGGGGATAATGAACAATCTCGGCTCGTCACTATCAGGCAAGCAATTGGGTATTCTGGGAATGGGACGCATAGGCAAAGCACTTGCACGTCGTGCCCTCGCCTGTGGCATGAACATCGCCTACTGCAACCGCAACCGCCTGAGCGCAATCGATGAGAAGCTTTATAACGCGAAATATATGCCACTCGACGAGCTTATTGCAACATCCGACGTATTGTCACTTAATGCCCCTCTTACAAGCGAAACATATCACATAATAGACGCTCAACGCTTGAGTATGATGAAAAGCGACGCTTTCCTCATAAACACAGCGCGCGGGCCTCTTGTCGACGAGAAAGCACTCATTGAGGCATTGCGCAACAACACCATCAAAGGTGCAGGACTCGATGTATTTGAAACAGGCGACAATGTATGCGACGAATTGCTGGCACTGTCCAACACAGTGCTTGTGCCACACATAGGCACTCAAACAGTTGAAGTACGCAAAGAGATGGCAGAATATGCAGCCACAAACATTCTCAACTACTTCAATGGTGGAAAAGTGGCAAGAGTGAACAAACTATAAAAAGCAAGGGAGTGAACGAAGAACTAGCAGCCTACCTCAACGAGAAGGCAGCAAAATACAACGTAAAGAGCTTTATTGAGAACGACCCAGTACAGTTCCCACACTCTTTCACCCAAAAGCACGATGTGGAGATAGCAGCACTGCTCGCCTCTGTCGTTGCTTGGGGCAATAGGCGCATGATAATAAGCTCATGCAACAAAATGTTCAATGAAATAATGCAAAGGGAACCATACGAATATGTAATGCGTGGTGCGTGGGAAGATGCAGATGAAACCGCCAACATACACCGCACATTCTTCATGCGCGACCTTAAATACCTGTGCCGTGGACTACGGCATATATATTCGGGATATGATAGCATGGAGAATATCTTCGCCAAAGACGACATATGGGAAGGCATCGCCACATTTCGCTCAATCCTTGCCGAAGCCAATAACGGAGAAGCAACAAGACATATATCAAACCCCATTGCCACCACAGGACACCCCGCATCGGCATGTAAACGCCTGCACATGATGCTCCGATGGATGTGCCGACAAGATGGGATTGTAGACCTCGGACTGTGGAAAAACATACCTCCATCGGCACTGATGATACCACTTGACGTCCACGTAGCCCGCATAAGCCGCAGCTTAGGACTGCTGCAACGCAAACAAAACGACAGAAAAAGTGTGGAGCAGCTGACAGCCGAACTAAGAAAAATTTCCGACGACGACCCTGTGAAATACGATTTCGCCCTATTCGGAATAGGGATAGAAGAGAAAAATATATAAAAACAGAAAAGAGAACATCCAATAAACACTATGAAAAAGATTCTATTACTAACAGCCATCATCTTTGCCACCACAGCGTTGGCAGAAGAGGCACGTCTACTGCGTTTTCCCGGAGTAGGTGGCGAAACCATTGTATTCAGCTACGCCGGCGATCTCTACAGTGTCCCCGTAAACGGAGGCGAAGCAAAGAAACTAACCTACGGCGACAGCTACGATATGTTTGCAAAGATATCGCCCGACGGCAAGACCATTGCCTTCACCGGACAATTCGATGGAAATACAGAGGTATACACCATGCCCATAGAAGGAGGTGAGCCCAAACGTGTAACATACACAGCCCGCGTAAGCCGCGACAATGTAGGCGACCGCATGGGCCCCAACAACATAGTAATGGGATGGACACCCGACGGCAAAGAAGTCATCTACCGTTCAAAATGGTACGCTTTCTGCGGTACACGCGGATTGGTATTCAAAGTCGACATAGAGAATGGAACACCCGTGCAGATGCCCATGACAGAATGTTCGTGGTGCAGCTACTCACCCGACGGCAAACAGTTTGCTTTCAACCGTATGTTCCGCGAATTCCGCACATGGAAGCACTACGCCGGCGGTCAGGCAGACGAAATATGGCTCAACCAAGTGGGCACAACAGAAATGAAAAAGCTCACAGAGAACAGCAACCAAGACCTATTCCCCATGTGGGTGGGCGAGGATATATATTTCCTCAGCGACCGTGATTACACAATGAACCTTTTCAAATACGAGACAAAAAGCGGAAAAACCACCAAACTGACAAACTTCAGCGAATACGACATAAAATTCCCAGCCGCATCACAGAAATATATCGTATTTGAAAACGGTGGTTACATATACAAATACACCATCGCAGACGGCACATGTACTAAAGTGAACATCACACTGCGCGACAACAACCTTGCCTCACGTGCAGAGTTCCGCACTGTAAGCGGTCGCGCAACAGCTATCTCACCCGACGGCGAGAGAGCATTGGTAGCTGCACGCGGCGAAATATTCTCTGTACCCGCCAAGCAAGGCGCCATCTATAACCTAACAAACAGTGCCGACGGACACGAGCGCGACGCATCGTGGTCACCCGACGGCAAATGGATAACATACTTCTCGGACAAAGATGGTGAATATCAGCTCTATCTGTTGCCCACCGACAAGCTCAACGACCCCTCGAAAGCAAAAGCCGTAACATCTTTTAAAGACGGCTACCCCACATCGCCCAAATGGAGCAGCGACAGCCGCTTCATGCTCTTCAGCACCGACAAACGCGAGGTATACAAATTCGACGTAGCCGGCAAATCACTCACAGGCATCATCGCAAGCGACGAAGGAAATATATACGACGTCCAGATTTCACCCGACAACAATTGGGTTGCATACACAACATCTGGCGACAACAACATGAACCGAGTATATGTTTACGACATACAGAAAAAAGAGAGCACCCCGGTCACCATCAAATGGTTCGAGGCAGGCTCACCCCGATGGTCCGATGATGGAAAGTATCTTTTCTTCCTATCAAACCGCAAATATGAGATAAACTACTCGTCAGTTGAGTGGAACACAAGTTTCAGCAAACGCAACTATATATTCGCCCTTCCTCTGCAAGCAGAGACCCCATTGCCCACAGCATTCCGTGCCAATGAATTTAAACTTACTGAAGAGACACCCGTAAAGAGCGACAAAAAAGATAAAAAAGAGAGTGAAAATAAAAACATAATAAAAATAGACTTCACAGACATTGAGGAACGTGCCGGAGTGCTGTTCGAGGCAGACGGCGGATACTCACTTAACGGAGTCTACGAAGGAAAACTCTACTACTCACACAATGGCACACGTAAAGCCCTCGACCTTAAGAGCATGGAAAGCAAAAATGTAGACTTGAGCAATGTTGTGTGCTATATACCCTCAACAAAGAAAGCACTCACATCAGCAGGCAAAATAGTAGACATCAACAATCCCGGCGGTGGTGAAAAAATAGCAACAGACAAGCTACCAATGACTATCGACCACCGCAAAGAGTGGAAACAGCTCTTTGAAGAGTCGTGGCGAGTGTTCCGCGACGGTTTCTATGTAAAAAACATGCACGGAGCCGACTGGAAAGCAATGCACGACCGCTACGCAGTGATGCTCCCCTACGTCAACCACCGTCACGACCTCACATATCTCATAAGCGAAATGATAGGCGAGGCAGGAGTGGGACACGCATACATCACCTCGGGCGAAGCACCCGCACCTAAAGCCGTACCCGTAGGCTTGCTAGGCGGCAAATTCAGCAAAGACCAGAACGGCAACTACCGCATAGACCACATTTTCGAAGGTGAAGATTGGAATTCAGGCGCAAAATCACCCTTACGCACACCCGGTGCAAACGTAAAACGAGGCAACTACATTGTAGCAATAGACGGTATACCCACCAAGGAGTATAGCGACATATACGAAGCACTCGTTGGTAAAGTTGGAATAACCGTTGCACTTGACGTAAACACAACATCCTCACTTGACGGAGCACGTCGCATCTATGTCACCCCCATAGCCGAAGAGCAGGGACTTGCATATCACGACTGGGTAACACGCAACATAGCCATTGTCGACTCACTCTCAGGAGGAAAAGTTGGCTACGTACACATCCCCGACATGGGCGCCAACGGCATGACATTTTTTACCAAATATTTCTATCCCCAACTCGAAAAGAAGGCTCTCATCATAGACGACCGCATGAACGGCGGCGGAAACGTATCGCCCATGATACTCGAACGTCTGCAACGCGAAGTCTACCGCATTACCATGGGACGCAACCGCAAGGGAGGCGTCATTCCCGCACAAACACACCATGGCCCCAAACTATGCCTCATGGACAAATATTCAATGTCTGACGGCGACCAGTTCCCCCACGGCTTCCGCAAACTTGGCATAGGCAAACTTATGGGTTGCCGCACATGGGGAGGCATCGTAGGCATCACAGGCTCACGCCCCTACATCGACGGACAAGATATGCGCACACCATTCTTCACATCATATTCATTGGAGGGCGAATGGCTCATAGAGGGAACAGGTGTTTCACCCGACTTTGAGGTAGACATAAACCCCTTCGAAGACTACAAAGGCAACGACAATCAGCTAAACAAGGCTGTAGAGTACTTGTTGAAAGAGATAGAGAAAACCCCGGCACTCCCGGCTATCCCTGCCGATCCCATCAGAGTAAGAAGAAAATAAAAATAGAGAAAATTACCATATTTATACCAAAATGACAAAGATTACAAAAGAAGAGGCACTGAAATATCATGCCGGAAAACGTCCGGGCAAGATAGAAGTTGTTCCTACCAAACCCTATTTCACACAGATGGACCTGAGTTTGGCTTACTCACCCGGAGTAGCAGAACCGTGTCTGGAAATTCAGAAAGACCAAGAAAACGCATATAAATATACCGACAAAGGCAACCTTGTGGCAGTAATCTCAAATGGTACAGCCGTACTAGGATTAGGCGACATAGGCGCTCTCAGCGGAAAGCCGGTAATGGAAGGTAAAGGATTGCTTTTCAAAATATATGCCGGAATAGACGTCTTCGACATAGAGGTAGACGAGAAAGACCCCACAAAATTCGTTGAAGCAGTAAAAGCCATATCACCCACCTTTGGAGGTATAAACCTCGAAGACATCAAAGCACCCGAATGTTTCGAGATTGAGCGACGCCTGAAAGAGGAACTCGACATACCTGTGATGCACGACGACCAGCACGGCACAGCAATAATCTCAGCAGCAGGACTCATCAACGCCCTTGAGGTGAACGGCAAAAACATTGCCGATGTAAAAGTTGTTGTCAACGGAGCAGGTGCAGCGGCAATATCATGCGCCCGTCTTTATGTTGCAGTGGGAGTGAAGAAAGAGAACGTTGTGATGCTCGACAGCCGTGGCGTAATAACATCAGACCGTGCATCGCTCACACCCGAGAAAAAAGAATTTGCCACCACACGCACCGACATACACACTCTCGAAGAGGCAATGGTAGGCGCTGATGTCTTCCTCGGCCTCTCCAAAGGAAACATCCTCACACAGGACATGATACGTTCAATGGCAAAAGACCCAATTGTCTTTGCACTAGCCAACCCCGTGCCCGAGATTACATACGAAGAGGCTATAGCAAGCCGCCCCGATGTACTAATGAGCACCGGACGTTCCGACTATCCCAATCAAATAAACAACGTCATAGGCTTCCCCTACATTTTCCGTGGTGCGCTCGACACAGCAGCCAAAGCCATAAACGAGGAGATGAAGATAGCAGCCGTACATGCTATTGCCGACCTAGCCAAACAACCCGTACCCGAGATTGTCAACAAAGTATATCATGTGAGCAACCTCAGCTTCGGTCGCGACTACTTTATTCCCAAACCCGTAGACCCCCGTCTGCTCACAGAAGTTTCAACAGCAGTGGCAAAAGCAGCCATCGAAAGCGGTGTTGCACGCAAGACAATCACCGACTGGGAGAAATACAAAGAGAACCTTCTTGAACTTATGGGACGTGAGTCGAAACTCACACAGCAAATTCACGAAACAGCACGAACAAATCCTCAACGCGTTGTATTTGCCGAGGGCGTACACCCCACTATGCTCAAAGCAGCAGTTGAGGCAAAGGCCATGGGCATCTGTCACCCAATACTTTTGGGCAACGAAGAGCGAATAGAGAAACTCGCTGCCGAACTCGACCTAAGCCTCGAAGGCATTGAAATTGTCAATCTGCGCCACGACCGCGAAGCTGCACGACGCGAGAAATATGCAAGAATCCTCACCGACAAACGTCAACGCCAAGGCTACACATTTGAGGAGGCAAACGACAAAATGTTCGAACGCAACTACTTCGGCATGATGATGGTTGAGGTAGGCGATGCCGATGCATTCATCACCGGAGTATACACAAAATATTCGAACACAATAAAAGTGGCACGCGAAGTGATAGGTCTGCAACCCGGATTCAACAACTTTGCAACAATGCACATTCTTAACTCAAAGAAAGGAACATATTTTGTTGCCGACACACTCATCAACCGTCACCCATCGAAAGAGGTAATGAAGGACATTGCTCGTTTGTGCGAAAAATCGGTACGTTTCTTCAACCACACACCGGTGATGGCAATGGTATCATACTCAAACTTCGGAACAGACACAGGCGGCAGTGCAGGCGCCGTACACAGCGCCATTGAGGAACTTCAACACGAGTATCCTGAATGGGCTATCGATGGCGAAATGCAGGTAAACATCGCTATGGACAAGGAACTTCGCGACACAAAATACCCCTTCACACGCTTGAAAGGACTCGACGTAAACACCCTTGTATTCCCCAACCTCACCTCGGCAAACGCATCGTATAAATTTGTACAGGCAATGAGCCCCGACACAGAGGTTATCGGTCCCATTCAGATGGGATTGAACAAAGCTATCCACTTCATAGACTTTGAAAGTTCAGTTCGCGACATTGTGAACGTGACCGCAGTGGCAGTAATAGATGCAATGGTTAACAAAAACAGATAATCGTTTAACGAAAGCCATACAAGATTCAAATCACTCATATAAAAAGTCAATCCCCAAAGCTTTAGCTTTGGGGATTGACTTTTTATATATGTATCTGTTACGAAATTAATAAGCAAACAAAGGATACTCGCTCATGTACTCGTTCACTCTGCGACGAACAGTAGCAATAACTTTCTCGTCTTCTGGTGCATTGAGCACTGTTTCTATCATTTCGGCAATTACAGGCATAAAATCCTCTTTAACACCACGGGTGGTGATTGCAGGAGTACCCAAACGGATTCCCGATGTCTGGAATGCGCTTCGTGAATCAAATGGAACCATATTCTTGTTGGCTGTAATATCAGCTGCAACAAGAGCCTTCTCGGCAACCTTTCCTGTCAATTCGGGATATTTGCCACGAAGGTCAACAAGCATTGAATG
Source organism: Bacteroidaceae bacterium (assembly GCA_017467015.1). Classification (GTDB taxonomy): domain Bacteria; phylum Bacteroidota; class Bacteroidia; order Bacteroidales; family Bacteroidaceae; genus HGM04593. The sequence goes on from JAFTTA010000149.1 coordinate 9,750, forward strand.
GTTGTCGGTACCACCTGAAACTATGCCAAAACCTCTCTCGATAAGTGCATCAGCAAGAGCTGCTGCATTTTTCTTCACCTGCATCTGATACTCCTTGAACGAGGGTTGAAGAGCCTCGCCGAATGCCACAGCCTTAGCTGCAATGACATGCTCCAGAGGACCACCTTGAATACCGGGGAAAACAGCCGAGTCGAGCAACTGCGACATCATCTTCACCTCGCCTTTGGGCGTGGTTTTGCCCCAAGGGTTGGGGAAGTCCTTACCCATGAGAATGATACCTCCACGAGGACCACGCAATGTCTTATGAGTTGTAGATGTAACAATGTGAGCATACTCCAAAGGATTGTTCAACAAGCCCGCTGCAATAAGTCCGGCAGGGTGTGCCATATCAATCATCAACAGAGCACCAACGCTGTCGGCAATCTCACGCATGCGTTTGTAGTCCCAGTCGCGAGAATAAGCCGAGCCACCACCTACAATCAATTTAGGACGCTCACGCTCAGCAACCTCGGCCATCTGCTCATAGTCTACACGGCCGGTCTCCTTATTAAGGTTATATTCGCAAGGTGTATATATTATACCCGATGTATTCACAGCCGAGCCATGTGATAAGTGACCTCCATGAGCAAGATTTAGACCCATAAACTTGTCGCCGGGGTTCAACACTGCAAGGAAAACAGCCGCATTAGCCTGCGCTCCGGAGTGAGGCTGCACATTCACCCATTCGGCATTAAAAAGTTTTTTCAGACGTTCGCGAGCCAAATCTTCAACAACATCAACAACCTCACAACCGCCATAATAACGTTTACCGGGATAACCCTCGGCATATTTATTGGTCAGGAACGAACCCATAGCCTGCATAACCTCGTTACTCACGAAGTTCTCGGAAGCAATAAGTTCGATACCCTTCAACTGACGTCTGTGTTCCATTTCGATAAGCTCGAAAACTTTGTTATCTCTCTCCATAATATCTTACAATTAAAATTTTATTCGTTAAACAAATACCGCTGATGGCTGCCACGCTCCTACATAACTCATAGTCAACAAGAGCACAAGTTCAGTCATGCTTTGCAGTTAAGAAACCGCAAAGATACAAAAAAAATACCAAACTCAAAATTGTCGACCTATTTACGCACAATAAACAATTAAAATTATCAATAATAAATGATTATAAAAATCCCGGAACTTCTTCTCACGTCGAAGCCCCGGGATAACAACTATCATTTTAGGTATTTACTTCTTGAAATATCTGTTGAAGAGACCCTCGAAACCCTTGCCGTGACGAGCCTCATCCTTAGCCATCTCATGAACAGTGTCGTGTATAGCATCGAGATCGAGTTCTTTAGCACGTTTTGCAATTCTGAACTTATCGGCACAAGCACCAGACTCTGCATTCATACGTTTCTCAAGGTTGGTCTTTGTATCCCAAACAACATCACCGAGCAACTCTGCAAATTTTGCTGCATGTTCAGCCTCTTCCCATGCGTAGCGTTTAAATGCCTCTGCAATTTCGGGATAACCCTCGCGGTCGGCCTGACGACTCATGGCAATGTACATACCGACTTCGGTACACTCGCCCATGAAGTGAGCGTTAAGGTCTTTTATCATTTCATCGTCACAACCTTTTGCAACACCGATTACATGCTCCGAAACGAACTCAAGATTACCTTCAACCAATTCATTGAATTTATTTGCAGGAACTTTGCACTGGGGACATCTCTCGGGAGCTGCATCACCTTCATGAACATAACCACAAACTGAACAAATGTACTTTTTCATAATAATATAAATTTAAAAGGTTAATTAATTCTATTTCATTTATTTACAATTCTTACAATATCCTTTTATATATAACTGCACTTCGTCAACTTTAAAATCATCCAACCCTTTCAGCATGCATTTAACCTCTTCAGGAACCTCAATGTCATAAATGCTTTTGCAACCTCGGCACATAAAGTGAGCGTGCATATCGACATTTCCATCAAAACAGCGGAATGTGTCGTCTATCGTCAACATGGACACAAGTCCATGGTCGACCAAAAGTTTCAACGTGTTGTACACGGTTGTCAGAGAAAGCGAGCCAATCTCGTCGCGCAAAGCCTCGTAAACAACATCCGCAGTTGGATGTATAGGATTTTCACGCATGAAACCGAGGATTGCAATTCGCTGCACAGAGGCTCTTATTCCTGCAGCCTCAAGCTCTGCTTTCAACTCTGTTCTTGTGTACTTCTTTTTCATAATTCAATCTGTTTTTGAGAATTTCATTTCTGAAATCATTGCAAATTTAAAACCATTTTATTTATTATGCAAATTTTTCGACAATTTTTTTTCATTTTTTTTGCGACATACCATTTTTTATAAGAAATTTGTAACGTCCGGAGTTCAGACAGCAACAATACACCTATTATATATATGAAATACGGTTTTGTAAAAGTGGCAGCAGCCATACCAAAAGTTCGCGTAGCCGACTGCAATTTTAATACACAAGAAACACTCACTCTAATATCTCAAGCCGAAAAAGAGGGAGCAGAAATAGTTGTTTTTCCCGAATTAGGAATAACATCATGCAGTTGTGGCGACATTTTCCGTCAACCCACCCTTCTCAAAGGGGCAGAAAATGCCATCAGCAAAATTTTAAAAGAGACCAACAAAACGGAAACCATCATATTAATTGGTTCGCCAATTGCAACAGGCTCAACATTACTTAACTGCACATTGGTATTGTGGAAAGGAGAAATTATCGGAGCCGTACCACAATACTACACACCAATAACAGGCGAGGGAGCCACAAAAAGATGGTTCACACCGGGAGCAGAAATCAAAAATGGCACAATAACCACCATTTGCGGAAGGCCTGTTGAGTTGCACAAAAAAACACTCTTCACCACCCCTACATTCACTTTTGCCATCGAAACAGGAAGCGATCTTCGCAGCCCCATTCCACCCAGCAACATACTATCGCTGCAAGGAGCAGAGATAATCTTCTGCCCTGCAGCAGAAGGCGAAACTGCAGGAAGCCACAAAAAGCTCATTAACACATGCCTGTCGCAAAGTGAACGATGCACAAGCGGCTACATATACACAAGCAGCGGATACGGCGAAGCATCTGGCGACACCGTTTTTGCCGGCAACGCCGTTATAGCCGAGAGCGGGAAAATATTGAAACAAAGCGAACGCTTCTCACTCGACAGCAGACTGATTATCTCCGAAATAGACGTAGAAAAAGTACGGCACGACCGTATGAGAAACAGCTACTTTGCCGACGCACGAAAGGAGTATGCAGACGACGTAGCAACCATATATATAGAGCAACAGAGCAATAAAAGTTCAGAGATTACACGAACATTCGATTCTCAGCCTTTTATTCCTCAAGGCAAAAAACTCGAAGAGCGCTGCAACGAAATTTTCAACATACAATCGGCAGGACTGGCAAAACGCATAGAACACACCCATGCTTCTACTTGCGTAATAGGCATTTCCGGAGGACTCGACTCCACACTTGCCATCCTTGTAAGCGTCGCAGCCTTCGACAAACTCGGTAAAGACCGCAAAGAGATTATAGCCATCACAATGCCCGGCTTCGGCACCACCGACCGCACATACAACAATGCCATCGCATTGATGCAGAGTCTCGGCGTGACCATCGAGGAGATTTCTATAAAAGATGCATGTCTGCAACATTTCAAGGACATAGGACACGATGCAGATATTCACGATGTTACATACGAGAACGCACAAGCCCGAGAACGCACCCAGATACTCATGGACATTGCCAACAAACGCAATGGCCTGGTTGTGGGCACAGGCGACCTTTCGGAACTAGCACTCGGATGGGCAACATACAATGGCGACCACATGAGCATGTACAGCGTGAATGCCACAGTACCTAAAACCCTTATAAAATACATCGTGCGCCATATAGCCACAAACAGCAACAACGAAACAACACGCACCACCCTACTTGACATCATTGACACACCTATCTCCCCCGAACTCATTCCCGCCGACGAAGAAGGAAACATCAAGCAAACGACAGAGGATCTTGTAGGTCCCTATGAGTTGCACGATTTTTTCCTTTACCACATGCTTCGCAACGCATACAGCCCGGCAAAGATATACTTCATCGCACAAAAAAGCTTTGAAGGAAAATACGACAACGAAACAATCAAAAAATGGCTCAAAACATTCTACCGTCGCTTCTTCATACAACAATTCAAGCGTTCGTGCATGCCCGACGGAGCGAAGGTGGGCAGTTGCAGTCTAAGCCCGCGCGGTGATTGGGCAATGCCCACAGACGCATGCTTCACAATGTGGACAGCAGAATGCGAAACATTAGCATAACACAAAACAGACATCTTCATAGCAACAAAACAGCCTTCGGATGACACTTTGTCGTACAACTTGACAAAATGTCATCCGAAACCATTTTGGAGCACTATTTGTTCATAGTCTTACGAAGAATTTTTAAAACATAAGCACTATGAACTTCAACAATTTTACAATTAAGGCACAAGAAGCCATTCAAACGGCAGTAAACAGAGTACAGTCGTTAGGTCAGCAAGCAATAGAGCCAATACACATACTTAACGCCATACTCGCGACAAGTGAACAGATCGCATCGTTTCTGATGCGAAAAACAGGTGCAAACCTCCAGCTCATAAAGGAGCAAGCAGAGCAAACCGAGAAGAACTGTCCCAAAGTATCCGGAGGCGAACCCTACCTCAGCCGCGAAAGCAACGAGGTGCTAACAAAGGCAAACAGCATTTCCAAAGAAATGGGCGACGAGTACACCTCAATAGAGCCTATTTTCTTGGCACTGCTCACGACAAAAAGCCCGGCAGAAAAACTGCTGAAAGATGCCGGAGTAACAGAGAAAGAACTTAGAGCAGCCATAAACGAGCTGCGCAAAGGAGAGAAAGTAACCTCGCAAACAGCCGAGGAGAGCTACCAATCGTTGAGCAAATATGCGATAAACCTGAACGAGGCCGCACGAAGCGGGAAGCTCGACCCCGTTATCGGACGCGACGACGAGATACGCCGTATATTGCAAATCCTAAGCCGACGCACTAAGAACAACCCCATTCTCATTGGCGAGCCTGGCACAGGAAAGACAGCAATAGTCGAAGGCCTCGCCCACCGCATCGTGCGCGGCGACGTCCCCGAGAACCTGCGCGAGAAACAGATATACTCGCTCGACATGGGCGCACTCGTCGCAGGAGCAAAATACAAAGGCGAATTCGAGGAGCGTCTGAAAGCTGTGATAAACGAAGTGCTGAAAGCCGAAGGAAACATTATACTTTTCATCGACGAAATCCACACCCTTGTGGGAGCAGGAAAAGGTGAAGGAGCTATGGATGCCGCAAACATTCTGAAACCCGCCCTTGCACGCGGCGAACTGCGTTCGATAGGTGCGACCACCCTTGACGAATATCAAAAATATTTCGAAAAAGACAAAGCACTTGAACGTCGATTCCAATCGGTGATGGTCAACGAGCCCGACAAACTGAGTACCATTTCAATCCTCCGCGGACTGAAAGAGAGATACGAGAGCCACCACAAAGTGAGCATACAGGACGACGCCCTCATTGCAGCCGTCAACCTCAGCGACCGCTACATCACCGAGCGTTTCCTTCCCGACAAAGCCATCGACCTTGTCGACGAAGCTGCAGCAAAGTTGCGTATGGAACGCGACTCGCTGCCCGAGGAACTTGACGAAATCACACGCCATCTGAAGCAGTTGGAGATTGAGCGCGAAGCAATAAAACGCGAGGGAGACGCTATAAAATTAGAGCAGCTAAACAAAGATATTGCAGAACTAAAGGAGCAAGAAAAAGAGCAGCGTTCGAAATGGAAACAAGAAAAAGAGTTTGCCAACAGCATACAGAGCGCAAAGCAACAGATTGAGGAGCTGAAGCAACAAGCCGAGCGCGCCGAACGCGAAGGCAACTACGGCCTTGTGGCAGAGATACGCTACGGCAAACTAAGAGAGCTAAACGACACCATTGCCGAAACGGAAAAACAGTTGCGCGAGACACAAGGCGGCAATGCCATGATAAAAGAGGTCGTCACAGCAGAAGATATTGCCGATGTCGTATCGCGTTGGACCGGTATCCCCGTGAGCAAGATGATGCAGAGCGAGAGCATGAAACTGCTCACCCTCGAAGAGGAGCTGCACAAACGCGTTATAGGACAGGAAGAGGCTATATCTGCCGTCAGCGATGCCGTGCGTCGTAGCCGTGCAGGATTGCAAGACCCCAAACGCCCCATCGGTTCTTTCATTTTCCTTGGAACAACAGGTGTAGGAAAAACCGAACTTGCAAAAGCTCTCGCCGCCTATCTGTTCAACGACGACAGCATGATGACGCGAATAGACATGAGCGAATATCAGGAGAAATTCTCCGTGTCGCGCCTCATCGGAGCGCCTCCGGGATATGTCGGTTACGACGAAGGTGGACAGTTGACCGAAGCTGTGAGAAGAAAGCCCTACTCGGTAGTACTCTTCGACGAGATTGAAAAAGCACACCCGGATGTTTTTAATATATTGCTTCAGGTGCTCGATGATGGACGCCTTACCGACAACAAAGGTCGCGTGGTGAACTTCAAAAACACCATAATAATAATGACAAGCAATCTGGGCAGCGCATACATTCAGGAACAGTTCGAGAAGATAACGGAAAGCAATCGCGAGAACATCATTGAGGAGACAAAAACACACCTCATGGAGATGCTCAAAAAGACCATTCGTCCCGAATTTCTCAACCGCATCGACGAAACAATCATGTTCACACCGTTGAACCGTCAGGAGATTGAACAGATTGTACGCTTGCAAGTATCCGGTGTAAAAGAGCTGTTGGAAGAGAACGGAGTAACCCTCGAGGTGACAGATGCCGCAATATCCACACTCGCCGACGCAGGGTTTGACCCGCAGTTTGGAGCACGACCCATAAAACGCGCCATCCAGCGCAGCCTGCTCAACGACTTGTCGAAGCAGCTGATAGCCGGCAACATCGACCGCGAGCGTCCGGTAAAAGTAGATAGTGACGGAGCTTCACTGATTTTCAAAAACTAAGAAACAAAGCGGCGAGCGACTAAGAAAATGTCGCTCGCCGCTTTGTTTAATTTATCTATTTTTATTTCAATGTACCGTTGTTAGCTGCATTAATCATAGCCTCACTTGCATACATATAAATCTCTACGCGACGGTTTTTACTCTTACCGGCAGCTGTGCTGTTATCGGCAACAGGCTGTGTAGAACCTTTACCCTCTACGCTCTTGATCTGAGATGTAGAAACACCAAGAGACTTCAAGTAGCTTGCAACCGAGTTTGCACGATTCAAAGATAGAGGATTGTTGATAGCATCGTTACCCGATGAATCGGTGTGACCATAGATGGCAACATCGGCATCGTTGTACTCTTTGAGTACCTTTGCAAAATCCTGCAAACTTGTTTTTGCGCTATTGTTGAGGTCGTATTTGTTTGTAGCAAATAGAATGCCTGAATCAAATGTAACCTTAACGGCTGTAAGATTATTGGCATCGGTGATAGTTTCAACAGTTGCATTCTCCACAGCCTTTGCAGCATCGGCAGCTTTGTCCATTCTGTGACCGATGGCAACACCCGCACCTGCACCTACAGCAGCACCGATTGCTGCACCAATGGCAGTACCTTTGCCCTTGTCGCTGCTACCACTTACAAGATTACCAATGAGCGCACCGATAGCAGCACCACCGCCACCACCAATAAGACCACCTTTAGATTTATTATTCATACTCTGACAACCGCTGAGTACAAAAGCTGCGCAGAGCGCAACACAAAACATCTTAAAAAATCTTACTTTCATAATTGTTTAGTTTTATAATAATACTTTTTACTTAACAAGAGAGTAAAAGTGAAAGAATGAAACCCAAACATTCCACTCTACTGACTTGCAAAGATAACTATTTTATTCTTCAATGCAACAAAGAAGGTAAAATTTAAAAAGCTCATTAAAATTTTAATAGAAAATTAAACGACTTCTGCCTCGTTTAGACTATCTTTGCAAGTCAAAAGAAAAGAAACAGATAAACATAAAGCTCAAATATATATTATGGCAGAACTAAAAGATTTGACCAAACGTAGTGAGAACTATTCACAGTGGTACAACGAACTGGTAGTAAAAGCAGACCTCGCCGAGCAATCGGCAGTACGCGGTTGCATGGTTATCAAGCCCTATGGCTACGCTATTTGGGAAAAGATGCAACGCATACTTGATGATATGTTCAAAGCAACAGGTCACTCAAACGCATATTTCCCCCTTTTAATTCCAAAATCTTACCTCAGCCGTGAAGCCGACCACGTAGAAGGCTTCGCAAAAGAGTGCGCTGTGGTTACACACTACCGCCTGAAAAACTCAAGCGACGGCAAAGGAGTAGTTGTAGACCCCGCAGCTAAGCTCGAAGAAGAGATGATTATCCGCCCCACATCGGAAACCATCATCTGGAGCACATACAAAAACTGGATACAATCGTACCGCGACCTGCCTATCTTGTGTAACCAGTGGGCAAATGTGCTCCGTTGGGAGATGCGCACACGCCTGTTCCTGCGCACAGCAGAATTCTTGTGGCAGGAGGGACACACAGCGCACGCCACACGCGAAGAGGCTGAGGCTGAGGCAAATACCATGCTTCACGTCTACAACGAATTTGCCAACAAATATATGGCAGTACCGGTGGTAATGGGTGTAAAATCGGCCAACGAGCGTTTCGCCGGAGCACTTGAGACATACACCATCGAGGGACTCATGCAAGACGGCAAGGCATTGCAGTGCGGAACATCACACTTCCTCGGACAGAACTTCGCAAAGGCATTCGACGTACAGTTCATGAACAAAGAGAACAAACCCGAATATGTTTGGGCAACATCATGGGGAGTATCGACACGACTCATGGGAGCACTCATCATGACACACTCCGACGACAACGGATTGGTATTGCCCCCCGCCCTTGCCCCCACGCAGGTGGTTAGTGTACCTATCTACAAAAACAACGAGCAGCTTGCAGTGATAGACAGCAAAGTAAACGAGCTTGTAGACGAGCTGACAGCCATGGGAATCAGCGTGAAATACGACAACGCCGACAACCGTCGCCCCGGCTTCAAATTTGCCGATTACGAACTCAAAGGAGTACCCGTACGCTTGGTGCTGGGAGCACGCGACATCGAGAACGGCACAATAGAGGTAATGCGTCGCGACACACTCGAAAAAATAACACGCCCCATCGAAGGAATAAGTGATTTTGTGAAAGCATTGCTCGACGAGATACAGCTCAACATCTACCACAAGGCACTGAAGATGCGCGAGGAGAGCACACGCTCTGTCGACACATACGAAGAGTTCAAAACAGAGATTGAAAAAGGTGGTTTCATCCTTGCACACTGGGACGGCACACCCGAGACAGAGGAACTTATCAAGGCAGAGACAAAAGCGACAATACGTTGCATCCCCTTGGCCGGCGACAAGACCCCCGGCGTCTGCATGGTGACAGGCAAGCCTTCGGCTCAGCGCGTACTTTTTGCACGAGCATATTAGAAACTATTACACACAAATAACATTAATGAGGGCGGCACCTGAAGTGCCGCCCTCATTGTCAAATGGTAACCTACATTCTACTCACCCTTACCCAGCACCTCCACAGGGTTTGTATTCACCACACGCCACGATGTAAATGTCACAACAGAGAGTGCAACAACTAACACCACAACGAAGGCAAAAAGAAATACTGCGGGATGAAGTTCCGTACGATAGGCGAACGACTGTAACCAGCCGGAAACCAACATATAGGATAAAGGCAATGCAAAAAGATAACCTATAAACAACTGCTTAACATATTTAAAATTTATCATCAACAGAATATCGGTCACCATTGCACCATTTATACGTCGCAAGGCTATCTCGCGTTCCATATATTTAACTTCGAAAAGCACAGTGGCAAACAGGCCCATAAGCGACACGGCAATTACCACAAAGGCAAATATTCCAACCATCAGCGAAATACGTTGTTCCTTCTCATACTGCCGA
>JAFTTA010000150.1 GCA_017467015.1 Bacteroidaceae bacterium
AAGAGTATGGCTACTCTGTATTCTCCACCCTGTTCCAAGTAGAACAGAACGGCAAGAAACTTAACCTTATCGACTGCCCGGGAGCAGACGACTTTGCAGGTAGTGCAGTTTCAGCCATGACAGTGGCAGACCTTGCTATGATGGTTATAAACGGCCAATACGGAGTTGAGGTTGGTACACAGAACTGTTTCCGCTATATAAAGAAGATGAACAAGCCGATGATGTTTGTTGTCAACCAGGTAGACCATGAGAAATGCGACTACGACGTAGTTATCGACCAATTGCAGTCTATCTACGGCTCAAAGGTATGCCCCGTGCAGTATCCCGTAAAAGCCGGACCCGGTTTCAACTCAATCATCGACGTTCTTTTGATGAAGAAACTCACATGGGGCGCAGAAGGCGAAGCTCCCATTGTTGAAGACATTCCCGTTGCTGAGCTCGACAAAGCCATCGACCTTCACATGAAGCTCGTGGAGATGGCAGCCGAAAACAAAGAGGAGTTGATGGACAAATACTTTGACGAATCGGACCTCGACACAGACGACATCCGCGTAGGTGCGCGTTTGGGTCTTGCCACCGGCAGCGTATATCCTGTTCTCTGCGTATCGGCAGGCACAAACGTAGCAGTGAGCCGCTTGCTTGAGTTCCTTTCTAATGTAGCTCCCGAGGTTGACGACATGCCTCAGCCCACCAACGCCGATGGCGAAGTTGTTCCCTATAACAGCGAAGCACCCACATCAGTATTCTTCTTCAAGACATCAGTAGAGCCCCACATCGGCGAAGTAAACTACTTCAAAGTGATGAGCGGTACACTGAAGACAGGTGCCGACCTTATTAACGCCGATCGTGGTTCAAAAGAGCGTATCTCTCAGATATTCTGCTGTGCAGGTGCCAACCGCGAGCAGGTTGACGAGTTGAAATCAGGCGAACTCGGATGTACTGTTAAGTTGAAAGACATAAAGATAGGCAACACACTCAACGACAAAGACGCCAACAACAAATTCTCATTGGTTAAATATCCCGCTTCAAAATACTCGCGCGCCATCAAGCCTCAGAAAGAGTCTGACATGGAGAAACTCATGCAGATACTTAACCGCATGCACGAAGAAGACCCCACATGGAAGGTTGTACAGTCTAAAGAACTTCGTCAGACCATCGTTTACGGTCAGGGAGAATTCCACCTGCGTACATTGCAGTGGCGTCTTGTGAACGTAGAGAAAATGTTGGTTAAATATGAAGAGCCCAAAATCCCCTATCGCGAAACCATTACAAAGGCGGCACGTGCCGACTATCGCCACAAGAAACAGTCAGGTGGTGCCGGTCAGTTCGGTGAGGTACACATGATTGTTGAGCCCTACGAAGAGGGCAAGCCCATGGCAGATGTATATCGTTTCAATGGTCAGGAGTTCAAGATTACCCCTAAGGGCACAGAAGAAATCCAATTGGAATGGGGCGGAAAACTTGTATTCGTAAACAGCGTAGTAGGTGGCGCCATCGACGCACGCTTCATGCCCGCAATTCTCAAAGGTGTAATGGAGCGCATGGAGCAAGGACCTCTCACCAGCTCATATGCTCGCGACGTGAGAGTGATTGTTTACGATGGTAAGATGCACCCGGTAGATTCAAACGAAATCTCATTCATGCTCGCAGGCCGCAATGCCTTCAGCGAAGCATTCCGTGCAGCAGCCCCCAAAGTGCTCGAGCCCGTTTACGATGTAGAAGTATTCGTACCCTCAGACAAGATGGGAGACGTAATGAGTGACCTTCAGGGACGTCGCGGTCTCATCATGGGCATGAGCAGCGAGAACGGCTACGAGAAACTCTCAGCCAAAGTACCTTTGAAAGAGCTTTCATCATATTCAACAGCACTCAGCTCACTGACAGGAGGACGCGCATCATTCATCATGTCATTTGCATCATACGAACTCGTTCCCACAGATGTACAAGAGAAACTTATCAAAGAGTTCGCAATAAAAGACGAAGAATAATAAAAATTTTTCAAGCTATATAAACAAATGTCGCATGCCACAAAGCATGCGACATTTGTTTTGCACATATTTTTAGTTAAATTATATCTGTTTTTATAAATTCTACGGCACCAAACAGCACTAATGATTACTATTTTATCAATTATATACAATCCAAATGTTAATTTTGAAAAAATTGGAATTAAATGGTGTTAAGGAATTAGGTATAACAAAATTGAACTGATATATTTGCAGCATGAAAAAACTCACAATATGGATAGTAGGCGCAGTAATGGTGCTTTCATGCTTAGGACTGCTCTATATGCAGGTGGATTACATTAATGCCATCGGTCGCATGCGTCGCGAACATTTCGACGAGGGAGTAAGACGCAGCCTTTACCAAACGGCATACAACTTGGAACTTAACGAGATGCGATATTATCTTTCCAAAAACATACAGAAAGATATACAAAAATCGAACATCAACAGCAACAACGTTCTCGAACTTGAACACAGCTACTTCATAACCTCGGACGACGGCAACATACAATCGGTGTTCGAGATGAAGACCATAATGAACACACCGGCAAACCCGCTTTCAAAAGTAAACCGCACAAAAGACAAAAGACGTTTATCATTAAAAGATGCGCAGCGCAATGCTTTGGAAACATTAAGAACAAGATATATGTACCAAAGAGCCGTACTCGATGAAGTTGTCTACAACATGCTCTATCAGGCAAGCGAGAAACCCATTTCACATCGCATAAACTTCAACCAACTGCATCGAGACCTTAAGAACGAACTTGCGAGCAACGGGATTGAACTACCCTACCATGTAAGGGTGCTTGGCGCAGACGGCAAAGAGGTATACAGATGTGCCGATTACAAAGAGACGAGTGAAGAGAACACCTACAAAGAGTTA
>JAFTTA010000012.1 GCA_017467015.1 Bacteroidaceae bacterium
CGATTTTATTTCCGTCATTTTTTTGAGCCTCTTGTCGGATTCGAGCCAACGACCCCGAGATTACAAATCACGTGCTCTGGCCAACTGAGCTAAAGAGGCATCGAAACTTATAATTGGCATTCGTTGTTTGCCTAAAGCGATTGCAAATGTACAGCTTTTTTTTAAACTAAAAAACTTTTCGAGGTTTTTTTTCAATTTTTACCTCATTTTTTCTTTATTTTTCTCGATTTTCACCTTCAGAGCGTCCAAACACTCGAGCAAAGCGTCCTCAAATTTATCCCCAACCTTAGAGACAAAGATGTCGCCGCCGGCACCGGTAAGGCTTAAACTCACCTCTTTATTCATGGAAGTTTCGGGCTTGATAAGCTTCATCACCACCTCAAGAGTTGCCGACTCTTCACACAGTTTCTCAAGTTTTGAAACTTTTTTCTCAACAAATTCCTGCAATTGCTGCGATGCATCGAAATGCACGGCTTGAATTCTTGTTATCATAATATATCCTCCTATAATTTTATTATTAGGCCCGGGGATGAGCCTTTTTATAACTTTTTTTCAATTCTTCAAATGTCACATGAGTATAAACCTCGGTCGTAGACAATTGTTTGTGCCCGAGAAGCTCTTTCACAACGCCAAGTTCTGCATCATTATTCAACATGACCGTAGCAAATGTGTGACGTAGCGTATGAGGCCCTTTTCTTTTCACTGTCGAGAATAGCGACAACCTTGAACGCACCATTTTATATATACGCGAAGCCGAAAGAGCCGCACCGTTGCGCGAAACAAAGAAAGTATCCACATCAGAGATGGCAACCTTAGAGCGAAGGGCAAGATAGTCCTGAAGCGAGGCTCGCAACGAAGCTCCGAATGGAACTATGCGTTCCCTATTTCTTTTACCGCTCACCTTCACTTGATTTTCCACAAAATCCACATCGGCAAGCGTCAATCCGCAAAGTTCCGAGAGGCGCAACCCCATCTCGTAAAAGCAGGAAAAAAGCGCTCTGTCGCGAACATCGAGAAATTCATCGTCTGAAAATGGAGCATCGAGAAGCATATTCATATCCTCTTCTTTAACAAACGCAGGCAGACATTTGCCCTTTTTAGGCGCATGTAACGACGCCACCGGATTTTCGGCAACGAGTCCACAACTTTTCATGTATACAAAAAAGGCGCGCAAGGAGCTTAGTTTTCTGCAAACCGAACTCGCCGCACAACCTTTATCCATCATATCTGCCATCCAGCAACGCACAAGGTCGCTGTCAGCATCAAGCACCGTCATTACATTCTCGACATTCCTCAAAAAAACATCAAACAGTCTCAGGTCGGTCTCATATGCTTTTAGCGTATGAGGCGAGTACCCACGTTCAACTTCCAAGTATTTAATGAATGTCCTTATAAACATAATTCGTTGCTGAAAGTTCTTTCAGCAACGAATATATAGCTTATTAATTAAAAATGCAAGAAAAAAATTCAATATTTTATTCTTCTGCATCGCGCATGCGCTGTACATAAACAGCATGCTCTCTCTTAAGTCTCTTCAACACAGAGGGTTTGTCAAACTGCTGACGAGCGCGCAATTCTTTAACTACGCCTGTCTTCTCAAATTTTCTCTTGAATTTTTTGAGAGCTCTTTCGATATTCTCTCCTTCTTTAACTTGTACTACAATCATTTTTATATATTATTTAATTATCGACTATACGAAATGCGGCGCAAAAATAGTTATAAAAATCTTAACCGCAAAACTTTTGTGACTATTTTTCTACAAAAGCCTCCCATATCTCGACAAAGCAACGTTCTAAACTCTGTTCACCATGTCCACACAGCCACAAAACGACTATACACTTTAACAATGCACAAACATTATTACATGCATAACCTCTTTATGCAAAAAGCACGTACTCTTTGTGAAGAGTACGTGCTTTTAATTCTACAATCCGTTTATTAGAGGTTGGGATTGATGCTGCTCCACTCTGAAATAGCGGGAACAATATTCAATGTAACAAGCTCGTCGCGCATTTTGCAAAGGTGAGCATAGCTTGCGTCCAATTTTGCAATCTCCTCGGGAGTACCAACGGGCATTTTGTATGAGCATCCGTTTGCGTCGAGAACTGTATCCATAGCCATCATAATGTGATTGTACTTCTCATTTGATACGTATGTACCTGCGGGGTAACGGAAAGTCTCGCCACCCATAACCGAGCGAATCATCTCAACAGAGAGATATGAGGGGCTCTGGAATGAAGAACGGCCACGAAGTTTGATGATAGCTGCACCACCCTGTGTTACATCTTTCTTCATCTGCTCCCACTCTTCTTCGGGGAACTCTGCTGTACCGATAATGTCTGTCAAAGGCTTGCCGGCAATCTTCACTGCACTACCGAACACAGCCATCTGCTCGCCGTGGCCACCATATGTAGCGCAACCTGTAACCTGGTTCTGCATTACACCGAATTTCTTAGCCAATGCACTCTGCAAACGTGTTGAGTCGAGACCTGCAAGAGTTGTAACCTGACCGGGTTTCAATCCTGAGTAAAGAAGAGTAACCAAACCTGTCAAGTCGGCAGGGTTAAAGATAATTACCACGTGTTTTACATCGGGGCAATATGTCTTGATATTTTTACCGAGTTCTTCAGCTATTTTACAGTTTCCTGCAAGAAGATCCTCGCGTGTCATACCTTCTTTACGAGGAGCGCCACCTGAAGAAATAATATATTTTGCATCTTTGAAAGCCTCGGCAACATCTGTTGTTGCTGTGATATTTACTTCGTCGAAGCCACTCTGACGCATCTCCTCAGCCACACCTTCGGGTGAAAATACATCATAAAGACAAAGGTTGGTTGTCAAGCCCATCATCAAAGCCGACTGAGCCATGTTTGAACCAATCATTCCGGCAGCGCCGACAATTACCAATTTTTCGTTTGTTAAGTACTGCATATGTTATTTATTTAAAGGTTTGATAGTTTTTTTCACATATCTACGCAAAGTTAGTGATTTTCCGCGAATAGCGACTATCATCAACTATGTTTATTTCAGATATTTTCGCTTTTTTATAAAAGTTTCAGTGCGCGAAGCAGTTTTTGCGTTGCTCCACTATTGCCTGCCACATATTTTCCGGCCGCATCGCCGGCTTTCTTCAGTATTGCCTCATCGGAGCTGAAAGCGTCCATTTTCTTTGCAAAATCATCGTAACAGGTTATTTCAAGACCGCCACCGCACTCTTTCAGTTTGGCAGCCTCCTGGAATTTTCGGTTGTTGGGACCAAAAAACACAGGCATTCCATAGACAGCCGCTTCAAGCAGATTGTGCACGCCCACTCCGAAGCCTCCACCGACGTATGCAACCTCGCCGTAACGATAAATCGACGATAGCAAACCGAAACAATCTATCAACAAGCAATCGGCAGCACGCACCTCGTCCATGCTGGCTTGTGTATATCGCACGCACGAGCCTTTGAATTTGCTTTGTATATCGCTCAAACGCCCTTCGGTTACTTCGTGCGAAGCAATTATTAGCTTCCACCCGGGATGCTCATTAAAGTAGCGCAAAAAAATATCTTCATCGGGGCCCCATGAACTACCTGCCACAAACACGCGGTTGCCTTGCGCAAAAGCCTCGACAAGAGCCAATTGTTTGGCATCAGCAGCAATTTTAACCACACGGTCGAAACGGGTGTCACCCACCACCGTAACATTTTCCACGCCCACACTTTCGAGCAAGCTCTTAGAGTCCTTATTCTGCACAAACAGATGGGTAAATGCATGCAACGTTTTACGATAACCGAAGTTCAAAGGCTTAAAGAAGGTCTGATTCTTGCGGAAAATCGACGACACACTATATGTGGGTATTTTGCGTTTTTTCAATCCGCGCAAGAAATTGGGCCAAAACTCATATTTAATAAAGAACGCCTTTTGGGGCTTCACAATATCGAGGAAGCGTGTCACATTCCTGCGTGTATCAAAAGGAAGATAGCATATAATATCGGCTGCTTGATATTTCTTTGCCGACTCATACCCCGAGGGCGAAAAGAATGTCAGCACCACGCGATATTCAGGATGTGTTTCTCTCAAACGTTCAATCACAGGACGTCCCTGCTCAAACTCGCCCAACGACGAAGCATGAAACCAAAAATATTTCACACCGGGACGCAAACGTTCGGCAAGCATAGGGAAAATATTCTTATGCCCCTCTATCATCAGTTTGGCTTTTCTGTGCCCGAAAAGGGCTGCCAACTTTATGCCGGCAATATACAGATATATAAGCAGACTATACATCTTTATTTACGCTAAATTAACCACTTCAATTCCATATAAACATCCCTATCAGCCAAGAACTTTAATGGCTTTTTCAAGGCGTGCAAGTGTCTCCTCTTTTCCAAGAATACCCGATATATCAAACATCTGAGGTCCTTTACCCTCGCCCACAAGAGCAAGACGGAATGCATTCATAATCTCACCAAGCGAGTAGCCTTTTGCCTCTATCCACTCCTTCACACGTGCTTCCTGATTCTCAATAGAGAAGTCCTCGAGTGAGGCAAGCAGAGCTGCAAGTTCACCCATTTTAAGAGCAGAATCCTCTTTCCAGCGTTTTCTGACAGTCTTTTCGTCATAAGTCTCGGGAGCAACAAAATAGAAACTCGAAGCATCCCACAATTCGTGAACAAAGTTCACGCGACCTTTCATGAGCGCCACGATGCGAGTGAGAGTCTCCATGTCTACACTTACTCCGTGGGATTTCACCACCGGAGCAAAAAGTTCGGCAATCTCCGCATCCGGTTTTTGAAGGATATATTCATGGTTAAACCATATCATCTTCTTGTAGTCGAAACGCGCACCGGCCTTGCTGCAATGTGTGAGGTCGAACTTCTTGATAAGCTCGTCAATATTCATCATCTCCACATCGTCGCCCGGATTCCATCCAAGCAGAGCCAGGAAGTTTATCACAGCCTCGGGCAGATAATCCGATTCTCTGTAGCCCGAAGATATTGCGCCCGTTACAGGGTCTTTCCACTCCAAGGGGAACACGGGAAAACCAAGACGGTCACCGTCACGTTTACTCAGTTTTCCATTACCCTCGGGCTTGAGCAACAACGACAGATGGGCGAACGAAGGCATGCTCTCTTCCCAACCGAAAGCACGATAAAGCAGCACATGCAACGGCGCCGAGGGCAGCCACTCCTCGCCTCGAATAACGTGAGTTACTTCCATCAGATGGTCGTCGACAATGTTGGCAAGGTGATATGTAGGTAATTCGTCTGCCGATTTATAGAGCACTTTATCGTCTAGGATAGATGAGTCGATGGTAACAATGCCACGTATTATATCATTTACAACAACCTTTTCACCCGGCTCGATTTTGAAACGAACGACGTATTTGTTGCCTGCATCGATGAGTGCCTGCACCTCTTCGGCGGGCATCGACAACGAGTTACGCATCATCATACGAGTGGATGCATCGTACTGAAAATTCTCAATCTCGGCACGCTTGGCATCGAGTTCTTCAGAGGTATCAAATGCAATATATGCCTTGCCGCTATCGAGGAGAATTTTTACATATTTTTTATAAATCTCGCGGCGCTCCGACTGTCTGTAGGGGCCATGCTCACCCCCAAACGAGACACCTTCGTCAAACTTTATCCCAAGCCACTTGAAAGACTCAAGTATATATTCCTCGGCACCGGGGACAAAACGGTTTGAATCGGTATCCTCGAGACGAAATATCAAATCTCCACCATTCTGTTTGGCAAACAAATAGTTATACAATGCTGTACGAACACCGCCTATATGCAACGGGCCTGTAGGACTGGGTGCAAAGCGCACTCTTACTTTTCTGTCACTCATAAATATCCAAAAAAAGTATCAAATACTAAATTAATATATAGACGGATTCATATGCAAAATGCCGTCGCGGAATGTACTCCCATATACAACAAATGAATTTAACCTTTGAATAATTCAAGTAGTCGAAAAAGGCAACACAAATCCGAAGCAAAGGTACAAAAGTTTTTAAAAACAACAAAAAACTACTTTACATAACAAATAGATTACATCAACCTTTACGAATTATCTATTTTTTTTGTACTTTCGGAACCGAAAATCATATACATATTGCATGGACAAGAATAAACTTATGTATTTTTGTACCATCACAAAAAAAAGAAAGGAAACAAAAGATGTTCAAGTTAAGACAACGCACCATAATCGAAGCATTGCTCATAGTCTCATGCATAGCCCTTATCGTGTATTTCATGCCACGAGATACAAAATTCAACTACCACTTCAGCATAGACACCCCATGGAGCTACGGGCAACTGATGTCCGATTTCGATTTTCCTATATATAAGGGTAACGAAGAGATAAAAAGTGAGCGCGACAGCCTGCGCAGGAATTTCCAGCCCTACTTCGACATGGACAGTCAAGTCACAACAGAAGCCTTGGAAAAGTTCAAAAAAGATTATTACGGACGTTTCTCTGAAATCATTTCTCAACAACAGTACAACACATACCGTCAGCGATTGATAAATGCATACAAACGAGGCATTGTTTCTATTGAGAGCGCCGAAAAAATAAAGCGCGACAGCCTGAGCAATATAAAAATCATAAGCGACAACATTGCCTTCTCCAGCGACATAGACAAACTGAACACCATTAAATCCGTTTACGAGCAGCTGACATACAACGACACACTACCTAAGGAAACACTGCGTCTTCTGCGTTTCGAAGAATACATACATCCCAACGTAATTTACGACTCCGTAAAAACCAATTTGGCATTAAAAGAGCTGGAAGCATCCGTATCAATAAGCGACGGAATGGTACAAAAAGGACAAAAAATCATAAGCCGTGGCGATATAGTCGACGAAAAGCTCTATCGCACTTTGGAATCGTACAAATACGAATGGGATAAACGCAACAACGAGAACCGTCACACAGGACTAACCCTTTTGGGACAGATACTCATTGTAACCATGGCACTTGTAGGCTTGGTATTCTTCATTAACATTTATCGCCCCACATATCTGCGACAGACAAACAAGTTCATACTTATATTTTTGCTGATAACAACATTTAGTATAATTGTAGGATTAATGGTCAAAACCCACACCGGAAATGTCTACATGGTTCCGTTTGCGATGGTGCCTGTGCTGTTGTGTCTTTTTGTTGACTCACGCACAGCATTCATGACACACATCATACAGACATACATATGTTCTACAATGCTATCTGCACCCCACATATTCATTCTCATACAAATTGCCGGAGGATGTGCCGCCATTTTCAGTCTGCGCGAACTCACGGCGCGTTCACAACTATTCCGCACTGTCTTCATCATATTTATAAGCCACACACTGACATGCTTTGCTTACGAACTTATCACCGAGAACGACTTTGCAAAACTAAACTTGAGCATGTATATATACTTTCTTATAAGTGGTTCCTTGTTACTTATAGCATATCCGTTGATGTTTGCCATTGAGAAGATTTTCGGTTTCACATCATCGGTAACATTCATTGAGCTATCCAACATAAACAACGACCTATTGGGCAAATTGTCGCAAGAGGCTCCTGGCACTTTCCAGCACTCTATGCAAGTGGGCAACCTTGCTGCAGAAGCAGCACGACGCATAGGCGCGAACAGCATAGAGGTTAGAACAGGTGCTTTATACCACGACATAGGAAAAATAAAAAACTCCATCTATTTCACTGAAAACCAGAGTGGCGGTATAAGCCCTCATAACAGCCTGGCCCCCGAGCAAAGTGCAAAAACAATCTTACAACATGTAAAAGACGGCATTGCAATAGCCGAGTCGAACCATCTGCCACAAAGCATTAAAGACTTCATAACCACCCATCATGGAACCTCGAAAACAGGATATTTCTACATTACATACAAAAACGAACATCCCGACGAAGAAATTGACGAAAGTCTTTTCACTTACCCCGGCCCCATGCCGAAGACACGCGAACAGGCAATATTGATGATGGCTGACAGCGTTGAAGCAGCATCGCACAGCCTTAAGGAGTACACCGAAAGCAACATCAATGCACTGGTCGACAAGATAATCGACGCTCAACTCGAAAACGGGCAATTCACACAAGCCCCGCTTACATTCAAAGACATAGACACCATAAAAGCCACTTTCAAAGAGCGCCTGAAAGCAATCTACCATACACGCATAAGCTACCCCGAAGAGAAAAAGGGCACAGCAACAAAAGCCAAAAACAGTTGACTGCCATGAATAAAAGAGCACTATTGCACTATATATGGAAGTATAGACTACCCGAAAACGCGGTATTAAAGACCTGTAACGGCAAAAAGATTGAGGTTTTCAGCATAGGAGAGAGCAGCAACGGCAGCCATTTTAAAAATGGTCACATAACTATTGACAACGAGGAGTTGCATGGAGACATTGTCATTGAACCCGAAGAGGGTGACAATGTCAATGCCAACGCAGTACTCTGCATAGCATCGCCACACAACATTGCCGCAAAAACATACAAACACATATTGCACATAGAGGCATGCAAAGAATTCGAGCAGAAATTCGCTGCTGTCGCTGCAGGAAGATTCGACTGCCATGAAGAGATTGCAAACTGCGACAGCCTGCACACAAACAGCTACCTCTCGCGACTGCTGTCGGAGCGCATGGAAGATAAGGCAGGGCGAATAGCCGCCACCCACCTCATTGGCGACAAGCGATGGGAAGAGACACTCTTCAGAACACTCGTCCGCAATTTCGGGTTCGGCATACAAGGCGATGCTTTCGAGAAATGGGCAGAAACATTAAACCTGACAATCCTCGGTAAGCACCGTGACAATTTGTTACAGATAGAGGCCATCTTCTTCGGACAGGCAGGACTGTTGGAAAAGGATAGCATAGCCGACTACTATCGCACAGAAGCCGAAAGAACCCCATATTACAACGAACTGAAAAGAGAATACAAATTTCTGACTGCAAAATTCGGGCTGCAACAAACAGACTATAATATATGGAGAGGTTGCGGCAACAGTATGCCTCACACACGTATAGCGCGCTTGGCCGCGATGTATCACAAAGGCGACGTCACATTATCCAACATAGCAGAGTGCACCACCTTAGACGAATTGAAAAGATTGCTGCAAACTCCACTCGATGGTTATTGGAGCAACCACAGTTCATTTGGCAGCACCTCTTCGATAGGAAAGCCCGAGACAATAAGTACAAAGCATCTCAACCTTTTTATCATTAATACCATTGCACCCATACTCTATGCCTATGGCAAGCACAGAAAAGAGGAAACTTTATGTAGCAAGGCCGAAGATTTCCTGCACAAACTGCCGGTGGAGGACAATGGCATCATAAGAGGATGGGAAAAGATTGGTCTGCATGCCCACTGCGCAGCCGACACACAAGCACTCATACAATTGAAAAAAGAGTATTGCAACAAAAAAAGATGTATCGATTGCATGTTCGCCTATCAACATCTGCGAGATACTTATCTGAAGAAATAAGAGAGTAAGAACATACAATTCACGCAAAGCCAAGAAATCAAAAATATAACCCCAAGGTTCAAAAACCTTGGGGTTATATTTTTGATTTACATTTTGGTACTACTTATTATATATTTTCTTACCATTAATAATATTGATACCCTTCTGCAACTCCTTCAAAGACTGACCTGAGACATTGTAGATACCACGTATGACAGGCTGTGTCTCTGTCACACCATTGATACCGGTGGGGATTACCGGTGTCAGGGTATCATATGTAACACCTTCCAACTTGAAAGCGTGGATACCAAAGCTGGCTTGACCTGTGAGGTTAACTATGATACCAAGTGAGACCTCTGTCTCTTCGTACAATGAGAAACTGAGAGTACCGCTCACAAGCTTAGACCAAGCGATAGCCTCCTTTTCGCATAAACTATCACTTACCATAGTATTTCCCTTGCACACCACCAAACGGCTCTCCTGAGCATCACTGCCATCACCAAATGTGACGCTGAATGTATATCTGCCGGCAGGGAGTGTTACAGGCTGCCACAAACGATAGTCGAGTAGAGGTGTTGCAAAGCCACTCCACTGTGTCTCAACTGTTATGTCACTATGGTGTTCTGTGTCGATATGCGCGCCTGTGGTTATTTTTCCTTTTACTATAGCATTGGCATCTCGCCACGTAGAAGTGGTGGTACGCATAGCCAGACGTATGAAACGGGTGCTATTGTTGGGATTTACTGTCGCCTTATTACTAATAAAAGGATTCTTGTAGTTGGTAAGGAATTTCGAAGACACATCGCCATGCATAAGAGCCTGTGTATCGAGTGTGAAGACACCGAGAGCCGAGTTCCATGCATCACCGTCGGGACCGAAACCTATGCGTTCGGCGTGGCACAGAGAAGTTGTACGATCGATAACATTGCCACCATTTTGGTTGAAGTCATAGTAGAGCAGCAGCATGTCATCGGCCTGTGCCGACTGCACATCGCTAATGTGTTCATTGCTGTATGCGGCAAATTTTTCTTCATTGAAAGCCGCACCCCAAAGACGCACCTCATCTATCTGACCTTTAAATCCGTTGGATGCCGCTCCCATGGTGATTGTCTCCAATGCAGGGAAAGTAGTATCCAATTTAGTAGATGAATTACAGAATGGCAATGCATCGCGGAAGAACTTCACTGTACCCTGATTGTAAACAATGGCATAATGGTGCCACTCGTTGCAGATGATGAAATTCTCGGCAGAAGTTGCCTTTTTAGTTCCGACATTGATTGTCAGTGCCCCTTTGTAGTCGACAGAGGTAGAGAAATCGCCCTGGGTAGAAGAGAGAGAAACGCTTCCCGCATATTGTTGAGGACGCATCCACCACTCAAGTGTCAGTGCGCTCTGAGCTTCAGTGAACGGACATGCCAGCTGCAAACGCTCTGTACCGGTAAAGTTGAGAGATGTACCGGGATTGTCGTTGCTGACAACAAGATAGCGTTTGTTTACAAGAGTGCTGGCACCCAACTCATTCTCAACAGTCAAGCCGACGTCGTAAATACCTGGTGCAACAGGTACGACAAAGGGATATTGATCTTCGACAGCCAAGATACGGCTACCATTACTGAGTTCCCACTGCCAAGAGAGAGGAGTATAGCGGCTTCTGTCTATGAGACGCACGGTGTCGCCCAACATAATGGCTGTTTTAGAGACATCGAAACGAGCCACAGGTGACGATTCATTTACGGTAACTTCACGGGTGACGCTACTTGTTCCAAAGGCATTGGTTGCGGTAAGCGTAACAGCGAATGTTCCCACCTTAGGATAGAGAGCGGTAGCATTGGTTCCTCCTGTTTTTTCTACCTCGGCACCGGGCATGCTCCATACATAGGTGCATCCCTCGCCCACACTTCGGTTGATAAAACTGAAGCGATCGCCTGCAGGCAAGGTGTCGTTGAGAACATCAAAAGCAGCTACGGGAGCCTCTCCGTTAACAATTTTCACAGCTATAGTATCTGCCAATGTTTCGCCCGACGCAAACTTCGCAGCACATGAAACCGAGTAGGTGCCTACATTCGGGAACACGAAAGAAGGACTTATACCTTGAAGTTTAGGCATATCTGTGCCAATGACAGACCATGTCCAATCGGTTGCGCTTACAGCGCTTTGAGCAGTCAGTTGGAAAGGAATACCTACCAAATGAGTGGTATCACTATCTATAATAGAGATTGTGGGGTCTTTGGGTGTGTTGGCAAATGAGCCGAGGTCTTCTACAACCTCCGAAGTGCCTATTGTATGTATTGTAGCATGTTTTCCACCAATCCACTCACGCAAAAGTGTTTTTCCGCCAACCTCTATGGTGTCCATTGAGAGATAAACAAGCAAATCGGGATGAAGGGCAGGGTTTGCTATGGGAGTGTACATATTCTGACGTACCTCATCCGCTGTGCGTGCTTTTTTCCAGATGCGTATCTCGTCGAGTCCGCCGTTCCACCATTGATTCTCGTTGACGTGTCCGAACTGGAGATTGCCAACAGCAGGGAATCCTGAATTGGTTGATGAAGTTATTCTTCCTTTTCTTACACCATTCACATAGAGAGTGAGTTTATTGCCTTCTATAACGATAGCTATGTGATACCATTTTGTGGTGCTTGCAAAAACGCCACCGACATCCATGCGGTTGCTTTGGCTGTTGTCCCAACCCAAAGAAAGTGTTCCATTTGCATTGCTGTGGAAGAGGAATCGACCCCAACCCGGGCCCATCTGATGGCTATAGTTCAAATTCTTTGTACTACGCATGCAGAATTCAATGGTGGCATCGTTAAGAGCTTCGGGAATAGCATTGGGAATAGTAAGACCGCTTTGGTTGAACATCACCACTTTATTGGTTGTGTGATCGGGAACCTCAAGGGTTACTTTATTTGTAGGAGCTGATTCCTGAGTATATGAGCCTGCTTTGTAGGTCGCTGTCACGGTAAACGGTCCTGCGACTCCGTCGGGAAGTGCATATTGAGTCTGGTTTGCCGACAGATGTGCCAACTGAATTTTGCCATCGTACACATTGTATCCTGTGAATACGAGGCTCGATTTCTGAGGTGCCGACCATGTAAGCAATTTATCCTTCAAAGCAAGGTTGGTTGCAGGATAGAGCTGCTCACCGGGAACAACAACGCTGATTATAGTTTCGCGTTTGGTGTTAATAATTTCAACATTCTCCTCGTCGAAGGGGATTTCCACACCCTCGTTGTCAAATTCATAATTTATGATAGAGGCTTTATATATGTGACCGTTTCCTATAGAGCCTGTCTTAGTTTTAACTATGAAGAAATATTTAAGGGGTTTGGTGCGGTCGACCATTGATGTCAGGTCGGTCAGGTCGTAACCAAACTCCATAGGCTCGTGGTGCATGCCGTCTACCCAACGTCCCAGCATGGGCACCTCGGGAGCGGGGTCTGCGCCAAGTGTGTTTCCGGCATTGATGAAGTGCTGGAAAGTGATTGTTGCATCGGGTTTGGTTGCATCAAGATCTTGCGATACACCGGCACAGAGCAACATTTCGCTACGGTGAGTGTAGTCCATCAATAATTTGATAGTGCGAAGAGGACGGTAATTCTGACGAATGATGTATGCTCCGGGAGTCCATGACATCTGATCTGTACCTACTGCATAGCTATACTTGTAAGGACAATAGATAAAGCCATTGTTTTCCCAGCCGTCGCCCCACGAGTTGGCGATAATCCATGCTCCAACCTCATCTTCTTCCACCTCACCAACAATTCCGTCACCGTCAAGGTCAAATTCAATGCGGTCATCGTACCCGCAAATGGTAACTGCATGATTGAAGACATCACCCCATGCCTTGACATACTTCTTGCCATTCAAGCCTGCCGCCTTGTTAGCTTCTGTGGCGGGTATGGAACCCCATGTACCATAGGCAGCAACTCCGATACCGGCTACACCACCTCCATGCAAGCTGGTATCGCCACTATGATTGTAGAGCCACTCTTTCAATTCCTGACGGCCCTCAGGGGTGTTTGTGGGAGCCATACTGAAACTGTGCGACAGTCTGTTCCACATAGCGCTGTACCATTTGTCGTAACCCTGCATCCATCCGTAATCGGGGTCGTCGTGGGTTTGAGCGCCAAAAAGTTTACTATATGTGCGACCTCCATATGTCTGCGCCTTAGGAATACCTATTGCGCGAGCCATACTCTCGGTATCGCTGGTCTGATAAGCCTGCAACCATGTAATGTGCGTAGGATACTGGTTCTCGGGTAGCGATGCATCAAGATCGCGATAGCAACTCATTTCATGGGTAAACATATAACCCACAGCCTGCGCCGAGCCACAAGAACCTCCATCCTGATTAAAGATGGGAGGGAAGTACTTCGACTCTCCGTTATACACATGTGTAGGCAATTTCGTTTTGCCTAATCTGGCGCGGGCTTTACGACGTGCTACATACTCCTCGGGCTGAGGTTTAGTTGTAGCATCATACTTAAAATCAGGAAAGACGCTACGGTCTATCTTGATAACCTTACCATCGGGTAAGGTATAATCTTCGATCTGAGCAGCCGCAAAGAGCGCAGAAACGAGACATAATGTCAAAAGCAGATTTCTTTTCATTTTATTTTATTAATATTGAATAATTTTGCACATTTCAGAGATATACATGAGGCGCATTTATCTTAAGCTACATGACAACTGCAAAAATAGGTTATTTTTAAACAATTATGAACACATTCCGCATTTATTTAAAAATTGTAGGCTTATTTAATAATATAAACGATCAAATACTTGTAGTTTTTATATCAGAAGCCGCCCAAAACGCGAAGAGAGACATCACATTCTTCCACGAACAAATGTATAGTTCTCGCCGGCACGTGTCTCTACATCATACTCATAAATTTTGTATAGTTTAGGCTGTTGCGGAGTAATCTCGCGCGACACAAGCGGCGATGACACTGCCGCCGGAGCGTAAAGTTCATTGGGGCACTCCCCCTGAGCCGGTTTCAAGCCTTTGCCACTGAGAGGTGTGTATGAACGCAAACGCAGTACTCCGCCCAAACGTGAGCAAACATGCACACTATCAACCTGAGCGCCACTCCACGACATATCAACCACAAAGCCGCCACGGGCAACAAGCCCTTTTACCGCACCTTTGCTCCAAACATCGGGCAATGCAGGCAGCAGATGCACTGCACCATCATGGCTCTGCAACAGCATTTCTGCGACGCCTGCTGTAAAGCCGAAATTGCCATCAATTTGGAACGGCGGATGAGCATCGAAAAGGTTAGGATAGGTGCGTCCATCGGGATATTCACCTCGTTTACTGTCATCGGGCAGCAACGACAACATATTCTGAATGATGCGGTAGGCATGATTGCCGTCGAGCATACGAGCCCAGAAATTTATCTTCCATCCAATGCTCCATCCTGTCGCCTTGTCACCACGCTGCAACAGTGTGTTGCGTGCAGCCTGGAATAGTTCGGGATTGCTGTAAGGAGAGACCTGATTGCTTGGATAGAGGCCATAAAGATGTGAGATGTGACGATGTTCGTTGCGAGGATTATCGACATCCTCGAGCCATTCTTGCAACTGGTTGTGGCGACCTATCTGCATAGGTGGCAACTGAGAAAGCACACTCTTAAGTGTGTCGCAATAGGCTTTATCCACATTCAGTGCCTTTGCAGCAGCAAGAGCATTGCTCAGTGCATCGAAAGCTATCTGGTTGTCCATGGTGCAACCTGCTGTAATCGAGGGGCCTGTGGGACCATGCTCGGGAGACATTGAAGGAGCTGTTACCAACCATACATATTTAGGATGTTTCACAAGATGGCTTACAAAAAAGTCGGCACAACCCTTCAGCACAGAGTAGTTTTCGCTCAAAAACTCCTTGTCACCTGTAAAAAGATAGTGCTGCCACATATGCGAAGCCAACCATGCGCCACCATTGGACCACATGCCGTAGTAGGCGGCATCTACCGGACCGCTCACACGCCACAAGTCGGTATTGTGGTGCGTCACCCACCCTTTTGCTCCATAAATGGTGCGTGCCGTGGCAGCACCAGTGCGAGAGAGGTCGCGCACCATGGCAAAGAGAGGCTGATGCGTCTCGGTTAGGTTGGTCACCTCGGCGGGCCAATAGTTCATCTCGGTGTTTATGTTTATGGTATATTTGCTATCCCACGGCGCGTTCATACTCTCGTTCCAGATACCTTGCAAAGTGGCAGGCTGTCCGCCGGGTTGAGAAGAGCTGATAAGCAGGTAACGACCAAACTGAAACAGCAATGCCGCAAGCTGTGCATCGTTACCTTTTGCAAAATTACGCACGCGCTCTATGGTAGGACGCTGCGATGCCTTGCTCGCGGGCAGCGAGAGGCTCACCCTGTCGAACTGCTCTTTATATGCCTTGAGATGCGACGCATAAACAGCATCACAACCACGCTTGACAGCCCTCTTCAACATCGCCGCAGTGCGTTTAGTCTCATTACCGCTGACATCGCTGTAATTCACAAAATTTGTTGCAGCAGCAATATAAAGAGTGGTTTTTGTGGCACCTGCAACAGAAAGTTTCTCACCCTCGCGCTTCAGTTTGCCGTCGGTCACGGCACGCACACGACACTCGGCGCGCAACGCCGCAGGAACACCCTCCTGCTCTACTCCGGCACAATTCATCACAAGTTCGTTGCCACGAACCTTCACAGTAGACGGCATAGGTGTGTTGTAGTGAAGCGAAAAATTCAGCATGCCGGCACTGTCTGCCTCTATCTGCATCACCACAACATCATCGGTAAGCGAAGCAAAGAGGGTGCGTGTATATGTCACGCCATTCACTTTATAACGAACCTTTGTGGTAGCATTGGAAATATTGAGGTCGCGATAATAATCTGTCGCCGAGGCATGCCCGGGAAAGTGCAACGCAAGCGAGCCCAATGTCAGATAGCGCATCCCATGCTGACCGGTAAAAGCAGTCTGATCAATCAGTTTCTGCGCCTCGCCGTATCGACCCGCAAAAATGAGCGAACGTATCTCAGCGAGCGACTCGCGCAGACGAGGATTGTCGTTATTATGTGGACCACCTGCCCAAAATGTCTCTTCGTTCAGTTGCAAACGCTCGTGTTCCGTACCTCCGAACTGCATTACACCCATACGGGAATTACCCACAGGCAGCGCCTCGACCCATGTACGTGCGGGTTCGACATACCACAATTTCATCTCATCGGCAATGGCTTCTGTACAGCCGAATACAAAAACAACAATGGCAAATAAAAATCTGTTTTTCATAGTTCAACTATATACAAGTATGTTCGACAAGTATTTTCACTCCTAACAAAAGTAACACAGCGCCACCGAAAAATTCAGCCTTAGTCTTATAGCGACACCCGAAAATATTGCCTATCTTCAGCCCCACAATTGATAACAGAAATGTTGTAGCGCCTATTATTGCCACAGCCGACCAAATATCCACCGACAAGACAGCAAAAGAGATGCCCACTGCAAGCGCATCAATGCTGGTAGCTACCGCCATGATAAACATAGTACGCACCGAAAAATCGGGGTCGGGAGCGACCTCCTCCCGAGAGAAAGACTCACGTATCATGTTCATACCTATGAGTCCTAAAAGAAAAAACGCTATCCAATGGTCGACACTGGTGACAAAGCGCGAAAAGGTGACTCCAAGATAAAAGCCGACAAGAGGCATCAGCGCCTGAAAACCACCAAACCAACTGCCCACACATAACGAGTGGCGCGGTGCGACGCGACAAACAGAGAGTCCTTTTGCGATGGAAACGGCAAAAGCATCCATTGAAAGCCCCACAGCTATTATAAAAAGTTCAAGATAGCTCATTTATACACAAATTACAAAAGAATATCTTCGATGCGCAATTTAGGCACATAATGCACTCCGTCGGCGCGATAATAGCTACGGCTCTCCTCGGAAGAGATATCAACCAAGCGAATATCCTCGCAACTGCGACCAATGGCAATAAGCATCAACGGTTCCAGTTCAAGAGAAAATTCGCGTTTCACAGCCTCCTTATCAAATGCACCTATGCAAATGCCTGCAAGACCAAGTTCCACCGCCCTGAGCAACATGCTCTGAGCAGAGATGCCAAGGTCGACATAAACAAATTTGTTCTCGGGCACAGTGGAACAGATAATTATGTAGGCATTGGGCTCTGTGCCCGGCAAGGGCAGATGCAGATGAGGCAATGCTCCTCCCAAACGTATATGAGGCAACATTCTTGCAGCCTCGGAACTATTCACCGCCCGGAAACGCAACACCTGTGCATTGCGTGCCGAAGGTATGCGCCTGTTAACGTCGATAATGCTTAGCAACTGGTCGTCGCGAACAATATAAGAGCTGTCATATCCGCGACAACTTCTGTTCTTTGCCAACAGAGCGTTCAGTGTAGTATGTTTGCGCGAGGAAGCAACGGACGTCATACGTGCCTTGTGTTCCTCAAATTTTTTATCAAGATAGTTATCAGCCATTCTCGCCCTCTTCGTTTTTCTTTATGGCATCGTTAATCTGCGATGTAGAATAATAGGGTACTTTGCCCGAAGGCACATATTTGCTCGACGAAGTGAGATGTGTATCTTGGTCGTCGAAGAAGATGTGGGCGCCGAATGCCTTCAGCAGTTCATCCTTGCGTAGTCCGCCGAGGAAATATGCCTCGTCGACATAAACGCCCCACTTGCGCAGAGTCTTTATCACTCTGAAGTGCGAGGGCAGGCTGCGCGAAGTGACAATAGCCAAACGCAACGGCGAAAGTTCGATAGAGGTAGGGAAACACTCCTGTATGGCAGAGAGTTTCATCAGCAGTTTGGCAAACGGTCCCTCTTTCAATGGCTCGTCGGCATGCTCCTTCTCATATTTATAGAAAGCCTCCATGCCCTCCTCTTTGAAACGACACTCCGACTCATCGGAAAAGACAACCGCATCGGCATCGAAAGCAATCTTCACACGGCTCTCTTCGGGGTTGAAGTCGGTGGGCGGAGCATAAATGATGGCAGAAGCACAGATGCCCGAGTCAATCACACGCTGCACATCCTGCTCGTCTTTCGAGAGAAAAAGATCGATGGAAAAAGCCTTCAGATATTTCGACAGCGACTCGCCACCCGAAAGTGCTACACGTGTTATATCAAGTTTATATTGGTCGAGCGACTTCAGCATGCGCATACCCGTCTCGGGGCTGTTGCGCGACATAACCACAACCTCCACAATGGGACGATTAGCCTGTTTATTGAGTTCCAGCAAGCTCTTCACAAGATAAAAAGCCGTACCGCGCTCCAAAGGTTCATCCTCATGAAGTTCCTGATATTCGCGATATTTTTTTATTCCCTCGCGCTCAAAAATCTCATTCTCCCGTTCAAGGTCGAAGAGTGCGCGCGACGAGACACCTATAACCAATCTGCCATCCAAATTTTCCATAGTTATCTGTTCTATTTTCTCTTTCAGTTACAAAAATAGCATTTTTAGCAATCCCTTTCAACAAGATAGGTGGAAATTTTAAAATTTGGACTACTTATTCATATACTTCGCTCGAATATATTTGACATCCGCTCAGAGCATGTTTAAAATATCTATTAAAATTAATATAAGATGAGCAACTTATTTTTATATTTGCATAATTTTTTAAAGCATTAATATGAAACAATCTAAATACTTTTTCGTAATATCAATATGTTTATTCACACTATGCTTAAACGCTTGTGATAAAGATGAGTCTTTGGTTGAAACAAACATAATCAATGGTCACGAATGGGTGGATCTCGAGCTGAGCGTAAAGTGGGGAACATGTAACGTAGGCGCAATTTCCCCGGAAGAATATGGTAGTTATTTTGCATGGGGCGAAATTGAGCCTAAATCGATTTACACTAGACAGAATAGTAAAACATATGGCAAGGAGATATATTTTATTGAAGGTGACCCTACTCGCGATGCAGCAACGGCGACATGGGGCGAAGGTTGGCGCATGCCAACTAAAGACGAAATGCAAGAATTAATAAATTGTTGCAAGTGGGAGTGGATTGCACAACCTGGTAAAAAAGGCTATAAAATAACAAGCAAAAAGAATGGTAATAGCATATTCCTTCCTGCTGCAGGATATTATTCTAAAAAGTTTCTCAAAGATACTGATACGTTTTGCTATTACTGGACTTCAACACCAGTATATAACAGTCTTCGACAGTATAACGCATACTATTTCTTCAATTGTTGGGGGTATCCAACTATTAACGACAGCGACCGCTATTATGGGCTATGCATTCGCCCTGTAGTAAAATGATTTTAACTGCGCATACAGAGAACAAGCAAACATAGCGATGATAAAAAATTTGGTATTTGATTTTGGAGGCGTGCTCACCACCATTGACACCGAGCAGGCAATAAAACGATTTAAAGAACTTGGGCTCGCCGATGCCGAGAAGTACCTGAACGCATATAAACAGACAGGCATCTTCTTCGGATTGGAGAATGGCGACATCGATGCCGACACTTTCATAGAGGAGCTTAGCAACCTGTGCAACCGCAAACTCACCTACGACGATGCACTTTACGCGTGGATGGGATTTATTGTCAGCGTGGAGACCGAGCTTATGGAGTATCTGCAAACACTGCGTGGGAAATATCGTCTGTGCGTACTCAGCAATACCAATCCATTCCTTCAGGGATGGGCACGTTCGACAAAATTCACAGAAGAAGGAAAATCACTCGACGACTATTTCGACGAGCTCTATCTAAGCTACCTCATGGGCTGTTCAAAGCCAGGAGAGGATATTTACAGGAAAATGCTTGCCACCGGGGACATGTTACCCCATGAGACTCTTTTCGTCGACGACGGGGCAAGAAACATTGAAACGGCAGAAGCTGTGGGTATAAAGACCCTGAAAGCCGTCAACGGAAAAAGTTGGCGCAAGGAGCTGGAGAACATCCTCGAGCAAGATAGCAAATAACTATTCAACTGTCACAAGCCTCTCTATCATCCTTTCCGAAGGCACAAACGGAGCAATCTGACTGAGATTCATCACCTCGGCTGCCAAACCGGCAGCCGCGTCGGCATCGACACATTCCACACCACGCTGACGGGCAAAATATTGCCCTGCCTCAACAAGCACACGTTCGGGCACAAGACCGATTATCTCTGTTCCCGTGACACGCGCACCACGCTCCTGTGCAGCGCGACACACTTCCTCGTACACCTTGTACAGAGGGGCAACATCGATGTCAGTCACATTCATCGAGACCTGCGCAAAGCCATACTCTTCGATGTACCACCCTATAGCCTTGCAAGCCTTCAGCGTGCCCGGACGACGCAAAGGCGCACCTGCCTTATCAGTCTGCACCACTCCATTGATTTTTATAATTCTGCCCTTTTCGTGAACATCGAGTGCAATCTCTTTTGCGCATTGCACAGTAGCCTCTTTGTCGAGATTGAAATTGACAGCTATAAGGAATTTACGTGCCCCCACCACTGACGCTCCGCTACGAGCCGCCTGCAAAGTGTACTCGCCGCCGCCAAAATCGGGCATTTCATCGGGTTGTAAAATGCGCTCGGCAAGAGCTTCATACTCGCCCTTGCGACACACGGCAAGGTTGCGCCACTTCTCCTTGAACGCTGCAGCTTCGTAGCAATAAACAGGCACTCCAAGTTCGCTATATATACGGCGCGACAATTCGCGTGCATACTCGGCACACTCTTCAAGCGTAATTCCGCGCACCGGCACCAAAGGCAATACATCCGTCGCACCTATGCGAGGATGCGTGCCCTTGTGGTAGCGCATATCTATCAGTTCGGCAGCACACTTCACCGCACGAAAAGCAGCCTCGACAACAGCCTCAGGCACACCGGCAAAGGTTATCACAGTGCGATTGGCATCGTATCCCGGGTCGACATGCAACACCTTTGCACCACCTACACCGGCGATTGCTCTGGCAATCGCCTCTATAACCTCGGGGCGCTGTCCTTCGCTGAAATTGGGGACACACTCCATAATTCTGTCATCAGCTGCCATAATACCAAAAGACTACAACAGTTCCACAAAATTATTGGCAAAAGCCTCAATCTGCTCGTTGCTCACCGACAGACGCGACTGTTTCTGCTCGATGGAGCAAGACACAACCTCCCAGCCGTTCTTCTCAGCCATCTCATTACAGCGTTTCAGTGCCGCCGACGCCCATGTATATGAGCCTATAAAACCGAAGAGACGACCTTTCACAGTACGCTCCGATATTTTTGTCAACAATTCGCGTACAGGCGGGAAAAGTTCGTTATTATATGTGGGCGACGCAACCACAAGACCGCGATAAAGAAAGACGTCGCGCAGGACCTCGGACATATCAGCCGAAGAGAGGTCGTAAATTTTAATTTTCTCTACACCCTTGCTACGCAGACTGCAAGCAATCTCCTCGCACAGCCCGGCCGTATTGCCATACATGGAGCCATAAGCTATTACCACACCGCGCTCCGCCTCGTAACGGCTCAAACGGTCGTATATCTTTATTACATCGGCAATTGAATTTTTCCACACAGGCCCATGAGTAGAAGCCACGACCCTCATAGGCAATGAGCCCAATTTCTGCAAAGCCTTCTGCACGGGAGCACCATATTTTCCAACGATGCAGGCATAATAACGCACCATTTCATCGACATAATCTTCGAGATGCAGTTCATCGTCGGTGACACCGCCGTCGAGCGCACCGAAGCAACCGAAGGCATCGCCCGAAAAGAGCACTTTCGCCTCGTTGGCAAATGTCACCATTGTCTCAGGCCAATGCACCATGGGAGCGAGGTAGAATGTAAGGCTCTCGCCACCCAACGACAAAGTGTAGCCATCTGTCACCTCGAGCACATTATCGCTTATGCCATAGTAACCATTAATCATCTGCAAAGTCTTTGCATTGCCAATGATGGTCATGCCGGGATAACATTGGCGCAAAGCCGCAATTGAGCCGGAATGGTCGGGCTCCATGTGGTTAACCACAAGATAATCGACAGGACGTCCACCGGTGGCTTCAGCGATGCTGCGCAGATAGCCGGCTGTACAGCCGGCTTCTATGGTGTCTATAACCGCAACCTTTTCGTCGACAACCACATAGCTGTTGTACGACACACCACGACGCAAGCTCCACAAACGCTCAAACAGGTGCGTAGTGCGGTCGTTTGCACCAACATAAAAGATATTATCTGTTATTTTTCTCATAATCTGAAATTTTAGCATTCAAACAGGAATTTCGAGCAACAACAAGCGTATCCCGTTAAACTCGAAGTGCAAAGATAAACCAATTTGCACAAAATACTCAAGAGGCACAAAAAAAACGATAAGTTAAAAAGAAAAAAAGTAAATAATAAGGCTAAAATAAGTATCGGATAATACCATAATATTCCGTTAAAAGAGGTATCTTTGCAGAGATTTGCAAAGTGACAAAAAAAAGAAATATAAACCTACAATACAAAATAAAAATGTCAACAAAAAAAATTGAAAGCGCACTGGTTTCCGTTTTTCACAAAGACGGTCTCGACGAGATTATAAAATCGCTCCACGCTAATGGAGTAAAACTTATCTCCACCGGTGGAACACAGAAATTTATTGAATCTTTGGGAATACCCTGCGAAGCAGTTGAGGACCTTACCGGCTATCCCTCTATCCTCGGTGGTCGCGTAAAAACACTTCACCCCAAAGTATTTGGCGGCATCCTTGCACGTCGCGACAACGAGCAGGACAACGCACAGGCCGCACAATACGAGATACCCATGGTAGACCTCGTAATCGTAGACCTCTATCCATTTGAAAAGACAGTAGCATCGGGCGCACCCGAGGCAGACATCATAGAAAAAATTGACATAGGTGGCATTTCACTCATCCGTGCTGCAGCAAAGAACTTCAAAGACGTGGTAATCGTTGCCAGCCAGGCACAGTACCAGCCCCTTGCCGACATCCTCAACAACAACGGCGCACAGACCACCCTCGAGGAGCGTCGTTTCTTTGCCCGTGAAGCATTCGGAGTATCGTCACACTACGACTCAGCCATCTTCAACTACTTCGACGGCGAGGAGCAGAGCGCATTCCGCTACTCACAAGACAGCCCCATGTCGCTCCGTTACGGTGAGAACCCCCACCAGAAAGGCGCATTCTACGGAAACTTCAAAGAGATATTCGACCAGGTACACGGAAAAGAGATTTCTTACAACAACCTGCTCGACATCAACGCAGCCGTCGACCTTATCAGCGAGTTTGGCGACGAGACAACATTTGCCATCCTCAAGCACAACAACGCTTGCGGTCTTGCATCACGTTCCACACTCATCGAAGCATGGAAAGACGCCCTTGCCGGCGACCCCGTATCGGCATTTGGCGGAGTACTCATAACCAACAAACCCATCGACAAGGAGACAGCCGAGGAAATCAACAAAATATTCTTCGAGGTAATCATTGCACCCGACTACGATGTAGACGCAATGGAGATACTCACACAGAAGAAAAACCGTATCATTCTCGTACAAAAATCGCTTGCGCAGCCCACAAAGACATTCCGCAACGTACTCAACGGTGTGCTTGTACAGGAGAGAGACGCAAAGATAGAGACACCTGCCGACCTCACACAGGTCACAAAGGTTGCCCCCACAGCAAGCGAAGTAGAAGATATGCTCTTTGCCAACAAAATAGTTAAGCAGAGCAAGAGTAACGCCATCGTGCTTGCAAAGAACAAGCAGCTTATTGCAAGCGGCGTAGGACAGACCTCACGCGTAGACGCACTGAAACACGCCATTGAGAAAGCCGGTTCATTCGGATTCTCGCTCGAAGGCGCAGTGATGGCAAGTGACGCATTCTTCCCCTTCCCCGACTGCGTTGAGATAGCACACAATGCAGGAGTGACAGCAGTCATCCACCCGGGTGGCTCAATCAAGGACAACCTTTCGGTTGAATATTGCGACGCTAACGAAATGGCAATGGTGACCACCGGTTTCCGTCACTTCAAACACTAAACTATATTAAAAAGAAAACAAATGGGTCTTTTTTCATTCACACAAGAGATAGCAATTGACCTCGGCACTGCCAACACCATCATCATGTACAACAACAAGATTGTTGTAGACGAGCCCTCGGTAGTAGCGATGGACACATCAAAAAAGATGATTGCCGTCGGCGAGAAGGCAAAGCAGATGCACGAGAAAACCAACCCCAACATACACACCATCCGTCCCCTGCGCGATGGTGTGATTGCCGACTTCTACGCATGTGAGCAGATGATGCGCGGCATGATAGACAAAGTAGACATAGGCAACAAGATATTCACCCCTAACCTGCGCATGGTCATCGGCGTTCCCTATGGCTCTACCGAGGTAGAGTTGCGTGCCGTACGCGACTCGGCTGAACATGCCGGCGGACGCGACGTATATCTCATATACGAACCCATGGCATCGGCATTGGGTATAGGTCTTGACGTCACAGCCCCCGAGGGTAACATGGTTGTCGACATAGGTGGTGGTTCAACAGAAATCGCTGTAATATCATTGGGAGGTATCGTTTCAAACGGTTCATTACGCACAGCAGGTGACGACTTCACAGCCGACATTCAGGAATACATGAGTCGTCAGCACAACGTACGTGTCAGTGAGCGTATGGCAGAGCGTATCAAGATACACGTAGGCTCGGCACTCACCGAACTTGGCGAGGACGCACCGCAGGACTACATCGTACATGGCCCCAACAGAATTACAGCCATGCCCATAGAGGTTCCCGTATGCTATCAGGAGATTGCACACTGTATTGACAAATCAATCATAAAGATTGAAAATGCCATCATCAGCGCTCTCGAAAGCACCCCTCCCGAACTATACGCCGACATCGTACACAACGGAATATACCTTGCAGGTGGTGGAGCATTGCTGCGCGGACTTGCAAAGCGTTTCTCAGACAAGATTAATATTCCTTTCCACGTAGCAGAAGACCCCTTGTACTGCGTAGCCAAAGGAACATCACTCGCTCTGAGAGACCTCAACTATCCGTTCCTCATGAGATAATCGCCCGACAAAAGAGAAGAAAGTGCGAGCGTTATTCAATTTCCTTGTAAAACACAACGACTGGTTCCTCTTCATGCTGTTAGAGGTAATCAGTCTTGTGCTTCTTGTGCGTTTCAACAACTATCAGGGAGCCACATTCTTCACGTCGGCAGGCAGCGTGGCAGGCAACGTCTACAACATATTTCTCGACGCAGGAAGATATTTCCACCTGAAGACAGAAAACGACGGACTGCTGTCGCAAAATCTTGCCCTCACACGCGAAGTATCGGAACTGAAAGAGCAACTTGCCGAATATCGCAACAACCAACTGCTGCAAACAGACTCATTGGTAAACAGCATAAAATCGGAATACACCTATCAGACAGCAAACGTCATCAGCAACTCACTTAACAAAGTAAACAACTACATCACCCTGAACAAGGGCAGCAACGACGGAGTACGCTCCGAGATGGGAGTTTTCAACAGCGAAGGTGTTGTAGGCGTTGTCTATCTGACATCGAAAAACAGAGCCCTTGTAATACCACTGCTCAACAGCAAGAGCAGCATCAGTTGTCGTGTAAAAGGCAGCGACAGTTTCTGTTCACTCAGTTGGGACGGTGGTGACCCACGCTACTCCAACTTGATAGACCTGCCGCGATACGCACAATTCGAACAAGGCGACACGGTAGTCACCAGTGGCTTCTCATCTATATTCCCCGGCGACCTGCCCGTAGGCACGGTAGAAAGGATTGACGACTCGGCAGACGGCATGTTCTACACAGTGCGAGTAAAACTGTTTGTCGACTTCTCAAAGCTTACCTCAGTATTCATAGTCGGCAGCGAGAACTACGAAGAACAAAGCTATTTAGAACAGAGCAAAAACTGATATATGAATACATTTCTCAACCAACTGAAATACTTCCTCATAGCAGCCGCCGCACAAGTGCTTATATTCAACCATATACACCTGTTCGGATATGCAACTGCATATATCTATCTGCTCTTCATTCTTAAGATGCCACGCTTTGCCACACGCAACCGACAGATGCTGTGGGCATTTGCACTCGGAACGGTAGTCGACATGTTCGGCAACACACCGGGCATACATGCAGCCGCAGCCACCGCCGTAGCATTTCTGCGCAACTACATACTTGCCATGTTCATCCCCAACGGCATGACAGAGGACTTCACACCAGGCACACGAGTATTGCGATGGAGCGCATACATAGGCTACACAGCTTTCTGCATTGCCCTCTTCTGCACAGCGCTATTCATGCTCGAAGTCTTCACGCTGAGCCGCCCATTGCATCTTGCTATAAGCGTAACAAGCAGCACACTGCTCACGTTGCTCTTCACCACAGTCATAGAAAGCCTTAACGGTCACAACAGATGAACGACTACACCCACGAACATAGAAAATTTATTCTCGGCGGGGCGATAATCATCATTCTGCTGGTCTACATATGCCGTCTGTTCGTGTTGCAAATAGCGAGCGAAGAGTACAAGACCGCCGCCGATAGCAACGCCTTTTACAAAAAAACCATCTACCCCTCTCGCGGACTCATCTATGACCGTAACGGCGAATTGCTTGTCTACAACCAACCGGCATACGACATAATGTTCGTACCACGTGAAGTAAAAGGAAGGCTCGACACCCTTGAACTATGTTCGGCATTGAACATCACACGCGACGAGTTCAACCGCCGCATGGAGGACGTGCGCAACCCACGCTCAAACCCCGGTTACTCCTCATACACCCAACAGCTCTTCATGAGCCAGCTCTCTGCCGAAGAATTTGCACGTTTTCAGGAGAAGCTGTTCCGCTTCCCCGGCTTCTACATACAGAAACGCTCCATACGACAATATTCATGCGATGCGGCAGGAGTAATCCTCGGCGACATTGGCGAGGTATCGCCTCGCAAGTTGAAAGAAGATAAATATTATGTGCGTGGCGACTACATAGGCACACAGGGGCTCGAAGCCTCATACGAAAAAGCGCTCCGAGGCAAGAAAGGCGTGGAGATGCTGTTGCGCGATGCCCACGGACGCATACAAGGCAAATATCGCGGAGGAGAACGCGACACAATGCCCGAGCGCGGAAAAGACATCACATTAGGCATAGACATTGAACTTCAGCGCCTTGGCGAACGACTGCTACAAAACAAGATAGGCAGCATTGTAGCCATAGAGCCAGCCACCGGCGAAGTACTTTGCATGGTGTCATCACCCTCGTACGACCCCCACATACTTGTGGGCAGACAACGCGGTGCCAGTCACAAAAAGCTTGCAGCCGACAAGCGCAAGCCACTGCTTAACCGCGCCATCATGGGAACCTACCCTCCCGGCTCTACTTTCAAGACCTCGCAAGCACTCACATTCCTCGAAGAGGGAATAATAACCGAAAACACACCTTTCCCCTGCTATGGAGGATTTGTTCACGCCGGTTTGCGCGTAGGATGCCACCCCCACCCGGCGCCATTACCACTCATCCCCGCCATAGCCACCTCGTGCAACGGATATTTCTGTTGGGGACTACTGCGCATGCTATCGTCAAACAAGTACGGAAAAGTGCAAAAAGCGATGAACACATGGCGCGACTACATGGTATCCATGGGATTTGGTTACAAGTTGGGAGTAGACCTCCCCGGCGAAGTTCGCGGCATGATACCCAACGCACAGTTCTACGACAAAGCTTATCGTGCATCGTGGAACGGACTGACAGTTATAAGCATCTCCATAGGGCAGGGCGAAGTGACACTCACCCCTCTTCAGATAGCCAACCTATGCGCCACAATAGCCAACAGAGGCACATTCATCACTCCCCACGTAGTGAAAAACATAGAGAACGACACACTTGCATCGACCTATCTGACACCACGTGCCACAAAAGCATCGCGCAAGGCATACGAATCAGTAGTCAAAGGAATGCGTCAGGCAGTGCTTGCCGGCACATGCCGTGGAGCAAACCTTCCCGACATTGAAGTGTGTGGCAAGACAGGAACAGCACAGAACAAAGGCAAAGACCACTCGGCATTCATAGGCTTTGCACCCATGAACGAGCCAAAGATCGCCCTCGCCGTATATGTGGAGAATGGTGGATTCGGAGCTACATATGCCGTACCCATCGGTGCGCTTATGATGGAGCAATACATAAATGGAGAACTGTCAGAGAACAGCAAGATAAAAGCAAACGAGATGCAAAACAGAATAATATACTATGGAGAGGCAGAGAGGTAACATAATGCAATCACTCGACTGGGTCACCATCACCCTATATGCAGCATTGGCAATCATGGGGTGGCTGGCAATCTGTGGTGCAAGCTTCAGCTACATAGAGACCGATTTTCTGGAATTCTTCTCACTTGACGAACGCACCGGTAAGCAGGCAATGTGGATAGGAATCTCCATATTGGCAGGCATAGTGCTATTGTTCATAGACAAGCAGAGCTACGAATTTTCATCGAAATTCATATACGCCTTTCTTATACTCTTAGGAATTCTCACCATATTCATTTCGCGCGACATAAAAGGTTCTCGTTCGTGGATAACCATCGGCTCGTTCGGCATACAACCGGCAGAATTCATGAAATTCGGAACAACGCTGGCACTTGCAGCCTTCATGAACAGATATGGTTTCAGAATAGACAACAAAAAAGATTTCATCAAGTGTCTTGCCATCATATTCCTGCCACTTCTGGTGATTATATGCCAAAACGAAACAGGAAGCGCACTTGTCTACCTATCATTCTTCATAGTTCTCTACCGCGAAGGCATGACAGGCATGGTGTTGCTCTCCGCTATAAGTGCAATAATATATTTTGTTGTGGGCATCGGATACGAGCAGACCATGTTCGACGAGTTGCCCGTCTCTGTGGGTCACTATGCAGTAACGGTCATCATACAGCTGCTGACAGCAGGAATGGTAGCCTTTTGGTGCAAGGAAAAACGCACAGCAATCATAATGCTGGGCATCAACTGCGCCGTGGCACTAATCAGCTACTGGACAGCTGTCTACCTGTTCTCGTTCAACATACTACATGTTCAGTATCTTATGTTACTGTTCGATGTTGTTTTTCTGCTTATAAGGGCACGTATAGACAAGCGGCAGACACTGATGTGGGCAACACTGTTTATAGTTGTCTCCACACTCTTTTTCCACTCGTGCGACTATGTATTCAACAATGTGATGAAACCACACCAAAAAGTGCGCATCGAAGTGCTTTTAGGACTGAAAGAGGACCTTGCCGGTGCATGATACAACGTGCATCAGTCGAAGATAGCCATAGGTTCGGGAGGACTTTTTGGCAAAGGTTTCCTCAA